>NHDO01000076.1 GCA_002171735.1 Proteobacteria bacterium TMED61 | reverse complement strand
CAGATGATCGTAGATAAATAGCCCAAGTCTTAAAAGTACGCTCGGA
The DNA here is from genome assembly GCA_002171735.1 of Proteobacteria bacterium TMED61. Classification (GTDB taxonomy): domain Bacteria; phylum Pseudomonadota; class Gammaproteobacteria; order Arenicellales; family UBA868; genus UBA868. Next base: position 49,145 of record NHDO01000076.1, on the reverse strand, counting down.
CGCAAGCCCAGATGATGGGGCAATACAAAGCGCAAGGGATAGATGATGTGTGGCGCAATACTCCAAAGCACCTCGCGCTCGATTAATGAATTACGCACTAAATTGAATGCATAGTGCTCAAGATAGCGCAAGCCGCCGTGTAGCAACTTGGTCGAGCCAGAGGACGTCTTGGCCCCGAGATCATCTTTCTCTGCAAGACAAACGGAAAGACCCCTTCCCGCAGCATCTCGCGCTATCCCACAGCCATTTATTCCACCCCCGACCACAAAAACATCAAACATCATGTTAGACAAGTTCCGATAGGTGCTCTTTAAGCGTCATTCAAACTGTTGAGCACAGGGGTTAACGAAGCTGCTTGTCCGTTCATTACAAAGCGGCCAAAATCGTCTGAGTTATCTCATTCGTGCTCTGCGCCCCTGACACGCAGCCGACGCCACTGACGGTAGTCGCCTCTACCGCCGCCATCACCTGTTTGGCAGCCTCTGTTTCGCCCAGGTGTTCGAGCATCATGGCCAGCGACCAGATCGCTGCTATTGGATTGGCCATCCCCTGGTCAGCGATATCCGGCGCCGAGCCATGTACCGGCTCGAACATAGATGGCGCGTTGCCAGTGGGATTAATATTGGCCGATGCTGCAAAGCCAAGCCCGCCTTGAATCGCGGCGCCCAAATCGGTCAGGATGTCACCAAAAAGGTTGGAGGCGACAATTACATCCAGGGTCTCAGGTGCCATAACCATACGCGCGCAGATTGCATCCACATGATAAGGCGTCACATTTACTTCGGGATATTCAGCAGCCAACTCCTGCGTCACTTCATCCCAAAAAACCATCGAATATTGCTGTGCATTTGATTTCGTCACCGAGGCCAGCCGGCCAGAGCGTTGACGCGCCTGTTCAAAGCCAAACCGTAAAATGCGCTCAACACCCGTGCGCGTAAAGACAGCCGTTTCAACAGCCACCTCATCTGAAGTACCGCGATGCACACGCCCACCTGCTCCCGAATATTCGCCTTCAGTATTTTCACGAATACACAGAATATCGAAATCCGATGTGCGCAACGGGCCTTCGACTCCCGGCAGCAAACGGTGGGGTCGGATGTTGGCATATTGAACAAAGGCCTTACGGATGGGGAGCAACAAACCGTGCAACGACACCGCATCAGGTACTTTTGCCGGCCAGCCCACAGCGCCCAGGAAGATCGCATCGAAACCACGCAAAATCTCAATACCGTTGTCCGGCATCATGCGACCGGTCTCAAGATAATAGTCGCAAGACCACGGCATCGTAGTCGCTTCAAAACGGCTGCCTGGAAGCACGACAGCTGCCACGTCAAGAGCCGCTTCGGTTACCGCCACACCGATACCGTCACCGGGGATAACTGCAATTTTATGAACTGTCATGATGCACGCAAATATCGATCAAATCGGGATTAAAGGAGAAAAACAAAGTTGCGCCGGCTTGTTCAGGCCCGCTCGAAACCGCGGAATATTTCCCAATCCGTCACCCGTCGATCGTACTCGAGTTGTTCATAACGCGCCGCGTGCACGTAGTGATCGACAACATCATCGCCAAAGGCGCGGCGAAGCAGTGCCGACTCATCCAATGCCCGGGTTGCGTCCCGCAGGGTGGCGGGAATATAGCGACCCTGACCACCGTACGCATCGCCGACAAATTCACTTTCAAGAGTTGCTTTGTTTTCGATACCGTCCAGCCCAGCAGCGATTTGTGACGCTAGAGCGAGGTAAGGATTAAGGTCCGCCCCACCGACCCGGCATTCGATCCGCACGTTTGATGTGTCGGCGGCGCACACGCGGTAACCGGCGGTGCGGTTATCAAGACTCCAGACCGCTTTGGTGGGCGCGAAGGTGCCCGTTTGAAATCGCTTGTAGGAGTTAATGTTGGGCGCCAGAAAATAGGTAATCTCATCGGCATGCCCAAGCAGCCCGGCAAGATACTGGCGCATGGCTTCCGACATACCATGCGCTGAGTCGGGGTCGTGGAATACGGGCCCACCATCGAGACTTCTGAGCGATTGATGTATATGGCTCGAATTACCGGCGTGATCGTAGTCCCACTTGGCCATAAAGGTCACCGAACGACCCTTTTGCCAGGCTATCTCCTTGCAGGCGTTCTTCACGATTACGTGCCGATCCGCCATCTCCAGCGCTTCGGCATAGCGAACGTTGATCTCCTCCTGACCGGCACAGGCCTCACCCTTACTGTTCTCGACCGGCACGCCAGCGCCCTGCAGACCAATGCGGATAGACCGCATGACTTCTTCTTCCTTGGTAGTCTGGAAGATGTGATAGTCCTCGTTGTAATGACTGGCAGTCGTCAAGCCTCGGTAGCCGCTCCTGAAGGCAGATTGAAAGCTGTCATCGAACAGGTAAAACTCAAGTTCGGTTGCCATGAAGGCCTTCAGGCCTGCATCTGCCAAACGCCGTACCTGCCGTCTCAGTACAGCTCGGGGCGAATGGGGCACTTCTTCATGGGTGTGATGATCAAGAACGTCGCAAAGTACTAGCGCTGTTCCTTCCAGCCAGGGCAGTCTGCGCAAGGTCGCGAGATCAGGTTTCATGACGTAGTCGCCATAACCCGCTTCCCAACTGGTGGCCTTGTAGCCCTCCACGGTTTCCATTTCCATGTCCGTGGCCTGCAAGTAATTGCAGCTATGGGTTTCGTCAATGGCGCTGTCAAGAAAGAATTCGGCCTGAAAACGCTTGCCCATCAAACGGCCCTGCATGTCGACCTGGCAGGCCAATACCGTATCGATACTGCCCTCCTCAACAGCTTGTGTCAGTTGTTCAACGCTCATCATGCCGCTATTCATATCGTCTGGACCTCGGGTTCTTTCCGGTTACTGCTCATTGTCGTAGCCTGTCAGTTAAAGGTTAGCTATCCGCTGCAAGGGTCCAGCGCCCGCGCTCTAGGTTCTGCTCCACTACCGACACTAACTCGTCAGTAACCGACCGGACAAGTCGAGTCTGCGGACGATTTGATGCAGTGGCAATAAAAAAGGTTCTTGAAATAACTGGATCAGTGACGAGACAGGCAGCGAGCTTGCCATCATCAACCTCACGCTGGGCCATTGAGTAAGGGATGATTGAAAACCCTTGGCCCTCTTTCAGCATCTGGATAGTTGCGTCTTCCGAATCGATCTCCAATAAGGAATCTATACGAAGGTTGTGCTCCGCCAACGCATTATCGATATAGAACCGATAGCTGTGACTGACGGACGGTAGCAACAAAGGATGGCGGACCGCCTCTGCGAGCGTGATTCTCTGTTTACTTCTAGGTATGTCTGCGCAGTCTCCAATGAAATATAAAGCCTCAGTCATCAGAGGACTCGCGCTCAACCCGGAAAGTCCATGTGGATATGAAATTAGGCCGATATCGGCAGTACCCGAGTTGAGGTACTGAGGAATGTGAAGATTGAAGGCGGGCATTATCTTTAAGGCTACATTGGGGTGATGTTCCCGAAAATGATTCATTAGTGGGATAAAGAGTACAACGCCCGCAGTATGTGGCATCACTATCCGCACGCTACCAGCAAGCTGATCCCCGAGATCCTGAATGTTTCCCCTAATTAATTCATGCCGCGACAATATTTCTCTACTGTGCTCACAGAAAATCTTGCCAACCTCTGTTAACTGAACCCCTCGTCCCGATCTGTCAAAAAGTCGCGCGTCTAGATTCTGTTCCACCTGATTGAGTAGCCGGCTGAGGCCTGGCTGAGACAAATCAAGAGCACTTGCTGCATGGGAAATATTCCCTTTCTCAGCAATTTTCAGAACGGCTCTCAACTGGTGATTGGTAAGATCCATCTTTATATACCTTTGATGTTATGGATATTATTCATTAAAAGTAATAGTTGTTATGTTAGCGTATTCATTAACTTTGACAAGTAACTTAATGGAGGTCTCTTCGGCACCAAGAAATACGACAAAGACATAGCGGATCAGAAAGGTTATCCAGTCAAAAATTAAAACAACTCAGGCAGGATAGTCTTTGAATACATTTATTTATTTACGGAGGTGTGAAATGAAAACGCTCAACAAACGTTTGGTCAGTGGCCTGGTTGCTTTGGGCTTTCTAGCTGTCTCGGGAACATCAGCGATTGCCGCCGAGACGATCCGAATGAACCATAGCCCATATCCATCTTTTCAGGCGATCGAGGCTCTGCTTGTGGTCTTAATCGAAGAACGCCTTGGGTACAAAACGGAAGTTAAGCCTGCCGATAATGCGGCAGCTTATGCAGGCCTGGACAGTGGAGATTTTGATATTCATGTTGATATCTGGCTGCCCAATCAGAGCGCTTTTGTACAAAAGTACGTTCATGAAAAAGGTACGGTCGCGATTAGCGAAAAACATTACATTGGTAGCAGTGGATTCTGTGCCCCGAAAGCCTGGGCAGACCAACACAATGTTAAAACAATTTATGATTTAGCCCGTCCAGAAGTAGCCAAAACCATCGATCATGATGGCAACGGAAAAGGTGACATTTGGATTGGTCGGTCAGGCTGGATTGCGACTAACGAAAACATGATCAAAACCCGCGACTATGGGCTTCTGGGTAACAACGAATGGATTCGGATGGCTCCTGGCGCGCACTATGCCGCTCTGAGAGAGGCGGTCGAAAACGGCAAGGGTTACGTTGGTTATTGCTGGAAGCCCGATTGGGTTTGGGATGCATTTGGCTTGGTTCAGCTTGAAGAGCCCGCAAATGATGGAAAAGGCTGCTGGAACCAGATCACGCAGGACGTGGATCCCGACTGGTATGAAAACTCAAAGATTACCTGTGCCAGCGCACCTAAGCAGATTCAAATTGGCTGGGCCAGGGCGCTCGAAACTAAGGCGCCTTTGGTGGCCGAACTGATGGCTAACATTCAGTTAGACATTGATACTGTAACCCGCTGGGCTTATGAGATAGCGGGAGCTAAAAAGGATCCGCGTGCAATGATCTCTGAGTGGATCGCCGCGAATCCAGAGCGCGTCGATAGCTGGTTCGGACTGTAGACTCACGATGTAATCTTTGACGCTGTCCTCGGGGGAAACCCCGGGGACAGGTTTCTATGGCCCCTAATTAGAGAAGTCTGGGCTTCCATAGTCACAACCACTCACAAGTTCGTAATGAATCAAACATCCGACTCAAGTTCGACCGCAATCCAAATCGAAGGTGTATGGAAGATCTTTGGGGATCGCGCTATCGAGGCGATGGCGGCGATCGAGAAAGACGACATTACGAAGCAACAGGTCTTAGAGCAATACGACTGTGTAATCGGGGTCGCAGATGTCGACCTGCAGATTAACCGCGGCGAAATTTTCTGCATTATGGGGCTTTCGGGCAGCGGCAAGTCGACGCTCGTCCGACACATCAATCGTCTTTTGGAACCAACAAAGGGCAGGATCATTGTCAACGGCAACGATGTGCTGGCGTTCTCGGACGACGAGTTGCGACGTTACCGAAACACCCATATCGCAATGGTGTTTCAGAACTTTGCGCTCGTTCCGCATAGGTCCGTGCTCGACAATATCGCGATGCCGTTGGAAATTCGCAAGATTCCGAAAAATAAAAGGAGGGCTACTGCTGAAAAGATTCTTGACATGGTCGAGCTGACAGGTTGGGGCAATAAGTTCGCTCATGAACTTTCTGGAGGAATGCAGCAGCGGGTTGGATTGGCCCGCGCACTCGCGGTAGACGCAGAGATATTGCTGATGGATGAGCCATTTAGCGCCTTGGATCCGCTTATTCGCCGTCAATTGCAAGACGAATTCATGCAATTAGCGTCAGTAATGAAGAGGACTACGGTTTTTATCACTCACGATCTTGACGAGGCGGTTCGAATCGGAAACCGAATAGCAATTATGCGCGATGGGCGAATCGTTCAGATAGGAACTCCTGAAGAAATCGTGTTGAACCCCGCAGATGAGTATGTAGCAGACTTTGTTTCAGGGATTTCACGACTCAAGGTGGTACGTGCTCATGCTGTGATGCAATCAATAGAGTCATTTGAACAAGCACACGGACCGCTTCCTGAAGGGCTTCAACAATTCGATCACGATGCTCACCTTGGCGAACTCATCAACAGCGCCATCTCATCAGATCGGCCACTACTCGTCGCAGACAACGAAGGTCGGGAAGTTGGGGTCGTTACTCGAGAGGATCTCCTCAGAACAGTTATAGAGGGAGCCGAGACATCATGACGGGCTCCGCCAAGTATCAGTTGGAGGGCCAGACAAAAAGCGATGATCTGGATCTCAAGGACTTGGTCGAAGAGTTTTCTGGGTCAAACGGTCGATACTATGACGCGCAGTTTACTCGGATCGGTAACAAATCCGGGTTTACGCTGACCTTTAACTGGGCCGCAGTAATTTTTGGACCCATATGGTTCGGTTTCCGGGGATTATGGAAATGGGGCCTTCCGTTTACCGTCCTAGAAGCATTTGCGCTTGCGCAAATTGTGCGTGGTGGCTGGGGCGATATGACAGCGGAAGTTTCGCAACGGATCGCTCAGATGGAGTTGCAGCTGAAGCTCCGGCGAACTCAACTGGAAGCGGCCATTGAAAACAGCTCGGACAAAGTGGATGCCTACAACAGAAATATTGAAGGTCTGGAAGAGATTGTCCGACAGTCCCTCATAGAATTTGCCCAAATTGAGGAATCCAGGATCTGGGTTATCGTTTTGGGTCTTGGCTTGCTGTTTCTGGTTAAAGGGATTCAGGGTGTTCTTGCGAACCCTGCTCTGGAGGCAAGATTTTCCGAGTGGTTATCAGACAGGTCTCTTAAATCGGGAATTAGCTTCGTCCGGCTCACATTGTCTGGTCTATTTGTAGTGCTGGTTTACGCGGCTAGTGTTGCTCACTTCGGAACGAGCGGCGCAATCCCATTTCTACAGGTCTTCCCAACCATCCCCGAGATACGTATGGGCGCCATCAAGGGCATTGAGGTGGTATTTGAATCTCTGAACACTCGTGGGGAAGGTTTCTGGGATGGAATCAGTTTCAGCATTCGATCAGTTCTTGATTTTCTCGAAGCAGTATTCACGCAGACACCTTGGATCGTGGTATCCAGTTTCATTATTGCGCTCACTGCACTGTCGGCGGGGATAAGCGCGGCGATCTATACGACCGCCTTTCTAGCCATTACCGGCCTCGTCGGTCTTTGGGTTCTGTCAATGCAAACGTTAGCGCTTCTAGGGACTGCGGCATTAATCGCGATCGGACTTGGAATTCCGCTGGGCATATTCTGCGCGCGGCGTCCAAGGGCCTATGCAATTGTGAGACCGATTCTCGATTTTCAGCAGACCATGCCTGCATTCGTTTACATGATCCCAATCATTCTGTTTTTTGGGGCAGGAAAACCAGCGGCAGTAGTCACTTGCCTGATATTCGGTATGCCTCCAACTGTCCGTTTAACGGTACTTGGACTCAACGGTGTTCCTGAATCGATCCGCGAAGCCGCGATCGCTTATGGAGCCTCCAAGTGGTACCTGATGACACGCATTGACTTGCCGTTGGCCGCGCCGTCGATCCGCGCAGGCATGAATCAGACCATTCTTCTCAGTCTGCTAACGGTTGTCGTTGCGTCATTGATTGGTGCAAAGGGTCTCGGGGAAAAGGTTCTTGAGGCTCTTCAATATGCGGATGTGGGTCAGGGGCTATTGGCAGGCTTCGCTATTCTTTTTCTCGCGATGATTTTGGATCGGATAGTCCAAGGTCGTCGAAAACGTGTCTAAGTGAGAATGATCTCCTTCAAGCACCCTGCCAAAGCTGATTGTAGACAGACACCCTGGTCCCTATGGATATCACGGCGAAGTTATAGCGATCATCGCCTGCAGGTTGATGTGGACAACCAATTTAGGCTTGAAAATACAAGGACTATAGGCCGATTAAATGTGCACTCGCACCTCTAACGATGCAAAAAGATCTTAGTAAAGCTGCTGAAGGAAAAATATCTGGTGGGCACTTTCTTGCGAGAGCAATAAAGGCGAAGGGAATCAATCAGATTTTCACGCTCTGCGGCGGATTTACCAATCCGCTATTGATTGCATGTCTGGATTTTGAAATAGACGTCATCGCAGCCCGTAACGAAATGGAAGCCGGCTTTCTCGCAGCCGCTACAGCGCGATACAAGCGTGAAGTCGCAGTTTGTGTTGCCGAACCCAGCGGCTTCACCAACTACATCTCTGCGGTGGCTGAAGCTCATTATGCCGGCGATCCCGTCATTTTTATTGGCGTGTCCTCGAATACTCACCACTTCGACAATCAAGGGTTTAAGGAACTCCCACAAGCCGAAGTCGTACGGAGTATGACGAAGTACTCGGTCGAAGTTAACGAAGCACAAAGGATGCCCTGGTTTTTTGACAAAGCTTTCGACATTGCCAGCAATCACCCGACGGGGCCGGTACAACTCACTGTGCCAATCAACTTTCTATTTACGGCGCAGATTGAGGATAAGCCTGAGCCCGGTGTCAGAGGATTTGACTCTGGAAGACGAAAAGTACACCAGCCTTGGCCTAATCCTACCGATCTAGAGGAAGCTATTTCTCTGCTTAATGGGGCACAAAAACCAATCATTATCTCGGGTCAGGATGTCTGGCACTCTGGGGCGAATGATGATGTGATGGATTTCGCGGTCAAGAAGAATATTCCAGTCTTCACACCTTTTACGCATCTTAAATCGGTTGATGTGACCCATCCCATGCATATGGGCCTCCTGGAATATCACCAGAATCCATGCAGTCGACTGGTCAGTGAGGAGTGTGACGTCATATTGATGTTGGGAGAAAAACTCGCGTTTCCCCTTAACCATGGCACTGCGCCTTTGTTTAACCCTGCCACTACCCTGGTTTCAGTTAATGCTACATCCCGCGAACTCAGCAGCAATATGCTGGCAGATGTTCGTATCGTGTCCGATATCAAAGGATTTCTCGAGGCATTAGAAAAAACCGGTGATGTCCACCCAAAAGGCGAAGCGTGGCTACAACGCATCCGTCAATCCCGAGAAACAAGTGTTGAGAGTTATCGAGAGATCTTGGATGCAGATGTGGCACCGATCCATCCCTTGAGACTTTGCGTTGAGACTCTAAACGCGCTTGGAGAAGAAGATATCTTGGTGTTGGACGGAGGTGACATCGCTTGCTGGGCTGAAATCGCTATTAATTTCTGGGCTTTTCACGGACATAAGATTGGAGGCGTTTTTGCACCAGGTCCGTGGGAACAGATGGGAACCGGCCCTGCCTTTGCGACAGCAATTCAGATGGCCGCGCCCACCGCCAATGTTGTCTTGATCACGGGTGATGGATCCCTTGGTTTAGCTCCAGGCTTTACGCCAATGGAGACTGCCATCGACCGCAAGGTAAATGTCACCATGATTGTCGCAAACAATGCCCAGTGGGGAATGATTCGAGAACAACAAAAAGCAATGTGGGGTAGAGAAATTGCGACACAATTACGGGATGTCGAGTACCACCGGATATTTGATGCCGCAGGCGCTTTTTCACAACTGGTTGCCTGTCCAAGTGACATTAATTCAGCAATCTCACAGGCGATGGCTCATGAAGGACCCTCGTTTATCGAAGCGAAAACTCAGGGAGTCGCTTCACCCATCACACAGGGACTGATCGAGATGCGTGTGAGAACAGCCATCGAGTAATTTTCTGAACCCAAATTCAAACGATCCAGCAACGCCAATCAAACACCCCTCGGCAAGATTTCATACAAAAATCAATAAGGAAACTCAACCATGTCTACACCCGAAACAGCGTCCCAATACACCGATCAGTTCAATACTGCGTTGCAGTGGATGTGGGGTGACGGCTATCTTGCTCCAGGCGGCCCAGAAGAAATCGCAGAAATGTTGAAGGGTTTGTCGATTAAAGGTGCTGACGTTGTTGATATTGGGTGTGGTCTTGGTGCCATCGCCGTGCTGCTAACAGAGCAATACGAAGCTGGTAGCGTGATCGGTATCGACGTTGAAGCACACCTCATCGAGCAGTCGACTGCCCGTGCAGTCGCCGCAGGGCTGGATGATCGTATACGGTTCCAATTAGTGGAGCCGGGCCCATTGCCTCTCGAGAATGATTCTTTGGATGTCGTTTTTAGCAAAGATGCGATTGTCCATATGCCTGACAAGGTTGCGTTTTATCGGGAAGCGTTGCGGGTATTACGTCCGGGTGGACTGATGGTAGGCAGCGATTGGCTCAGGGGAGACGAGACCACACTCACTGCCAACGCACAGAATTGGCTCGATTTTGTGCATCTGGACTTTAAAATGATGAATCTCGAAGACACTCACGCTTCAATCTCAAGCGCGGGCTTTAAAGACGTCTCCCTGCGGGATCGAAATTCTTGGTACCAACAAGAGATACAGAAAGAGATCGGCGCACTCGAGGGAGAAAACCTCACTAAGCTAAAAAGTTTGATAGGCGAAAAGGGAGCGGCCTACCGACAGGAAAGCAGTCGATTAAAAAAATGTGCGATTGATGATGGCTTCCTTCGCCCTACACATTTTCTAGGATTCAAGCCAGAAGTGGAGATTTAGCCATGCCCTCCTCCACCTGCTCTGCAATCGATCACGGAATCTGCATCGGACCGCTGACCGGGGCAGTTGGCGCCGAAATTTCCGGAGTAGATCTACGTGACCCTATTCCGGAAAATGTTTTTGAGGTAATTGAACAGGCACTTCTCAACCATCTCGTAATCATTTTTCGAGACCAAGATATTTCCCCGGAGCAGCAAAAAGTTTTTGCGTCACGCTTTTCTGACCTGCAGTCTCACCCATTCGTAGAAAGCATGAATGGAATCCCGGAGATTACAGAAATTGTCAAAGAAGCCTGGGAGGTAGAGAACTGGGGAGGAAATTGGCATGCCGATGTCACATTTTTGCCACAGCCATCTAAAGGTGCGGCGCTATTCGCTAAAGAAGTTCCGCTCCAGGGTGGAGATACCCTTTTCTCCAACATGTACCTCGCCTATGAAACTTTATCTGATGGGCTAAAACATCTCTTGGATTCACTTAATGCGATACACGACAGCGGTGAAGTCGGCCGATTTTCTGATGAATTCGACGGTATGCGGGCAAAGAATGCCGAGCGAATCGCATCCGTTCACCCTGTGGTGAGAATTCATCCCCGTACCCAGAAGAAAGCTCTCTTCATTAATCAAGAATACACAACTCAGTTTGAGGGAATGACCCCCGAGGAGAGTCGACCTCTACTTGAATACTTATTCCAGCACTCTGTCCGTCCAGAGATAACTTGTCGAGTCAGGTGGCAAAAGAACACACTCGTCGTTTGGGACAATCGCGTCACCCTACACAGTCCTATCAGCGATGATTTCGCCGCCCGTTTTGACAAAACGGGTTTTCGAAGGGTTATGCATCGAGCAACGTTCACTGGTGAAAAGACATCATAAGCGTAATTTTCTACTAAGCCTTCCAACGACAACGTCGGGCTTCACAATAACGTTGATCAAAACATCACTTGCAAAAATCCTCCCAGACAGCCGACTTCGTAAAGAGAATAACGACATATGAAACAAATGCTACCGCCAAGCCGAATCACAGAGCTTGCTCACGAGGAGGCATGTTGCGACCCTACTTTTGATTGGCAAAATAGGCAGGATTTTGATTTTGCATCACGTGGATTAATTCATCGGCCTGATGATGCGGCAGTTTATGATTCAGAAGGTAACATCGTCTGGCATCACAAAGCGTTTGAGGAGTTCCTGCACGGTGATGCTCCACCAACGGTTCACCCGAGTCTCTGGCGACACGCTCTTTTAAATAATTTTCGTGGCCTGTTCAAGGTCACCGATGGGGTGTACCAGGTTCGAGGTGAATCTCTTGCTAACGTTACTTTCGTTGAGAGCGACAACGGCTACATCGTCATTGATCCGTTAACAACAGCAGAGGTCGCAGCATATGCCCTGAATCTGCTGTATGAGCACGTTGGAGAGAAACCCATTGTCGCAATGATCTACTCCCATACCCACTCTGATCATTTTGGAGGTGTCAGGGGGATGATTTCCGACGAACAGGTTGAAAGTGGTCAGGTTCCCGTATTCGCCTCCGAAGGGTTTGTCGAATGGGTGTTGAAGGAGCATGGCCTAGCCGCAGAAGGTACTCCATCAAGAAACGCCTATATGTACGGAGAAAATCTTCCGATCAGCGCAACGGGGTTGGTGGACGATGGCTTGGGCCAGGCAATTGAAGGTGGCCAAGTCACCTACATCGCACCGACAGATATCATTGGTCGGGATGGCGCGGCACTATCGATTGATGGTGTACCGGTTCAATTTATGTATGCACCAGGTGAAGCACCAACAGGCATGCATTGCTACTTCCCGAAATTAAACACACTACATGTTGCTGATAATTGCTACATGTGTATGCATAATATTTACACCATTCGGGGAGCTTTTCCCCGTGACGCCCTGCAGTGGGCAGACTCCGTCGCGCAATCCTTGAAATTCACCGACACCGAGTACCTTGTAAGCGGTCACAACTGGCCGGTATTTGGCAAGGACGAGGTAAGAACCTTTCTCGGCCAGCAGCGGGACGGTATCAAGTTCATGCATGATCAAACCCTACGCTTGATGAACTTTGGCTACGTCCCTGCTGAGATCGCCAACAAGATCGAATTTCCTCCCAGCCTAGCCCGCCTGTGGCACCTAAGAGGCTATTACGGCACGCTAAAGCATAATGTTCGTGGTATCTATGCCTATTACCTGGGCTGGTACGACGGAAACCCTGCGACCCTAGATGAACTGCCGCCGCGAACACTTGCACGTAAGACACTTGAATATATGGGCGGCGTGACCGCTGTGATTGAACGGGCGCAAGAGGATTACGAGCAGGGAAACTATCGATGGGTGGTTCATGTTTTGAATCAAGTGCTGTGGACTGATCCAGAGAACATGGCCGCTCGAGAACTGGCTTCTGCTGCGCACACCCAACTTGGCTATAGCGCCGAGAACGCGACTTGGCGTAATGCCTATCTTTCAGCAGCAATAGAACTCACACAAGGTCTCCCAGAAACACCGAAATTACATAGAGCACTTCGCGATGTCACCCGAAGCATGAGCGTATTGCACATGCTCGACGCGCTGAGTATTCGACTGAATGCCTCCCGCGCCGCAGGGAAGACGTTCATAGTGAACTGGATACTTAGCGATAGCGCGGAACTGGCACATAGTGAAATTTGTAACTGTGTGCTGAACCATCGAGATGGGAATGTTTCCGAGGCCCATGCGACGGTGACGCTGACACGCTCGGTCATCGGACAAATGAGCTTGGAGTCATTAAATACCAATCAGTTTGTCGACCTGGTCGAAGCTATTGAGGGGAATGTCGACGTAGTAACGGAACTACTTGGACTTTTGGATCACTTCCCGCACTGGTTTCCGGTGGCCTCGCATGACTATAAATTTGAAGAGTAACCGAACAACGAATTGGGCTGAGCCCGCACAGGGACTCTATCCCCTCATCTAAATCGAGAAGATCAATGCCAAACTTTCTAACTGGTGCAGATTGGACATTCCCGATACCTATTCGCTACGGCCCGGGCCGGCTTTCCGAGATTGGCGCGGCCTGCAAACAATTCAACATTACAAATCCATTAATCGTCACCGACCGGGGTAGTAGAGATTTACCTTTTATAGACCTTGTTGGCAGTGTTTGTCATTCCAATGGGCTTCCAAATGCCGTATTCAGTGATGTTTCCCCCAACCCAACCGACGAAGACATTGCACGTGGGAAAACCGTGTTCAACAACGGTGGACATGACGGTGTCATTGCAATTGGGGGTGGCAGCGGAATGGATGCCGGAAAAGCAATCAGCCTGGTGGGTCGAAATGATGCCGATCTATGGGACTTTGACTACGATCAGCCGGAGTCTCCAGATCTGAGCCCAGGATCATTCGTGCCACTCATATGTGTACCAACAACTGCTGGCACGGGGGCAGAAACCGAGAGCACGGCAATGCTCACAGATACTGTGCAAGGTGTTAAGCGCTGTATCTGGCATACCACACAAAAGCCTCTTTTGGCGATCCTCGACCCCGAGGTCACCGTAAACTTGCCCGCTGATCTGACGGCGTGGACAGGTTGTGATGCTCTTGTCCACGCGATCGAGGCATTCTCAGTCCCAGACTGGAACCCTCTCTGTGATGGGTTAGCACTTGAAGCCATCAGGCTGATCAGCGGTTCTTTGGAGAGCGCCGTGGCCCATGGCGACGACCTTGAGGCCCGCGGCGCGATGCTGGTCGGATCCTGTCTTGCAGGCATCTCGTTCCTCAAAGGCCTCGGACTGGTTCATGCCATGAGTCATATGGTCGGCGCGGCCTGTGATACTCACCATGGCCTGACAAACGCTGTCCTGCTACCTCCTGTTCTTTTGTATAACAAGAATGCGCTGGAGGAAAAAGTACCTTTGATATGTAAAGCGATGGGGTTGCCTTCTGAGGATTTTCACTCAATGTACTCCAGTGTCGTTGAACTGCTGGATGCTCTTGAAATTCCCCGCGGCCTCTCAGATCTCGATGTACCAGAATCGGAGCTCGACTCGATCGCGCAAAAAGCTTACACCGATGCCGCAAGGTCGACCAACCCCGTCTCGTCAACCGTCAGTGAGATTCGCGACATTCTCGGCCAGTCGTTTCTTAGTGCCCGTTGACACTGAAATCCAAGAGCCAAAGTAACTTGATGAGATATGACTATGTAGTTGTCGGCGCGGGGTCAGCCGGCGCCGCCCTGGCTGCTCGACTCAGTGAGAATCCTGACTTACAGGTGTTATTACTTGAGGCGGGTGGCGAGGTCAACGGACGTTTTGAGTCCATAAGATCCCTTCTGCAAGGGATTGCCTTTGCTCTCGGATATGACTCCAAGTCAGCCAAAAATTGGATAAGAACACCGCTCGGTCTGGGCAAACTGCTCGCAGATGAGTCAATTCTTTGGCCTTTTTTTACCGAAGCTGAATCTGGAATGCTGGGTAAGAAGATGTATTGGCCAAGGGGGCGCCTTCTCGGTGGTACGAGCAACATCAATGGGATGGTGGTTACGCGCGGAGACAGATACAACTACGATCGTTGGCGAGATGCAGGTTGCCCCGGTTGGGGCTACGAAGATGTATTGCCGGTCTTTAAGCGCATTGAGAATTATCAAAACAACGGCAATACATCAAGGGGGACCGACGGCCCCATTGATGTTATGGAAATCGCGCATAAAGATGCGCTTTCCGAAGCATTTATGGAGGCCTGTTCTGAAATAGACATACCTATTGCTCGTGACTATAACGGAGGCGATTATGAAGGTGCGCACTACACGCAGATGTCTCAGACGAATGCAAAGCGCTGCAGCACCGAAGTTGGTTACCTAAGGAAAGTGCGCCACCGGTCAAATCTTACCGTCGTGACAAGCGCCCTCGTTGATAAGTTACTCATTAAAAACAATCAGGTGACAGGGCTTAGATATCTCTCTCTCAATTCTGCCGGCAGCCCTGAGGCCTCACAGGACATCGCGGTCAGCGGAGAAGTGATCTTGAGCGCTGGCGCAATCTCATCCCCAATGATTCTGGAGCGATCGGGGATTGGCGAAGCCTCAATTCTGGAAGGAAAAGGCATCGCCGTAACCTGTGATCTACCCGGCGTGGGTCAGAATCTCCAAGACCATCTTAACGTTCGCACAACCTACGAGTGCACAAAGCCCATTACGGTAAATGATCTATTTACGAAACGAACGTTCGCAATGCGATCGGGAATTGAATACTTTATTTTGCGCCGTGGCCTGATGACCACCCCCACCATCACCTGCTTCGCTCACGTCAAGACTGAAAAAAATCTTAGTACACCGGATATCAAGCTTGGAATCGCGCATGTCAGTGGCAAAGATCGGTTTGCAATGGCGGATGGACTCGGCGTAGACACGTTCTCAGGTTTTGGTTTGACCGCATTCCAGTTGCATCCTGAATCACGAGGATCTGTTCATATAAGAACCCAGAACCCATCCGATACCCCTGTGATTCATGCCAACTATCTGCAGTCGGAAGTAGATCAAAAAGCAGTGGTCACGGGTCTTGAGATGTGCAGGGAGCTAGCCTCGCAAGAGCCATTCAGACAGCTGATCAAGAAAGAGGTTAGGCCGAGTGCATCCGTTACCGGATCTGAGTCTTTGCTAAGTTATGCTCGAGAATGTGGTAATACGTGCTGGCATCCGGTCGGGACCTGCAAAATGGGTCAAGACAGTCAATCAGTGGTCGATGCCGAACTTGGTGTTCATGGGATTTTGGGTTTGCGTGTTGCCGATGCGGCAGTACTGCCGAACCTTGTGTCATCCAATACCAACATGCCAGCAATTATGGTCGGTGAAAGGTGCGCAGATTTCATTCTCGGTAGGTAATTACGGGCTGATAACCTACAAAAGAAGCGGGGACTACAACGATGATACGGCAGATCACACTGATTCGATTCAAGCCTAAGGTAGGAACTGATCAAATTCAGGCCATGACCGATGGTTTTAATGGACTTGCAAATATCATTCCGACAGTTTCGCGCTTTGAATTCGGGCCAGACCTAGAAATCCGAGAAGATACTTGGGACTATGCTTTAGTTATCGATTTTCCGGGCGAAGAGGCCTTGTTTGCATATCGAGATCACCCAACACATTTATCGTTTGTCGATCGCTTTATGCCGTTGATTGACGAGGTCGCAAGAGTGCAATATCTGGTGGAATGAATCCATGTCCAACGTAGTAGATAATGATTGGCGGTTAAGACGGCGATGCTCTTTGGGTGCGGAGAGGCTTGGTGCCGCCGACAACTAATCGCCATGTTGATGGCATCGGTCTCGCCTATGGTCTCTGCGCAATTCTGATCTGGAGTTCGTTCCCTCTTTATTTCAAACAGACCGAATCATTTGGGTTCCTAAGCGTGTATGGGCACCGCGCGCTTTGGGCTATGCCTTTTATGCTTCTAGTGTTACTTGTTTTGCGGTCTTGGCATGAAGTTGTACCGGTGTTCCGAAGTAGACGACTTTTGCTTCCAATCGTTGCAACAAGCCTCATCGTTGCTGCGCAACAGGCGCTATATATCTGGGGCATCTTTACCAATCGCATCGTGGAACTGTCCATGGGCTTCTACTTAGTTCCAGCATTCTCAATTTTATTTGGTTATCTATTCTTTCAAGAACGCATTGGCCCGACACAGTGGCTGGCGGTAGGCTTATCCATATCCGGTGTCGCAGCCTTAATTATTGTACTAGGAGAAAACCCTTGGCTTGGAGTGACCATGGGGCTCACGTTTACGGTTTATAGCGCAATCAGGAAGCGAATTTCTGTTGAGCCTGCAGCAGGTCTTTTCTTGGAGACAGTTCCACTTTTCTTTATTGGCTTATGGTTCGTCATTCAGTTTCCTTTGGAGGAGGGTAAATCGCTGGCTTCCTGGTCCGGATCGTTATTGCCGTTTTCGGCCATATACACAATATTGCCAATCCTTTTGTACGTGGTAGCGTCCCGCAGGATGTCTCTTTCTCTACTGGGAACACTGTTCTATCTAGCACCAACGGGAACCTTTCTAATTGGTGTCTTCGTCTACGATGAAAACTTTTCCCAAATTCACGTCGTTGCGTTTCTGTTGATCTGGGTGGGACTATCTATCTATCTATGGGCCGATCGGGGTAAGAACCGACAGGCCTGATATTTCTTGCGCGATCGACCCACCCTACTTGACTATTACTCTCGGCTCACTTGGCCATAATTCAACAATTTCAAAATGATGCTTCAAGAGTGACATTTCTCCTGATCCACGGTGCGTTCCACGGTGGTTGGTGCTGGGCCCCTTTAGTGGATCGCCTCTCGCGTGAGGGGTTCAAAGCCTTGGCGCCATCGCTGTCGGGTATGGGGGCTGAGACAGATTCAGACCCAACCAAGGTAAGCCTTGATACTCACATCGCCGATGTCTGCGCAATTATTGAATCCCAGAAACTCGATGACATAGTGCTAGTCGGACATTCTTATGGTGGCATGCCTATTACCGGAGTTGCTGACAAAATGCCGGAGCGTATCCGGACCCTGGTGTATCTTGATGCAATGATCCCTGAAAATGGTAAATCCGCGCTCGATGTTCGATACCCGTCCAGCGCCCATTTTCCGACTCCCGATGAAAGCGGCTTAATTCCTCCGGTGCCAGCGCACGTGTTTAATCTATCGGGTGAGATGAAAAACTGGGTTGATCGCCAACTCCAGCCACAACCTCCAAGGACTATCACCCAACCGATAAGTTTAGAGGGAGCTTGGAAACAGGTATCACGAAAAATCTATCTGAGGGCAACTCGCTACGAAGCTCCCTGGTTCGATCGATTTCTTTCTGAAAAGTCATCAGATCCCGCCTGGGAGACTTACCGTTACCCTTGGGGTCACGACATGATGATTACTCATCCAGATGAACTGTCGAAGTTCTTGATCAATTGCTCTCAATCGAGAAACTAGGTTCTTGTTTTGATAGTTGTTATGGGTCTTTCAAATATCACAGGCTGCGTGCGAATGCGCGGATATCTTTTACTAGCAGGTCTGGCTCTTCCATCGCTGCAAAGTGTCCACCGCGCGGCATCTTTGTCCAATGCGTCACGTTGTAAATTCGATCGACGTAACTTCGTGGCGGCCACGCCAGAAGTTCTTCTGGAAACAGTGCGCAACCGGTCGGCACTTCCACCCTCTTCCCCTCTGGCGATAAGATTCTCCCCCCCTCTTCACGGCGTCCGTAATAAATCCAGGATGCAGTATTGAAAGTTCCCGTAACGATGTAAACCATGATATTCGTCAATAACTGATCCTTGGTGTACACGCTTTCTAAATCGCCCTGCGTCAGATCAGACCAGCCATGCATTTTCTCCAGTATCCACGCAGCCAGGCCGACCGGACTATCCATCATGGCATAGCTTAAGGTCTGGGGTTTGGTTGCCTGCTGAGTGCGATAGCCATTTTGAGCAATCTGGTCTTTTTCAAATTGCTCTGCCCACGATATTTCTTCTGTCCCCTGTGGCCCATCTTTATGCCGCATCGTCAAGATGTTGATATGAATGGCGGCACACGAAGCGCCATGCTCATAACCCAACCAGCTTGAAATCGCGCCGCCCCAATCTCCACCCTGGGCGATGTATCGGTCATACCCCAAGACATCTGTCATCAGACTATTGAAGATGCTCGCCATTTTTCGGGGGCCATAGGGTCGTGGTGGACGACCTGAGAACCCGAACCCAGGCAGAGAGGGTGCAACAACGTCAAAAGCATCTTCCACCGACCCGCCATGATTTTCCGGATGAGCCAGCAGATCAATAAAGTCGAGAAACTCAACGATGGTACCCGGCCATCCATGGGAGATTATGAGAGGCTTAGGACAAGATCCGCTTCCTTTCTCGTGGATAAAATGGATGTCGATCCCATCAACCGGAGCGACGAAGTTATCAAACTGATTTATGCGCTTCTCTTGCTTTCGCCAATCAAATTCTGTGGCCCAGTAGTCACAAAACTCTCTCAGGTAGTCCAGATTTGTGCCGTAGTCCCACCCCCCATCGTCTGGCATTTCATGCCACGGGAATGAAGCCACCCGCCTTCTTATCGCGTCAATCGTTTCGTCAGAGATGCTTACTTTGAATGGTTCAAAAGCTGTCATGTGGCTACCAGAACCTGTGTGACGATGAGGAACGGCTAGGCACGAGACACCAGAGAAGCGGAATCATTCACTTTGATTGTTTTTCGGAGAACATCTCTCCTCCTTGAGCCCAGTCAGATTGCTCCACGTCGGTCAGTATTATGTCTACTGAATCCGGAGTGCTGCCAGCGGCTTCTACAAACGCATCGGTTAATGCGCGAACCAGATCTCGTTTTTGTTGGGGTGTTCGGCCCACGAACATCTGTACCTGAATTAAAGGCATTTGGAGTCTCCTATATATGAAGGTGAATTATTATTCTGGAGCCAGCGGTAACTGGGTATGAAGTGTCTCAATACGCAGGATTAGGCCTAGCACCGAGCGTGGCTAACCTGGCACGTTGCTATGCTAAATTAAGATCTCCTTTCCGAAACAGACTACATCAAAAGGAATCGTCATGCCCAGATTTATTACTTTAGCTGCCTACACCAATGAAGGAACAGCTGGACTCATCGACGGCGACTCAGATCGCAGGGCCGTCATGGAAGTTATGCACCAAAGCGTCGGCGCAACATTAGTCGACTACTGCCTGACTCGGGGCGTATATGACTTTTATGTGATCTCTGACGCAGACTCGTTCGAACAGATTGCCGCGATGACCCTTAAAGCGAAGGCCAGTGGAACTGTCATCAATCCGATTATCTTGGAAGCGGTCGATATTGATGCCGTGAGAAACATGGTGAAAAAAGTCGAGTTCACACCTCCGAGCAAGTAATCCGGCCGAACCGTAATCCCAGGAGAGTAAAGTCGCCGAGGGAATCATTATGCACCGCTAAGTCAGCGGAGCCAGGCTGGCTGTCAGGCGTGATCCATCCCGGCCATGATTTCACTGCCGTCCCCAGGGGTCCAGGACTTTCTCTCCCCCACATATTCATGACCCGGATTACCCATCACTGTAGTGCGCCACATCAGGCGTGAATAAGAATCTGCGTCATACCAAGTAGCGCAATGCAAGAGATTACGATTATCCGCGATCAGTAAATCGCCAACCTGCCACTGGTGGCTGTAAACAAATTTCTCTTGAGTGCTGTGCGCGAGTAGTTCACGGATGAGTCTGGCGCCTTCTCCATTCGGTCCTGTCTCCAGTTCGACCACCGGGCCATCGACGAAATCCATCTGTTTTTCCTCACAGACGAACAGCGATTGTTCGCCGCTGACTGGATGTTGGCGTAACAGTGGATGCCGCTGTGGTCGCTGATGCGGTAATAGATCCAGAATGGGCTCGCCCTTTTCCACCGCTTCCCGAGAACGTCCGACCCAGCTTGGCGCGTGAAGTCCGTTGAGATGGCGCAGACGTTCCCGGGTTTCCGGAGTGAGCGCAGCGCAGGCCGAAGTGCAATCTGCAACCAGAGTCTGGCCCTGATCTGGCGGGGGCGTCCGCACGGCTAGCAACAACGTGATGTCGGGGGGCGGACGCCGGTAACTTTGATCACTGTGCCAGTTCACCTGGTGTGGGAATTGCACATTAAGCCTATCATCGTGACTGCGCGGCGGTGGCGGGTGATTACAGGGTGGCTCGTTTGAAAGGATCAGTATCTCTTCTTCAGAGTCGTGGAAAAATCTTGGGCTGGTCAGAGTCTGATGATAGTTCTCAACCTCAGAGCCAAACAATCGACTCAGTTCGACCAATGCTCGGGGGCGCTCGAACACGCTATGCATTCCCTCGATCAGCATCAGCCCGCGTGCGGCGTAAAAACGACTGAGGATCGCATCTGCGTTGGAAGAAAAAGCAGCAAGTACATCTTCAATATCACCACTCGCGAAGTCAACGCGAATACCAAAACCGCCTTGGGCAAGTTCGTTTATGCGGTATGTCTGTTTCACAGATCTAAATCAGAGGATTGTTCCGAATCCGTGGAAATCTTCCTAAAATAGAAACGGGCCTAGGAGCAACTTAGCGATTCAGTCGTCGTTCGCTGCCTGAGCCATCTTCGCCTCGTAGTGCGCCAAGGTTTTTCCTGCACCCCAGTCGTTGCCTTTAAGTGCGCGCTGAATCGCGATCAGATTGTCATCCCGGATACGTTCGAGCTCACGGGGGCTTAAGCCTGCCGCCTGTTGCTCACATTGGTCTCCAACCTCATTGACGAAATCCTCGGTCAACTCAGGCACATCCATTAGCTTCGTCCAGGGCCACTTAAGACACGGTCCGAACATCGCCAGCATCGCCCGCATACCCCCTTCCCCACCGGCGAGATGGAATGTTTGCATAGTGCCCATCTGCGCCCAACGCAAGCCGGGACCATAGGCAATCGCCGCATCGATTTCATCTGCCGTTGCCACCTTATCGTGAAGCAGCCAGAGTGCCTCCCGCCACAGAGCTTCCTGCAACCGATCCGAAAGAAAACCTTCGATCTCCACGCGGCAATGCAGCGGATGCATGCCGATGCCGGAAAAAAATGTTTTACCCCATTCGATGTACTTGGCATCGGTCTGGTTGCCGGCCACAAGTTCTACCAGCGGCAGCAAGTACACCGGATTAAACGGGTGCGCCACCATGAGCCGTTCCGGGTGTGCCATCTCGGCCTGTAACTCACTTGGCATGATGCCAGAGGTTGACGATGTGATGATTGCATCAGAAGCAGCAGAAGTTTCGATTTCGGCATAAACCACACGCTTGATGTCGGGTCGCTCGGGTACCGATTCGATGATCAGCTGCGAACCCTCAGCGGCGTCGGCTGCGCTTGCGTGCCAAGAGACTGCCGCTTTGGTCCCACGGGGTACATTGGTCAGACTGGCGTAAGCGCGATCCGCATTGGCCAGTACGGCGTCGAACTTTGCCTTGGCATCGGCCGCCGGATCAAAAACACGCACCTCAATTCCGTTTTCAATCAGGCGTGCAGCCCAACCACCACCAATGACACCACCACCGATAATGGCGGCCGTCTTTATATTGTTCATCTCATTGCTCCCTTACGCTGCCACCGGCATGCGCTTTTGTAACTGCAGTTTGTTGCGCACCTCTGCCGGGGTCATCAGAGTGCAGCCCATATTGGTCACAATCGTGGCAGCTTTTTCGACGAGTTGAGCGTTGGTTGCCAATTCACCTTTTTTCAGCCACAAATTGTCTTCAAGACCCACCCGGACATTCGCGCCAGCGAGCACCGCCGCAGCGGCGTAGGGCATTTCATTGCGCCCAATCGAAAATGCAGAAACTGTCCAGTCAGCAGGCGCGTTGTTGATCATCGCCATGAAGGTATTCAGGTCATCGGGGGCGCCCCAGGGGACGCCCATGCACATCTGAATCATGACGGGTGCCGGAATGATGCCCTCGTTAACGAGTTGCTTGGCAAACCACAGATGTCCAGTATCAAATGCCTCAATCTCGATGCGTACACCGAGATCAGTCATCATCTGTCCCATCGCTCTCAAGATACCAGGCGTGTTGGTCATAACATAATCGGCCTCGGCAAAATTCATAGTGCCACAGTCGAGTGTGCAGATTTCCGGCAGGCATTCAGCAACATGGGCAACACGCTCCGTCGCACCCGCCATATCGGTACCAGCATCATTCAGCGGCAGTGGATGTTCTGGATCACCGAAAACCATATCGCCGCCCATGCCGGCAGTCAGGTTAACGACGACGTCGGTGTCCGAGTCACGAATAAGATCGACCACCTCGCGAAAGAGCTCTTTCTGCCGGCCGGGCTTGCCGGTCTCAGGATCACGCACATGGCAGTGCACAACCGCAGCACCCGCTTTGGCCGCATCAATAGCACTCGCTGCAATCTGCTCGGGCGAACGCGGTACATGCGGGGAACGATCTTGTGTGCCGCCTGAGCCGGTTACGGCGCAGGTAATAAAGGGATTAAGATTCATAGCTAAGGGCATTTCACACCTCCTGGGCTGATGCAGGATGTTGTCACGGATAACTTCCCCGCAATTACAGAAAAGCGCACAATATTTAGTGATTTGCGATCTAAAAGGGGCAAAGTTCCCGCCTGAGCTGGGGCCTACAGAAATACGTAGGCGAGTTTGGACAAATTCTGTCCTGAAGATGGCTATTTACTGCGCTTCACGATTAATATCCGGGCGTAACCGACAACTGATCAAATCTTTTAAGTAGGTGCCTGGTGACGACTAAACTGGAAAACGTCCGCGATCTCATGGATGCGGAAATTCTCGCCATCTGGCCGGGCCTGCCATTGGTCCATAGATTTTTGTTGGCGACGGGTCAACCTCTGGAAGATGTCATTCGGATGGACTGGTCCGATATTGATGAAGAAACCCGCATCTGGTATCGGTCTAAGGCCGCGGCACACGAATCCTGGGATTTAATGATCCCGCAGTGGGTAATAACCTGGTTACCCAAATCAACGAAGTGTACTGGCGTCTTCTTAAACACAACTGGTGAACCGTTGACGTCAGATGCCGTTACCGACCAGCTCAGCCAGCATGTCTCTTCTATATACATGGAATCCGTAACGCCTGAGGATATCAGGGACTATGTCCGCAACCAGATGACTGAACTTGGTAATGCAGAGCTCGCGGCGCAGGTCGTTGACCAGGCCAGTGCAATTCCGTCGGCTCGCGTTCCCTTAGAGCACCAAGTTGTCGCACAGACTGTGCTTCTGGAGCAGTGGAGCTATCGATTGCAGGAGATTGTCCTGGAAGGGGGTACGACCCTCGGCGATACCCCACTAAGCAATTCACACTAACCATAAAAGTTACGGTAAACGCTAAAGGAACAACATAAACGATGTCGACCAAACGTTATCAAGCGGTTTGGGACCGGATCCGTGCCGGAGAGTGCATACTGATCGACGGGGCAACCGGCACAGAGTGTGAGCGCCGTGGCGTTCCGCAGATCGTTAATACCTGGAATAGCGGTGCCGCCCTTTCTCACCCTGAGATCGTCCGGACCATTCATGAAGAATATATTGAGTGCGGAGCAGAAATCATTATCACCAATACCTTCAGTTCCTCGCGACATTGCCTTCGCTCAGCCGGGATAGAAGATCGATTTGAAGCTCTGACCAATGCGGCCGTGCGACTTGCAAATGAGGCGCGAGACGGTTCCGGGAATCCCAGTGCGCTCGTTGCCGGGGGGATTACCCACTGGATGTGGACAAAAGAGAAGCCGTCTTTGGGCGAACTGGAAACAAACAGCCGAGATCAGGCTGTACTGATGGCTAAAGGTGGATGCGATCTCATCATGTTAGAAATGTTGAGTCACATAGACCGTTTGCTCGCTTGCGTTGATGGTGCCGAGGCGAGCGGGTTGCCGGTGTGGGCCGGTGTCTCTGTAAAACCCATTGATGGCAAAATGTGTCTTTTGGGTGGTGAACCTTTAGAGGACGCTCTTGCGGCAGTTAAAGACAAGAACCTACCCCTGATCAGTATCATGCACACCGAAGTCGACTGTATTGACGAGTGTCTTGGGATCCTGAAAACGCACTGGAATGGCGCCATCGGGGTATATGCGCACGTCTGTCAATTTGACAGAGCTGAAACCAAAGCAATATTTGATGACATGATATCTCCAGCAGACTACGCCTCTGCGTCAAAACGCTGGATGGATCAAGGGGTTCAGGTGATCGGGGGCTGTTGCGGTGTACGCAAAGAACACATCTGCGAGCTTAGTCATGTGGTCTGAACTCTGGTAGCGCATCCACATCCCGTCTCGTGGGGATTTCGTGGAAGCAATCAATGTTTGAACTGACAGCCCAACAAAAAGCCAACTTTGACCGGGACGGGTTCCTCGTTGTCGAAAGGCTGATAGATGAAGACACCGTTGAGATCTTAAGGGAAACTTTCGAACGGCTTTTCAAAGGTGAGTTTGAAACCGGCGTTAGCCCTGACGAGGTCAACTGGCAGCAAAGTACGGGAGACCCTTCACTGACCCGGCAGATCTGTAACGGATGGAAGGCGAATATCGCGATCGCCAAAGTCGTTACCCGGCCTGACATCGGCCAAGCCATCGCCACGCTTGGGGAGTGGCCGGGTACCCGGGTGATGTCGGATAACGTCCTGTGGAAGCCCCCGCAGACCCGGTCGCTTGGATACCACCAGGATAATTCATTCCTCAGTTGGTTCAGGCCCTCTGAACTCCTCAGTTGCTGGATTGCCTTGGATGAAACCACTCGGGATGGCGGTACCATTGAATTTGTCCGCGGTTCTCATCGATGGCGTCACTCCAGGCCTGAAGGAGAGTTCCACGGCCCGGAACACTACCGACGCTATATGGAGATTGCGGCTGAACAAGAAGGCATCGAGCCCGAAATTGTTTACGTGGAAGTGCCAAAAGGCGGCGGCTCGTTTCACCATGGTTGGACCTGGCACGGTTCCGGATTCAACCATTCTCCTGATCCCAGGCGCTCATTGGTGATGCACGGCATGCGTAGTGATGCGCTATACAACCCGGCTCATTTTCATGAAGGCACAGGGCCGATCTACAGCCGTTATAAACGCCTTGGGGACAATATAATGGACGAAAACCACTTTCCCATCACCTGGCGGGAAGATGGCTACAGAACTTCCGCACTATAGGGCTTCCTGATATGAATCACCTGCCTGACCCAGGGCGATTCACTGACAACCCCCTGTCTTCTTATACGCTTCCGGGGCAGTATTACTTCGATCCAGAGATCTACAAACAGGAGCAGGAAAAGATCTTTTACCGGACATGGCAATATGTTTGTCATGTCTCTCGACTTGGGTCTGTGGGCAGTTATTTTGTGCGTGACATTGGTGACCAGAGCGTAGTCGTTGTCCGAGGCGAGGACGGCAACCTTCGGGCTTTCCACAACGTCTGCCAGCACCGTGCCCATCGTTTGCTTGAAGACAACGGTAGCGTAAGTTCTGCGATCGTCTGCCCCTACCATCGATGGACCTATGAACTGACCGGGGAGTTACGGCAGGCCCTGCATAGCGAGGAGGTTAAGGATTTTTCAACATCTGAGATATGCCTGAGTGCGGTCCGGGCAGAACTATTCTGTGGCTTTGTCTTTATCAATCTTGATCCGGACGCCGAACCTCTGATGACGGATCTCGAGGAATTTGAGAAAGAAGTTTTCGACCTGTCACCCAAAGTCTCTGAACTCAAATTCGCCGACGAGCGCGTGATTCCTCTAGCTGCAAATTGGAAAAACTCGGTGGAGAACTACTCAGAGTGCTATCACTGTCCGAATCAGCATCCAAGCCTCGCGCAAGGGTCGCTCGATATGGAGTCCTATCAGATTACCGTGCATAAGAAATACCACAGTCATGCCAGCCGTGGTGTGAGTGGGGCCAGCGGGTATAAAAAAGCAGAAGACCAAAAAAGTGAAGAGCGTGAGTTTGGCAGCTGGCTTCTATGGCCTAACTGGGCTCTTGAGGTTTACCCCGGGGGGTATCTCAACGTCTTCTTCCATCTGCCGGCAGGGCCGGAAAAGACGATGCAGATCTGTGAGTGGTACTTTCCAACTAGCGAACTCAACGAAGAGCAACAGAAAGTAATTGACTTCATCAACGTGGTTCGTGAAGAAGACATACCACTTTGCGAGACAGTTCAAAAAGGTTTACATAGTCTCGGTTACAGTCAGGGCCGCTTTGTGGCCAACGAAGCCCGAAGTTATTTTAGTGAACATGCGGTTCATGACTTTCAAAGATGGGTACTTAAATCCTTATCCTGATCAGGGGCGAGAACTATCCATATCACGCGAACAAAACTGGAGAACACCAATGAAGATCAACGGTCAGTGCTCGTGTGGAGAGGTTAATTACGAGCTCAGCAAAGAACCGATGTTCGTTCACGCCTGCCACTGCAGTTTGTGCAAGCAACAAACCGGCAGCGCCTTTATTGCGCACGCCTTTATTGAAAATGCCCACTTTCATTTATTGTCGGGTACGCTGCGCTCGGTTTTTGGTGCGTCTGGCAGCGGTAACCCTCATGAGGTCGATCGCTGTGAATCGTGTGGCACTGCCATCATTAGTTACTACGAGGGACAAAGAGAATGGGGGGTCGTTAAAGTCGGGACGTTACAGAATCCAGATCAGTTCCCGCCGGGTGTCCATCTACATATTAAACAGAAAGTTTCCTGGATCGAGATTCCAGAAGATGTTCCTGCGTTTGAAGAAGGCTACGATTTCGAAACCCTTTGGCCATCTGAAGGGTATACACGCTTCATGAACTTTTTCTAGGTCGCGAGGAGCATAAGCTCAGGCTCAGCTGAATAATCTACAGGTATTGGGCCGCAACAAGTGTCTCTGGTTAAGTACAGAGACGATCCCCTTGTCAGTCTCCTTGCTAGGCTTTGCGAGCAACAACCCTAAGGCCGCCAAGCTTGCCACTAGTAAAGTGACGCGTTACTACCTCATAAAAATGGTCCATGCTTTGATATACCGCCTCACCATGTAAGGCAATGTGTCGCGGTCTCTGGGCGCGATAGTTGAGTTGACGCATCCGCGTAAACTCTGTCCAATCATCAGACATTTCCTCTACCGTTTCGAGGCATAGCCCAGCCGCGGCTAAATCCTGAAGATAGGCGTCATAGTCCGGCAGATGCATTGCAAACAACTCAGTCGCCAGTTCTGATTCCTCATCCTGAGTAAGTCTCTCGCGAGCATAAAGATCCTCTGCGAAGAAATACCCACCTGGGTTCAGCAGCGCACAACATCGATCCAGTAGTTGGCTGCGCTCGCGAATATGATAAAGCGCAAGCCAACTTGCAATTACATCGAAATGCGACCCAGACCCGTCGTATGTCAAAAAGTCGCCGCAAATATGCTTTACCTTTTCCGAAAGAGCGCAGCGTGCGGTTAGCTTTGATGCAAGCGCATTCTGGTCCCTCTGGAGTTCCAGTGCTGTAACTCTTGCGCCTGCTGTTGCAGCGATATGACGGGCTGGCCCTCCCAGCCCCGAGCCGATTTCCAGAACAGAGCTATCTGCCGAAATCTTGGCACGTTCAACTGCCAGATCTACTGACTCAGTGCCGTGATAGTGCAACTGGTCAAACGGCGTGAGCTCAGATGCGGACAACGGTTCATCGTCATCCTTGCCCAGTGCCCGAAGCTCGGTCAGCACTCTATCAACGTGACAATAGAGCTGCATGCTCTTAATGTCTTGTTGGAAATGACTCTTACTGATCATCACGCTCACGTTACCCTAGGACGAGACTGATAACACGCTTTTAGAGTTGGGAAAAAAGCATAAATCCTGTATGCGATTCGGCAAAGTCGTTGTGTTTATAAATACAACTACTGGGCCGCCGCGCTAGGCAGTCCTAAAACTTCACCGGCGCGTAGATGGCCAGGATCAAACGGCATCCTGGCGAATATGGTGTCGATCTCAACGCGAAAACTATCCAGCGGATCGTTCGCATAGCGCGGGTCGAAGCTACTCTGATCCCAGCGCTCACAGAAATCGATGCAGGACTGATAATACGGGCTATCACTGAACTGTTCGCGCGTATTTGGATCTCGGTCAGTGAATTCGCCCGAGTAGGTCAACTGGAACGCGCCGTGATGGGCGACCACCCAGGTGACCTCCTCGCGAAGAAATGGTCGTAATATCTCAGCGGCGAAACGATCGTGGTTCATCGGCGCAAGTCCGTCACCGATGTCGTGCAGTAGCGCAGCCGCAATCCAATCGAGATCGGCGCCATCAGCGCGTGCGCGGGTAGCACACTGCAACGCGTGGTCGAGCCGGTGAATCTGGTGCCCGCTTTCGCGCTCGGTCGCCTGACGCTGTAACGTTTCAAGGACGCGCTCGACCGTTGCTTCCCGATAGGGCTGGAACTTGCTGGACAGCAGATCGTAGTCCGCTTGGGTGGCGTCCTTCATCTGAGCAAATGCAACGGTTTCGCCATTCATCGTTTCTGATCTCAGGGCGCGGATTGGCCTACAGTGGATTCCGAATTTGACAAGTATTTGGCGTACAGGCCAAACGCGGTCGACTGGACGTTTTCCGGCAACAGAGGCGGATCGCAAGTCTCAGTAAAGACGGAGATACTCGGTAACCTCCCAATCGGTCACTGTCTGGTGATACCTTTCCCATTCGTCAAACTTGTATTGAAGGAAAGAATTTCGCAGAGGTTCGCCCAATACCTTCAAAGCGAGTTCATCAGTCTGCAAGGTTTCCAATGCTTCCAACAAATTTCGTGGCAATCGCTGAGCGCCGGATTCTTTTATCGCAGCAGCATCCATGTTGTATAAGTCTGAGTTGAGAGGCTCGCCTGGTGAATAGTTGTTTACAACCCCTTCGGTCATCGCAGCCGACGTCATAGCAAGTGACAGATATGGATTCATGCACATATCGGCCGCTCGATTCTCGATAGCAAACCTAGTCTGAGGCAAACGCAACATGGCGGAACGATTATTGTAGCCATACGTCATATGAGTTGGCGCCCAGGTAACGGTACCCCCTTCAAAACCTCCTACCCGCGGAACCAGTCCGTTATACGAGTTGACCGTTGGGCAAGCCAAGGCCGTAAGCGCTCCACCATGACGCAGAAGCCCTCCCACGGCGGCATACACTGGATCCGCCCATGACCCGTTCGATCCTTCAAATAGATTTTTGTCCGGCTCATTTATCGGGCGCATTGACGTATTAAGGTGGGCTCCCGAGCGCCAGTCGCCGGTTGTCGGCTTGGGCATGAATGTCACAAACATTCCATGACGTTTGGCAATCTCTTTCAATATCACCCGTAAAAATACGAACCGATCTGCCATCTGAAGGACATCGGTGTAATGGAAATCAAGTTCAAATTGTGAGTACGCCCCTTCACAAACAACATCGTGCATATCCCATCCAAGATTTTCGACAATATCGATCATCTCTCCAAGAAAGCCCATCGAATCTATCGAGTATTCGACATCGTAGCCAAATGCCTGTCGACGGGGCCGTATGCCAGCCCCGCTACGTGGGTCATCATCGATTGCCTTGACCGGTTGCCCGTCTTCCCATTTCATCACGATAAATTCTGGCTCGATACCCGCATGCACTGAATAACCTTGCTCTGCAGTCTCTTTGACCACCCGCTTCAATAGACTTCTAGGGCAGATGTTATACGGACTATCTTCCCACCAAAGGTCTGCAAAGACCCAAGCACAGCTGGTATCCCAAGGACAAATAACCAAGCTATCCAGGTCTGGTAATGGAATCTGGTCAGAATCTGCAGGACTGAGTTCAGGAACAAAGGAAACTGAATGAACAGCGAACTGTGGCCCTTTACCCATACACAACGCTTCAAAATCACTGATCGGCACAGGCTTAGTCTTCGGACTACCCAGAAGATCAATCCAACAGGAAAAAATATACTTAACACCCGCCGCTTCTAATCTTTTTTTCTCCTCTTTGACTCGTTTCAGATCGGGGAGTGCTTGGATAAATTTTTCTTCAGAATTCTTATTCATGACATCACCATTAGGGGTTCGTAGAAACTGGCTATTAACTGATTATGTTATTGCGTCTCGTAATATAAACTGATTTTTAAACATCTCAATTCCTGACATCACTTCAAATTCTGCAACGTCCGCCTGGCTATAGAGCTCATCCTCAATGAATTGACGAAACTCGCCGTCGGAACCGCAAACCACCTCGACTAGCAGGTCGAACCGGCCCGCAACCCAAAATATAAATGTGATTTGTTCTAACTCAGCAAGCCGCTTGGCCACCTGACGTGGAAGATTTTCGGTGGCAACATTCAAGCCAATCATTGCATCAACTTTGTAATGTATCGCCATCGGATCAATGATGGCAGCGATTTGCAGTGCTCCTGCCTCTTTCATTCTCTGGACACGGTTCCTTATGGTTCCTTCGGAGGTGTTCAACTGTCTCGCTATTGTTGAAAACGGCGCTCTTCCATCTTCTTGAAGATATTCAAGAATTTTTCGATTGAGGTCATCAAATATTGGGGACTCTGAGTCGGCGTGGCTGTCATACGCCGATGAATCCTCGCCCTCGTCTTTTTGTCTTAAGGCTTTTCCAGATCGGGCCCGTTTTCCCATGATTGGAATCATCTTTGCGTTGCTACTTGTCACTTTTTCGATTCCCAGTTTTCTTTCAGCTATTTCCGTACGTCTAATACGAAATTCGTAACAATTAGAAATGAACTCTCAGTTTTCAGCAGAACTGTAGCATATAACTTGTAGTTTTCAGAAAATGAAACTAGAGTTTCATAAATTATCATCAGCAACCCCAGGTCCGTATTCATGGATCAAAAAATCGGACTGGGGATGGAGGAATCCAATGTGTGGAGTATGTGGTTGCACCAGCGAAAACCTATCCGTAAAAGGTGCGACGGTTACCAAAATGACAGGGGACTCGTCCGATCGGCATCATCACCATGGGTCAGAACACGGACATACCCATTCAGAAAGCCACTCCCATCCGAGAGAGTCCGTTACAGATAGTGGGACCCATCTTCTTGGCGAGCATGTTCACGCAACACGGCATCAAACCCTCGCTCATGACGATCCGAAACTTATCGAAATCGAGCAGGACATTCTCCACCGTAATTCACAGCATGCTGAAGTAAACCGAACCTTCCTCCACCAAAAAAGCGTGCTGGGTCTCAACTTCGTCTCTAGTCCAGGGTCCGGGAAAACGACACTATTGGAAAAAACAATCACCGCTTTAAGTGACTCCCAGAAAATCTATGTTATTGAAGGAGACCAACAGACTTCGAATGATGCCGATCGAATTCGCAAGACTGGCGCGGTTGCCGTTCAGATTAATACCGGTAGAGGGTGTCACCTCGACGCTCATACGATTGGGCATGCGATGGATGATCTGAAAATGGAATCCAATGGT
Source organism: Proteobacteria bacterium TMED61 (assembly GCA_002171735.1). Lineage (GTDB taxonomy): Bacteria > Pseudomonadota > Gammaproteobacteria > Arenicellales > UBA868 > UBA868. The sequence continues at coordinate 16,713 of NHDO01000076.1, read as the reverse complement.
TTGCTGTTCATTGAAAATGTGGGCAATCTCGTATGCCCTGCCAGTTTCGATCTAGGTGAACGACATAAGGTAGCGCTCTTATCGATCACTGAAGGAGAAGATAAGCCTATCAAGTACCCGGACATGTTCGCCGCCGCGAGCGTGATGCTCATTAACAAAATTGATTTACTACCCTACGTTAATTTTGATCTTGATCGGTGTATCCAGTATGGCCGTCAAGTGAATCCCGACATTCATGTAATTACGCTTTCTGCGCAGAATGGGGAGGGAATCAGTAAGTGGTTGGAATGGATATCTGCCGAACAAGCATCTCTTTCAGAAAATTTTCTAAGCCAGGCCCAATCAACCCGGCCACAATCGCACCATGTTTAATGCAATCGGGTTAACGAAATCTCTTCTTGATCAGATCTCTTATGCATGAACTTTCCATAGCGCGGAGTCTGATCGATCTGGCATCTGAGTACGCTGAAGAAAATCGCGCTTGTGGGGTTGATCACATTTTTGTGCGACTCGGTGTCCTTTCTGGGATGTTAAGACCACTGCATTTCTGTTTCACCTCAGCAGCCAAGGGGACTGTCTGNGAGGGTGCNACGCTGGATATTGAAGAGGTTCCGGTCACAGTCAGATGCGCAAATTGCGGTNAGGAGGGTGTTCCGGTAAACCGACATAGCTTGCGGTGTCCAAAATGTTTTTCTACCACCGTCAGGATCGTGACTGGAAACGAAATGCAATTGGTCAGCATCAAGGTCAATACCGCAAGAGACAGCCATGAACATCTCTGCTAGAAAATTATCTCTTGTTGGAAGCTATGAAAAGACACCACGCAAGACCGAGAGACGGTGATTCTCTCTTATCGAATTCACTGATATTTAATAAATAGGCAACCGAATGGCAAATCAACCTAAATGGGATTTTGTACCCCATCAACACAAAGGGCCCGCTGAACAAAGTGGCAAAGATGATCACATCCTGTCCCCAAAATTTCATAACGGTTCATTCAAATCAGCAGGGTTGGCTACCTTTATGGGTGCGCCCTACTGTCCTCCTGACCGGGAAGCAATCCGCTCTATGGATGCCCGTATCTGTTTTCTTGGTGTGCCCTGGGATCAGGGCCAGATGGTGAGAGCCGGGACATCTCAGGGGCCAGCGGGCTTGCGCGAGGCCAGTACTCAGTATTTTCCCTATATGTTTGAGTATGGCGTTGACCTGATGGAATTTTTCCGACCTGTTGACTGTGGAGACATTCCCATTGTCCCCGGCAATAACAAAAAAAGTCATGAATATATTTATCAATATGTGACGGAATGTTTGGAGGGGGGTGCCCAAGTTATCCTNTGCGGGGGCGACCATTCAGTGCCTATTCCCGGATCTAGAGCGCTTTCTGATTTTCATGCGTCGGGAAAGATCGGCTACCTTCACGTCGATTGCCACCTTGACTCTGCACCAGACTGGGAGGGAAATCCCAACACAAACTGCTCTGGACCGGCACGCGCGTTTGATCTTCCAAATTGTGATGGCAGCAACATGGCCCATATGGGCTCACGGAACGGCCTCAATCCGAAAGATTGGGTCGACTTCTGGGTTGATAACAACGTACGACTAGTGCCCATGCAAGAGGTCGTCGATCGCGGTATTGATGTCTGCACTAAGGAAATTTTCGATATCGCCTGGGACAAGACAGACGGAATTTATTGGTCTTGGGACACCGATTCACTCGACGCAAGTTGTATGCCTGGCACTACGGCACCCGAAACCTTTGGNATCAAACCTCGGGAGGCATTAGAACTGGCTCGGGTTGCCGGCACATACGGTGCCGATATTTTCGAGATCTCAGAATTGTGCCCCCAGTACGACGTCAGTGACATGAGCACGAAATTAGTCTGTTGCATGATTTATCACTATCTGGGAAGTCGGGCACAGACTCTCCAACAAAATTTTCATCAGTCGTAGTCGAAACCTAATACATAACCCTTTGCTACTAAAGGCATCCTAATGAACCCAGCAAAAAATTATGAACATCTCTTCTCCCCCTTGGGTGACCCTGAAGATTTCAAAACACTCGGTGTAATCACCTTTCTGCGGTCTCCGCAAATTTCAATGGAAACTGAGGCCTTGAAAGATTCTGGAGNCCGGTACGCCTTTATGGGGATTCCATACGATGAAGGAAACGTCGGTAAACCAGGGTCGGAAGACGGGGCTCAAGCGTTTCGCATGGCGAGTTATGAGTACTTTCCCTATTGGTTCGAATATCAGGTAGATCTTGAGGGTCACTGCATCGACTGCGGAAATGTCAGAATACCCAAAGTTTCTCCAGAATTAGCCCACGAGAGAATATATCGAGCCGTTCGGGAGGTGCTTCGTTCCGGACTAATTCCAATNATCTGCGGCGGAGATCATTCAATCTCAATACCCGCATCGCGCGCACTATCCGATCATATTGGGGAGAATGGCCGGATGGGCTATTTACACCTCGGCGCCCACTTANANATGGCCGATTCCTGGGCCGGGGAAAAAATGACGAGCCCTTGCACCATGGCGCGGATTACCGAACTACCGAATGTTCATCCCGAAAATGTTGCTCACGTTGGCGCCCGAAATTCCATGAACCCCAGGGATCATGTCGAGTTGGCCGAGTCCAGAGGGATCCGCTTTTTTTCCATGAGAGAAGTCATTGATCGAGGCATTGCTCCAGTCGTTGACGAAGCGGCGGACCGACTGTGGAACGACACAGCAGGGCAATATCTCAGCATCAACATGAATGTGATGGACGCATCTGCAGCTCCCGGGGTTACTGCACCTGAGCCTGGCGGTTTGGAATCTAGAGAAGTCATGCAACTCGCAACTCTGCTCGGCGAGAAAGGAGCGCCGAGCATTATCGAGATTTCCGAACTGAGTCCGGTCTATGATGTTAGCGATACGACCTCGAAACTTGCCGCTTGTATCGTTCTCCGCCTGATGGCTGCCAACTGCAAGGAGAGAGGAGAAACTGTAGATCAATCGATAAGACGAGGGTGAAGCGGCCCGCACGGTGAGCGCGGCCCCTTTTATCAACGGCGAAATATAAGGTTTAGAGTCGGATCAAGAGACTGCCAGCGGATTAAACCGAATCTTTCGGCAGGGCTAATACTNAAATCAACTGACGATCGCCCATGGCTGACCCTGAGTACTGAACGACAATCGGTATCAATTTGTCCTAAACCGACTGCCGCCCAGTTTCTACGCTTGACTCACGGTTGGCGAGGGCAAATGCCTCATGAACCAAGCTCTCCCAATGGCGAACTCAGCGCTATGCTAGCCCAGCGTCTTTGAGTTCAGGAATTGGCCCATCATAGTAAGGCAACTTGTCCACTCTGGGGGTCCAGCTCCCGTCGTCAATGCATTGTTGGATATGTGCGGTGATTTCTTCCATCTTGGCAAACCACACATTTCCTTCTGATCGTATGTCTTCGATCATCTGCGCCATACGGTCACACCTCGCCAGCCGACCGGTTACAAACGGATGCCAAACCGTCACCCACAACCCGCCATATTTATGCATTGCCTTAAACTCCGACATGAAGACATTCATCGCTTCATCCGGTGATTTGATCGGCATCATGTAGTGCATATCCGGCGCATGGGTATAGTGTGGCCAATCGTCCATTCCCCAGTGACTCGGTAACTCGATCACGCTGCCTTTTTCTGTCTCAAGAATATAGGGGACGTCATCGCCCATTAAACTTGCGTCATATAGAAATCCCTGCTCAATCATGTAGTCGATCGAATACTTGGAATAATTGTATAACGGCGCCCTCCACCCCCGAGGCTTTTGNCCCGTCATCTTCTCAATGACTGCGATCTGTCTTTCGAACCAGTACAGTTCATCTTCTGGAGATAACTTATTGGGGTTCTCATGGAGATATCCGTGTGCCGCGATCTCGTGCCCCCCTTCTAGAATCATCTCCACAAGATGCGGATACCTCTCCATACACCAAGCAGGATAGAAAAAAGTCTGCTTTATCTCGGCCCGCTTATAGACTTCGAGAATGCGTGGGATCGCGATCTCATCATATTTCAGCCACGACATGGTCGAGAGCATTGTTGGCGCTCGCTCACGATGCTCGAGGTGCAAGATGCTGTCTGTATCGATGTCAAAAGTTATTGCGCAAGCGCACTTAGCGCCGTTTGGCCAGGGAACAGGATTGCTAATCATTTTTTTCTCTCCTCTCTTTTTAAAACAACTCGTGATCGTGAATAACGTCTTATTTTATTGCGATGCAATCAGCTTGAAACAAAAGCCCAGGTTTGGGCAATTCGTGGACCCGCACAGGTGTCATCGCTGGATAACTATTTGGACTCACCTCGGTCCACACCCTACAGGCTTGATGAAAAAATTCCTCAACTTGCGCATCTTGCCCAACAATGAATAGATTTAGTTTGACTATATCTTTCAAGGTGGCGTCTGCCTCCTGCAACACCCTATCCAGCCGCTGAAAAACCTCATTGGCCTGAGCCGAAAAGTCACCGGGAAACATCACCGAACCATCAGGTTCCGTCGCTGTCTGGCCACCAATATATATCTCGCCATCAGCTAACACGCCGTCCGAAAACTCCGACGGCTGATACCGGCCACCAAGTTCGTTCGGCGCAAGGGCTTTCGTGTCTTGATCGACGATCGCCATTGCGTCAAGCTCTAGATCCAAACCTGGATACAGTAAATCAACAGCGAATGCGGTGACCACAGGNGGGGTGCCTTTTATGTACTCTTTTGAGACTTCCATAATTCGATCAACAAACGCTTGGCCACTATTTGAATCCTTGCTGTCATATTTAAAACAGATCTTCACCCGCGTCAGATCTGAGAATGAAGCCCCGGCGTCCGACAACACCCGNCCAATATATTCATAAATATTACGGGTCTGCGCATCAAGATCGCCGACATGCACCGGACGACCCGTTTTATCAGCAGANATCTGGCCNCCGACAAANATCCGATTGCCAATCTTCCATCCCTGGGATAACGGTACCGCAATACTCCAGTCCCAACTTCCTTCCGGCATGATGCGCTGTCGNCATCGCCTTGACTCCCCCCTGAGCGCGACACCCTCTATCTGAATCAGTTGGCCTTCATATGGCATACCTTTCGCACGTACCGCTGTAGCTGCTGGCCCGGGGTCTGGAAAATACTCAAGACGCACCCTTGTCATATCCTCCCAGAAAGTCGTTGCGTCCTTGTCATCCCCTTCAAAAACATAGTAAGTATTCAGCCGCACTAAGTCGTCGAGCCCCATATTGAGTCCGACTAAACTCGATTTCATGTTTTCAAAAACGTTTCGTGTCTGAGCAGCAATATCGCCAGGATTCAGCACAACGCCATCTTTATCAAGCGTTTGCTGACCACTGATAAAAACCTGATCTCCCACCGCCACGGTGTTTGAAAATTTCGCATCATCTTTCCACTGCCACATATCATCAACGGGGNGTTTATTTTCTTTTTGCATATTTTTTATCCCACTAATTTTTTACTCGATCCAGGGCAGATCGATCGAGATAAGTTCTGGCCCACTTGGCGCTGAATTCCACNTCCTCCATTGCCCGCACCCAACGCCATCGCACTAAAAGAAACGATCATAGTAAAGACGATCAACGGGAATCCCTCTATCCAACACAAGATGACGTCTCACGGCATCAACCATAGGGGGAGGACCGGCCATATAAAAGTCAGAATCTTGAGTCGTCTCGTTCANATGACTCTTCAAAAATTCATGGACCAACCCAGTGGCGCCAGCCCACGTATCGCTCTCTTCTGGCTCAGATACAATCGGGATGTACTGATTTTCTGGATTGAACCCCGGGATCGTCGCCAAATATTCTTGGTCCACCACATCTTTTTCCTGGCGAGCGCCGTAGTAAAGAACTGGCTTAGTTTTATCGCTTTTACGTTGGGAGATGCCGCGCAAAATCGAGACCATAGGGGCCAGGCCTGAACCCCCGCCGATACAAATTATTGGACGGACAGAATCGGATCTCAGATAAGCGGTACTGTAGGGNCCATCAATGGTGACCTGCAAATCTGTCGTCAAACCATCAAACAATACTTTTGACGCAGCGCCGCCCTCCATTCTCTTGATTTGGAACGACCATCGCCCGACTTCATTTGCAACATTGCTCATGGAATAACTACGAGGACCAGTAACCCCTGGCAGGCTCACTTTTGCATACTGGCCTGGGAGGAAAGACGCAGTCCTNGGAGCATCAAAGTGAAACTCCCACAAATCATGTGTGAGCTTCTCAATAGAATGAAGTGACGCATCGACTTTNCGTGGGGCGTTTTTTGGGGTGTACTCGGGATCAAGTTTTAGCTCNATTGTGCAGTCAGACTGGGGTCGACTGATGCAGGCCAGGTGTTTGTTTTTTCGCNTATCAGACGCGCGAAGCCCAGCGGTTTCCTCAAGATCGTCGGCTACCGACCCNTCCAGTAACGTGTACTTGCAGCTACCACAGCCNCCGGCGTTACACTCATACGGCACACCGACGCCGGCTCGCAGAATTCCTCCCAGTAANGTATCGCCATGATCAACGTGGATGACTANCTCCGAGTGAGAGATTGCAACCCGGTGTGCAGTTGGGTGTTTCAAGGAGCGGGGTCCTTAACACTGTCTAAATGACTNGAGGGTATAGATCGGAATCGCAACATGGACAAAATCCGACACTCGCTGCGTTTACAATTCTAGACTGCGATGGAAGGCCTCCATTCTTGAGATAGCCGCCTCAGCAGCATTCTCACTTTCTGGAAGAGCAGAGCAATAGGTGGCAATAGCTTTAGTTGCTAAAGGCATCCATTCTTCAATCCACGAACGGATTACGGCTTTGTTTTCTTCCCGAGCNTCTGTGCAGAATTTAACGAGCGCCGCACTCCAGCGTCTGGANCGATCACTATCACGTAATTGATTATCAGCCAGTGCTGCCAACAGCGGATCGCGAAAAATACGTGCCGTGCTTGCCAGTTCTCTAAGTGTTTCGTCCACAGCAACCTTTGCGATGAGATTATTGACAACGAAACTCTCGCCCCAATCGTAGGCGACCAGTGTCTTTTCCATTAATTCCCGTATGCCTTGTAACGGTTCAGCGTTTTCCCAATTCTCCCTTTCGCTNACACCAAATGTGCGACTGGGATGCGCNTTCTGAAGTTCTCGCGTTCTATAGGCAANCCGTTGCATCCACCGGAACTCGTCACCCTCCTGAAACCCGGCACATGCAGTAATGGTGCTAGCAGGAGCTACCTGCAAGACATAGGCAGCAGTCATTTGTAGAGTGACCTGAAGGTATCGCCTCGGCGTATAAAGGATTTCCATGGTATCCAACCACTCTGCGGATAGATCCTCATCATGACCGATGTCGTCGTGCTCATTCAGCACTCCGTCTATGTACTCTTCCTGGCTATCCTGGTTTCGTGTGTACACACGATAAATCAACGCATCTGGGTCGCGGAATTCCTCCCAATCATCGTGCTGCAGGGGACTATCAAAAACATGTTTGCGATACCACTCGTTCATTGCAAGATCAGGCGCGGGCGAAAGTTCATACGCTTGATCCCGATGCCGATGTCGGGTTTGAAGATTCGTCGTTACGATCTCATACTCACTTGGGCGCCGTTTATTCTTCGACAGCTTGCTCCAAGTTTTCATTCCAGTTACGTTGCTACTCATAATCAACCTTTTTTCAAATGATGCGTACGGTAAGTTCCTGATTCGGTAGATAGCCTAGGTCAAAATTAGGTATCAGTGGCTGTCGCAAGAAACCGCATTTTTTCTGAATCCACCCGGATAAACCCCTCCAGAGAGGGCATATTGGCCTCGATATCGGCGCGCGTAACATCTCTCCCAAGCATTTGTGAAACGGTGTCAAAACGGATGACGCATTCTTTTTCTACTTTGACTCGGAAATAAGATGCGTGCTCCTCTACTTCGATCTTGCGTTCGTTATTGTCTTCATAGATCGCTTCAACAATCGCGTCTCCAACCTCACTATTTTTTAGAACGGGCCCGACAAAACGGTTCTCTTGCGAATTCGACATAGCGTTCTCCCTAGGAATCTTTGTCGTTCTCCGGAAAGGCAACCCATATCGCCTCGTCCTCCACTTTGATCGGATAACTAGTCAAAGAGGTGCCGGTCGGATTGACTCCCTCTCCTGAAAGGACATCAAACTGCCAAAGATGCGCTGAACAGGTGAGGACACAATTCTCGAGTTCTCCATCAAATAGAGAAAACTCCTGATGCGGGCATATTGGGCTATAAGCGCGGAGCTCCATTCCTGGCGAATGGATGATCAAGACTTCATTCTCACCCACATCAAAAAGTTCCATCTCCCCTTCCCAAACATCATCCAACTCACAGACTTTGTGGTACTCCAGATCATCGGTCACAGTTATTTTTCCGCATAAATCTGGAGTGCTTCCATTTGAATAAAGTTAGCATTAGCTACGGTAAGGCTGCTGTCGAGTGGGTCCTCCGCTCCGTGGGTTTTAGCGCGCAAAACTGTGCCCTCAGGAAATGGAGCCACCAGAACCCCCACTATCTGATCAACCGCGACCTGAATGACCTCGTCGATAGTATTTCCGTCATCGACAACTATCACCTTGTATCCGTAATCACCCTGCACATTCACAGCAAGCGGGAAATCTGCCATCTCTTCCTCCAACGATCTCAATAACTAGAACGTGAACATCTACCCGGTTGCGTACAACTTCTCTTCTTCGGTTTCATTCTGGTCCTGATCATATCCATCTACCCAACGATACTCGTAACCATCAGTCCCTCTTTCTGCAGGGCTCTGTCCCATATAGTTATAGAAATCGTCAGGCTCAGGACCGATAGTGCCATCGAACACTCGGTCAATGATGCTTGNGTGTCCCTTATATCGNGCTGGCTCCAGTTCGAAGATCCATTTGCAGGGTTCTGAGCAAAAGTGATATCGACGATCATCAATATCAACATGATGGTCGACCGGATGCCACTTTTCTCCAGCTGTACCGACCACCTCAAGCCCGCACATGTTACAAATAAGNGGCGGNGCGATCGGCGTCGTTTTCTCATAATCACCGTTACGGATGTTTTCAGAGATTACGTCCCAGCATTTTCCATAGGTTTCATTCCAACCCGGATATTTCTCTTCCAGCCACTCTCGCTCGGCTGGAGAAGTAGACGCAATGGGGCGCCACCACTCAGTCGCACGATACACATAAACGCCAATCTGGTTAGCATGATGAAAACTCGAGATATCTTCCTTAAGNATGTCCCAATACCAAGGGAGATCCAGGCCTAATGCCTGCATGGTTCTGCCGAACTGTCCGATAACCCACTCCTCCATAAAGTCTTTCAGAGAATTTTCTCGGTGCTCTAACGGCGTGTAGTAATCCATGCCGATCCCGCTCAGCGCTGAAAANTGCTTCCACATACGCCAGAAAGCAATTTCTACCATCTGCTGAGCTTCTTTTTTCTTGCCATTCTCGACCATGATTCGCACCATGGGCTCTCCAATCTGAGCGTGTCGCGCCTCATCTGATTGNATGCTTTGCAGCATTGTTGCGAAACTATGGTCACCACATTTCGCAGCGTCTGCGGACAATGCGACAAACTGCAAGTTAGTAAAGGCCAATTCCAAGCCCATGTTCAGCATAATTGCCGCACTGGTTGCATCACGGGTGTGTGCGATGTCGTCTAACGCATGACGAAGACTGATGATGATCCAGTTTTCAGTCTTNGATGATTTGTGACACCAATCGAATACTGCGTCGTGCTTTAAAAACTCATAAGCGAAGTAAATCTGAATCTGGCCATGACGAATCTCGTCAAGCGTGCCGAAGGTCGCCATGTTGCGCATCCCTGGGCTTCGTGAAAAACGCGTCATACGAGCAAAAGCGGAAGCCGAGTGGAACTCGGCCCAGCAGACTGCACTGAAATGAAGGGCCAACAGCGCCTTCCAGTGCGGCGATGCATTCTTAAAAAAATCNGCTCTTGCTANAGCCGCTTTTACCGAATAGGCTCCGACGTCTTTATCTCTNTGGGCGTTGACATANTCGCGGTAGGTTGACTTGTAGGGTTCATCAAAATTCTCCCAAGCCTCTATTGNGATACCGTGATCGTCCGACATCGGCGCTGGAAACAGTTGCTCNTCGCTAACGTATTTCGGCGTCCAATTAGTCTCGCGNGCCAAGTCATACCATTCTTCCATCTTAAGTAGAGCCATTAGCAAAATTCCTCAACAAGTGCCTGTNCAGCGTTAGATTGGATCAGTTCTCAAATAACGACAACGTGAAACTATGTNGGATATGATAANTNAAATTATTNGCGACGAATTTCGTTTATTNATTANTNTAGTTTAATACGAAATCGTACTATCACTTTTTCTTTTTACACCCATAATTTTTANTTTTNTAACTAAATTTNAATTTANTNTACCTTGGTTGTTAAATTTATAGTATCACGAATTTCGTTGACTACCTCNTCTTATATNCCTATATTCGTTTTTCACTTTCTACCCAGAGNCTGAANCTGAATNACTGTGACTAAAAGAGCCCCTAACAATTCTCGAATCGCTGGAATTCGTGACTTCACGTTCGCCCGTTCTCGAACCACNGACACCCTGAGCAAGTCAAAAGAAAATTCGGTGATTCTTGAGGGATTGAATCTCAAAATTGTGGAACATCTCAAGGAAGATGGGCGAGCCACATTTTCCTCCATCGCAGACAAGCTAGGGGTTTCTGAATCGACTGTCCGCTCTCGGGTGACCCGAATGCGTGACCAAAACATGATTCAGTTTATTACGGTAACCAACCCTTTGGCTCTAGGTCAGTCATCTTGGGCCATGCTTGGTATTTCTGTCCAGTCAGATGTTGGGGTATCAAGCGCCGCTGAATATTTCAGCGACCTGGATGAGGTAGTTTATGCAATGCGGATCGCGGGACGATTTGATCTTTTGGCCGAAGTTGTAGTTGATTCTCCGATTGGCCTTCGTAACTTTTTGGACAAGCATTGCTATGAGTCGCCGATGGTCGCCGCTGTCGAACCAATGATGGGCCTTGGTCTCTATAAATCTCTCTACAAATGGGAGATTCCAATTACGGATAACCCAGCTTAATGATGAATTCCGCAGAGGCATCGAGCAAAGGTTTAAAGAGGCTAAACTCCTGATATAGAGATTACAGGTCGCACATTAATAGCTTTAAACGCAGTCTGACTCGAAAATTTAAACAGTAAGATTTTGTGAGCCCCAACTTAGATGAATATTGACAATAGTCCAGACAAACCTATCTCTCAAGGTGAAGCACCGCTGTTTTCGCCGCCGAAAGAGAAGTTTTTCTCAGTCCGTGGGACGGTAAGCGGGCGCCAGGGATTTGTTCTCGGACTCTTAGGGCTGGTCTCGTTATTCGCTCTTTGGCAATTAGGGCACTGGGCAACGCCTGAACTTCAACGAAAGTTTCTACCTGGTGTTGATGAGGTAGTTGGCAAGATTATTTATCTATTAATTAATAAGGACTTTATTAGCGATATTGGCGTAAGTCTCTATCGTATCTACCTTAGTTTCTTCGTGGCATGTCTTGTTGCGGTTCCTCTTGGCTTGATCATGGGCTGTTTCGTGAAGGTCCGGGCGCTAGTTAACCCTACGGTGGGTGGATTGCGTTACTTGCCCGCAGCCTCGTTTGTCCCGCTACTGTTGGTTTATCTTGGTCCGACTGATACTGCAAAAATGGCACTCCTTTTTCTGGGTTGCGTGTTTTTTCTAATTGCCCTGATCTTAGACAACGTCCTGGCAGTACCTAAAGAATTTGTAGAGTCTGCGCAGACCATGGGTGCAGATCGGAAACATATTATCTTGAGGGTGGCATTGCCTGCTGCAGCGCCACAGATTCTGGACTCAATGCGAAATATGATCGCTGTGTCCTGGACCTATCTGGTCATCGCGGAGATCGTAGCGGCAACTGATGGAATTGGTGCGGTAATGATGAGAGGCGCAAAGTTCCTGCATATCGACATCATCATGGCTGGCATCCTTACGATCGGAGTTCTTGGTGTTCTCACGGACATCCTTTTCCGAAATGCAAGTCGTTTTCTTTTTCCCTATGTCTACACCAGGAAGTAATCTCTTTCGCTTGACTGAATCCCCATAATCCAAGAACTTTCACAGGAAATCTAGGTGTCTACTTATCCCATAAGCGTTGAGCGAGTAAGCAAAGAGTATGTAAATGGCGCTGTCGTGGCATTGGATGATATGACTCTGGATATTGAGGAAAACAAGGTCACGGCATTTATCGGACCCTCCGGGTGTGGAAAAACTACCCTTCTGCGCCTGATTGCGGGTCTTGAGTACCCAACCCGGGGTCTGATCTCTTCCTACGGAAATCCTATAGAGGGACCCGGCCCAGATCGCGGAATGGTGTTCCAGGCATACACTTCATACCCTTGGCTAACAGTTTCTGCGAATGTTGAGCATGGGATGCAAATCCAAGGCGTTCGTAAAGAGGAAAGAAAAGAGCGCACAGAGCATTTCTTAAAGCTTGTTCATTTATCGAAATTTGCCAAAGCGTACCCTTCTGAGTTGTCTGGTGGAATGAAGCAACGGGTCGCCATAGCGAGAACTTTGGCTCAGAGCCCACAACTACTTTTGCTGGATGAACCTTTCGGCGCTCTGGATGCTCAGGTAACCTGGGAAATGGAAGAGATGGTTATCGAGATCATCGAAAGTGAGAGTAAAACTGTGATCCTTGTAACTCACGACATCCAGGAAGCTATCTATTTAGCAGATAGAATAATTTTCTTCACCCGCCAGCCTGGAAAGATTAAAGCCGATCTTTCTATGGACTTTAAAGAAGGAAAACGCTTTCTTCGAAAAGAAGATTTATTAAGTCGAGAGGGTTATGTCGACATGGAAAAAACTCTGTATCGAATGATGCGTGAGGAAATACAAGGACAAATTAGTTAAAGCTTACCCATCGCGGGTAAATTCTTGAAACAGCAATAGAGGAGGAACAAGTGAAAATGAAATTCGATTCATTAATGAGTAAGTTGGGTAAGTTTTTGGCTGCGAGCGCTATCGCATCTTTGTCATTCAGCGCTATACCTGCAGCTAATGCGGCAGAGACCATTCGAGTGGGGCATTTTAGTTGGCCCGGGTATGGTTTTCTGTATGTAAATCAACACCATAATTTATCCCCAGACCTTAATTTTGAGTTCACCGTGATTGAGGATCCCGTTCAACTTTTTGCACTGCTTGGTACTAATAAGTTGGATGTTGTCTTTAGTACGATTGAATTCGGACCGATCCTCGCAGCTGAAGATATGGGGTCCAAATTAGTGGCTCTCAGCAACCTTGGCTATGGATCAGATGACATCATCGTCCACCCGGATATCAAGTCGGCAGCCGACCTAAAAGGCAAGCAGGTTGCGGTTCTCGAGGGAGGGTTGTCCCATATCATGATGGGAATCTGGCTTGAGCAAAATGGTGTCAAGTGGGACGAAGTCGAGATGGTCAATCTGATCGCCGGCGATGCTGCAGCCGCCATGATGAGTGGGCAAGTTGCGGCTGCTGAACTATGGGCGCCTTTTAACACCGAAGTTTTAGAGAATCTCCCAGGATCTCGATCCGTTGCAAACTCTCTTGAAACCCAATGGCTAGAAAGCGGATTAATCGCTGATGCGATCTTCATGTCTAACGACTTACTTGATAACCGACGGGATTTAGCAGTTAAAACTCTTCAGGCAATCTTTAAGGGTGTCGAGCATTGGCGGGCTAACTCAGAAGTTGATAACCAAGTAATTTCTGATGCGGTTGGCTTTCCTATGGCAGACGTAGAAGCCATTATTGGCAATGGCAAGTTAACCACCGAGGTTGCGAAAAATGACATAAAGGACGGTACCCTTTATATGTACACGCTTGAGGATACCGCTCGATTTTGTGGCGTCGCACCAGGAAGCCCGCCGTTTGGCCAAAAAAATGGCCAGATGGTGGATCACTGGAACCTGACACAAAAATGGTGGGTAAATTTTGGCTTCATGACGGATGTAGCTGATCCTGCCAAAGGCCTTGATTGTGCCCTGGTGAAAGAAGCGCTCTAGCTTCCCACATCCCCAGGTAGGATGTTTTACCTGTGACCGTTACTTAAGTCCAAGAAGGGGTGTAGCAAATGCTGCACCCCTTTTCTTATTGGTCGGATATCGCTATGACCTCATTAGAAAAGATCAAAGAACTCGTTCAATTCAACACCGTCTCGCGTGATTCCAATTTACCGTTAATCGATCATATTGCTGCCTATCTTGATGATCTCGGGATCGAATCACACAGAGTAGAAAGTNCGGATGGAAAGAAGTCCAACCTATACGCTTCGGTTGGCCCTAACGAACCAGGAGGCGTCGTTCTCTCAGGTCACACAGATGTGGTGCCTACTGACGGCCAGGACTGGCACACCGACCCTTTTGNACCAGAAGTAAAGGAAAACTGCCTTTATGGTCGAGGGACTTGCGACATGAAGGGGTTCATCGGAACTGCTCTGGCTCTTGTCCCTGAAATGGACTCCTTAATCAAACCTATTCATTTTGCGTTGTCTTACGATGAAGAAGTCGGCTGTAAGGGCGCGCCAGGAATGATTGCAGAAATTTCACAAACTATTCCCANACCCGAAGCCGTGATNGTNGGAGAACCGACCCAGATGAAAGCAATCACCGGTCATAAGGGGATGGTGACGCTGACTACATCGATCCTCGGTTTTGAAGCTCATTCAAGCCAGACCCATCGAGGAGTAAGNGCAGTAATGACCGCAGCCAAATTGGTCGAAAAATTAAACTCCATGGCGACAGAACTTGCGGAACACACCAGTATTGATACGGGGTTTGAGCCTCATCACTCAACGATTCACGTTGGTATCATNCGGGGCGGAACTGCAATCAACATTATTTCTCGACACTGCGAGTTCCAATGGGATATTCGGTGNATACCTAACGACGACCCCAAAAATATTATTGATGCGTTTGAAAAATACTGTCGAGATGAAGTCCTACCGAATATGCAAGGAATCAGCAACGATTGTGGTATCAAAACTGAGATTATGGCTTCTGCCCCGGCTTTTTTAATGTCCGAATCCCCCGCTATGGCGTTGCTCGCCTCTCTTGGCACCCAGCCGACCGAGAAACATGCGCCTTATGTTGCTGAAGCGGGACAGTTTCAGGCAGCTGGCTTCCCCACTGTGGTATGCGGCCCAGGATCGATTGATCAGGCGCACAAACCAAATGAGTTCATCGCCCTAGATCAGATCGATCAGGGAGAGCATCTGCTACGCAAACTAATTGCCCGTCTGTCCAACCCTTAGCGCCGAGTCTACCTCTCAGAACCAAAAAATAGTCGTCCACACGGATACCGNCNTCAGCCTTCAGCGTCAATCTTCTGTTGTAGTTGCTTGCGAAACAACTTGGCTCCGGCGTCCAACCGAAGATCAATGTTGGATGTCTCACGATCGCGCATGCCCCTATCCACTTCGGTCAGTATTGCCCGATCCTCTTCAAAGGCCACACGTGCGCCGTCGTTCATAAACTTCGACACGGCCTCATCATCGGGGTCAGTGTTTCTATGCTGGAACCAGAAATACCGTGTGTGGCCTTCATTCACCGGGGTCATGAAGTTATAAGACAAATTGATGTAGGTCTTGTCGACCGGTGGCTTATCAGGGCCGCCTGTACCGGCCGGGGTATAAATCGACTTGTTGATAGCAATGCTGGGGACACGCAGTTCGTAGTATTGCAAACGNTCGCACTCCCCTTCGAATNTAACAAGGCCTGCATAGTAAGGAGATGGCAGCTGGCCGTAGATCCANCGCGAGACCGTCACCCCGGTTTCGGACCGGTTGAGATCCAGTTGTCCGTGATCAGTGCCCGCGCCTGCAAATGACGAAACATGCACCCAGGCAACATGACTTGGATCNAGAAGATTGTCGCAGACCCACAAGTAGTTGCATTCCATTTCGAGGGTCCCGCCTTCAGTACAGCCCCAGTCGGGGTTATCAAAATTCTCGATGTGAAGAATGTCATCAGGATTTGCCCGATCTGGATCACCCATCCAAATCCAAAGCAGACGATAGCGGTCAACAACGGGATAACTCCTGACCACCGCGCCTTCGGGAATCTGTCCGGGCTGCGTCGGGGCGGCAACGCATTTTCCCGAACCATCAAAGGTCAAACCATGATATCCACACTCGATGACATCGTCTTTCAGATTACCTTTGGAGAGCGGCAGTTTTCGGTGCGGGCAGGCGTCCTCNAGNGCAACGGGCGNGCCATCGNGCTTNCGATACAGGACCACGCGNTGGCCNAGCAGCNTCTGCGCTACGAGCTCTTGCCCATAATCGCCGCTCCATCCCGCTACATACCAAGCGTTTCTCAAAAACATGGCTGACACAGACATCCCTTAAAGGAAGAAAACAAATTACTTCGATTAATATTAATTCCAGAGGTTTTCATTCTGAAAGGCTGCAACTAATGGTTTTAGTTCGTCGTCACCGGAAAAACGACTGGGAAACTCTAACCCACTTCCCGGCTCGGCACCTTGACCGAGATCAAACTTCGATGCAATCAGACTGCGGCACTAATGCGGCGCGTCATCCGATTGTTCAATCCAGGCTCAGGACTCAGAAGTTTTCTTGCGGTACATACCCTGCGCGATTCGATCGATCACCATTGCACAGACGA
>NHDO01000075.1 GCA_002171735.1 Proteobacteria bacterium TMED61 | reverse complement strand
CACCATTGGGCTCGATATGAATATCCGATGCGCGGTCACGCACGGCGTCCAGGATGATTTTGTTGGCGAGCCGAACCGCGGCCGCGTTTTCACCCAACTCTGAACTCTGGCCAGCCTCGCTGCTGAGCGATTGCAGAAAAACTTCAAACTCTTCCTTACTTTCACTTATGGAAGCTGACCGGTTGACGAAACGTTTGATCTGGCTCGGCGCGGAAACCGCTTCAACGAGTCGCTTTTGACAGGAAAACCGGACAGCATTGACGGCGTCCACCGACAACGGATCACCAAAGGTGACGGTAATTGAGGTTTCGTCGGACGCGATCGGAACCACATTGTGATCACGCATCACATGGGAGGGGAGTTCCTTTAGCGCAGCCTCAGCGACCTGAACCTGGTTGAGATCGATAAAAGGCAGGTCCAGCCGGTTGGCCAACGTACGCACGATCGTGACCTCGTCTACTATGCGCAGATCGACAAGAACCTCACCCAGACGCTTTCCCTTGCCCTGCTTCTGGGTCGCGAGCGCTGTTTCGATCTGCGCCTCAGTGACAAGACCTTCCTTGACCAGTACCTCGCCGAGTCGCAGTCGTCGGCGCGCCTCAGCACCATTGTTCGCGGTCGTTGCGGGCTTTTCAGTCAAAGCGCTATCCGGCGCACTCATAACGCTCCTCCCTGAAAAATAATATCCCTGTACATCGACCTGCTAGAGTTTTTCACTGCCGAATGAGTCAATCAGTTCTACTAGGCATTCCGTAAACGCCGACTGGGCAGTCTCCCCCTCAAGTCTCCTACTATATATCCCATACTGTACCGACTCCAGAACCGGAAGACCGTCTTTCTTTGTATCCAACACCCTTATCTGCCCAGACTTCATGGCTTCATCATCGTGCACTGCAGACAGCGGCAAAGCGGACACTCCCATCCCGGCCACCACTGCATCGGTCAGGCCGCGCAAAGCGGGAGACTGGTAAACAATCTGCGACTGCCGGTCTGCCTGTCGCAGGCTTTCCAGCATACGTTTGCGAAAAGGCGAACCCTCCGGATGCGCAAGCAGCGGCACCGCCTCCCGTTCGGCTAGAACAAAATCCCGTGACGCGATCCATACCGGGTAATCCAGCCAAGCGTGTTGCGGATCAATATCGATCGGCCCGGTAGTCACCGCCACGATCAGGTCTAGTTCGCCGAGATTGAGTGATTCCAAAAGGTAATCACTGACATCACAATGAATCTCGACCTCAAACTCAGGGTGGCCAGCACGAAACTCCATTGCTGCCTTCTGGAACTTATTGATCGCACCAAAGGTCGGTAGACCCACCCGAAGTTTTGTTTCCTGGCGAGCACTTGACTCGATATGACGATCCTTGTGTTCGCTGAGATAAAACTCAATATCATTCTTTGGTAACGGCCGACTGAAGAAATAACCCTGTCCAGTGTGACATCCAAGACCTGCGCACATGTCGGCATGATCAATTGTCTCAACGCCTTCTGCCACGATATTTAGCCCAAGCGACCGGGCTAACTGACAAACCGCGCGCACGATAGCCCAGTTGTGCTTTTCTTTGCCCCGAACAAACGCCTGGTCGATCTTGAGCGTGTCAAATGGCAATTGGGTGAGATAGGCAAGGCTGGAGTAGCCAGTACCAAAATCGTCAATTGCAAGGCTAAGGCCGAGTGTCTTAAGGTCATTGAGAATTTTCCGGGTACCCTCAAGGTCATCGGCCACGATGGATTCGGTCAGTTCCAGTTCCAAGTATTTCGCATCCAAGCCGGTCTCCTCGAGAACACCTCGAATACTGTCCACGATCCCGTCGTTGCGGAACTGAACCGCCGATACGTTCACCGACAGGATAAAGGGTGCATGCCCGTGGTCCTGCCATTGCTTTGCCTGCCGGCAGGCGTTACGCAATACCCATTCGCCGATCGGCACGATAAGGCCGGTCTCTTCTGCGACTGGAATAAAATCCATAGGAGAAATCAGTCCTTGTTTGGGATGCTGCCAGCGAATCAGAGCCTCACACCCATGAACCCCGCCTGATTGCAGTTCGATCTGCGGCTGGTAATTAAGGAAAAACTGCTTCTCTTCAATCGCGACACGAAGATCATTTTCGATACTGATACGGTCACTGGTGAATCGACGACGAGTGGCTTTCCAGTCAAAGAACCTGAAAGAGTCACCGCCCTGAGAGGCCGCATACTGCATCGCCAGACGCGACTTATTGATAAGGTCATCCAGTTCCGTACCGTTCTGCGGAAAGAGGACGATACCGCCGCTCAAGGTCAGCGAAATCTTTTGTCGCGTGCCGTCAAAAGATCGAAAATAGAACGGCGGCTGCATTGCCTCGCGTAATACCTTGACCACTGCGTTCGCCATATTGGCAGCATCTTGAGCTTCATCGATCAATACCAGCTCATTGCCCCCAGCCCTGCCGATTAATGCGTCGTCGCTCGCCACACCCCGAATTCGCTGGGCCACCTGCTTTAACAACTGGTCACCGATATTCTGGCCATAGATCTCGTTGACCATGCCAAAACGGTCTACCTGCAAGCGAATGCCAATAGACTGGCGCCCAGCGTCGACCAGGTGTGGGAAACGTTTTTTGACAACCTCATTAACGGTCTCGAGGGTCATCAGACCGGTGATGGGGTCGGTACTCCTGGCTTTGCGCAGCACCTCTCGGGAATCGGTAACATCGTTATGGATAAGAACAACGCCGCCTTCGAGTTTTTTCTGATGAATTTCAATGACTTTGCCATTCGGAAGACACAAGTCACGCCTTCCCTCTTCACGGGATCGGAGCGCCCCAAGAGCCTCGCTGACCCGATCCTCGACCTCACCGTCACCGTAGATTCCCTGCTCCGCAAGAAACCGTATTACTGATGTCATCGGGGTACCGGGTTCAACCAATGCGTCGGGGAAATCATAGAGCTCCTTGTGGGTCCGGTTTGCCCGGATTAGTCTTAGGTCGTCGTCATAAACGGTAACACCTACACCGATGTGTTCCATAGCTTCTAGATGTAGGACCGACTCGAGCTGCTTGATTTCTTCCTGCTGCTGTTTCTCGTACCCACGCAATTTGGTGACGTCGGTATACACAGTGATGAAGCCGCCAATGCCTTCGTCAATCGGCGTGCCNACGATATTGATAATGACNCCATCNNNNCGNGTTCTTTCAAACTCATGNGGTTCNAATTTNCNCGCNAGCGCCANNCGNTCCNGNACCTGCGTCTCGATATCNCCTTCGCCATACTCGCCCCGCTCGGCATTNAAGCGNANCATNTCNTCNANNNNTGTNCCTGGAGAACGNAATTCCTCAGGGAATTCGAGCAAATCCAGAAATGCCTGGTTTGCACTCAANAGTTTCAGATCGCGGTCAAANACAGAGATACCCTGATCGATAAAATCAAATGACTTCAAAGAAAGCAGGCTCTCAAGGTGTGAGATTTGGTTTTCCTGTTCACGCGCAACGCTGAGATTTCGGATGCTGGCGAGTGAAACCAACTCTCCCTCTTCAGTAATCTGCGAGACCGATACCGAGATAGGAACAAGCATGCCATCTTTGTGTCGACCTTCAAGCTCNATACGATCGCCCTGATCCATCGAGTCCGGGCATTCTGGACTGCAGATGGTCTGCATTGACTGNCCAACAAGCTCTTCCGGTAAATAACCAAACATCGACTCTGCGGCGGGGTTGGCGGATCGAATATTTCTCTTTGAATCAAAAGTGATCATGGCATCTGCAGACACCTCGCGAACACTTTCCAGCGCGGACAACCGCTCTTCCGCAAGGCGCAAGGCCTGCCGTCCTTCTCCTCTTACCTTAAACAGTTCCTCTTTGGACTTTGTTTCCTGGGTAATGTCCCTGACGGTCTCNATCGCGCCAATCACTTTGCCGGTNGCNGTTTTCAGTAACTGGGCCGAACTTGCAAGATAGACTCCCCCTTTCAGGTCTGGGTGATACGACGCCGCAGCGATGGACCCATCTTCTTGCGTGTCAATGAATACGTATTTTTCCTGGATTGCTGCATCCCACTCCAGGACAAGATCAATCAGCACCTTGCGGCGCTCTCCATAAAACGGCAGCGCATACTCATGNTCACTTTTGCCAATCATATCGCCGGCCGCTATACCCGTCAGTGTTTCGACGGCATGGTTCCAGTAGATCACGGTCCCCGAGGTATCGATCGCCCAGGAGGGGTCCATGAACTCCATCACNCCAATCAGGGATTCATAGGCTTCGGTTGCGCTTTCTCTGATTCGCACCCGATCCCGCCATTGGATTAGCAACACAATGAATCCGGAGAGTAAAACCGCAAGACCAATAATGACTGTCTTGATAAAGAAAAGCAGTTGATCAGCGCCAATAGCAATAGTCCGCTCCAGCGCAAGGCTGGCTCGACTGGAGACTTGCGANATGATCAGTTGATAACGCGAAAGGGTGTCACGGATCAGATCGTGCTGCCCGATCGNATCCTGATCCGAAAATTCCCGCGTAATGGCGAGGAGAGGATCTTCCAGGGATTCAATATCGGCGCACAGTCGCTCCTGAATCTCATCGTATTGAGGAAGAAAGTGGGTAAATAGATCAGTGCTTTTCGGCAACTGTTCCATAGTGGCACGAAACACGTGATATTGGCGGTTGAGCCGTGCCGACACCTGGGCCAGGATCTCCCGGGATGAACTTTCGATATCGGCATCCGCACTGGTCGTGTTGTTTGAAATTCGGCCGCCNAGAACAATAAGTTTCTGATGCAGCGCGAGACTCCCCAGCAATTCCTCCAGTTTGGAAACGAGGTCAGCCTCAGTGAGAACCCGCGCATGATTAATCGTCTCACGATCTCCCACAAATTTCCGGATCAGGTCGTCGCCATATTGATTAGCCGACACGACTCCAAGAGTGAGGATTACGGCACACACCAAGACCGTGCGCCACTTCACACTAGTCTTCGGCGTTCCTTCNATACCTTTGGATAATCCACTACTCATTGCGCTCTACGCAGGCCCTGGGCCGACAAATTTTGGCTAAAGTTAGGGAATATCTTTAATTAAGTCAATATTGTCTTTTTTATTGTCTTTTTAGNCCGTTTTNTGACCNTGTNACCGACTGTCCAATCAGAAGAAAGNGCTCTANCCGCGAAAGGACCATNTTTTATCAATACATTTCAATGATTTAAATTCTTTTTGATCGAAAGCCTTCGGCTTGATCCGAGGTGGCGCGATAGAACGCGCGCCATTAGTGACATCCTAAAAACACGCTCTGAGACGTGAAGTACTACTGNGTGATGACGAGGTTCCGNCCCGCTGCTTTGGCGCGGTACAGGCAATCGTCTGCACGGCGAATGAGATCACCCGGGGTNTCNTCGGNATGAGCAAACGCACTGACCCCGCCGATNCTCACGGTGACGTGACCCGGTTCTATTGAAGAACCTTTGTGCTCGATCTTTTCGTCGCTGACCGCGCTACGTAACCGCTCCCCAATTTGGTTCGCCACTTCTTTTGTTACACCCGGTAGCANNAGAACGAACTCTTCACCTCCATAACGGGCGATAAAGTCCTCGTAGCCGCGAGCATTGCTGCGNAGTGCCGAAGCGACCTGCTTCAGNCACGNGTCTCCGGCAAGGTGGCCATAGGTATCGTTATAGGCCTTGAAGAAATCAATATCGATAAGCAGCAACGCACAGTATCCACCACCTTCATCAATGAGGCGGCGCCATTCTTGCTCTGCCCGGGTCTGGAACTCCCGCCGGTTAGGAACCTGGGTAAGNGAATCGAATTTGGCATGCTGCTCCATGGAGAGCGTCTTNCGCCGTTCTATAACCAGTTTATCGAAACGCGCNCTAAGCACANGGACACTGCGGTCGATAGGCAGATACTCCGCAGCCCCACTTTGCAGCGCACGCATCTCNGCTTCATCAGAACCCTTTGAAGAAGCCACAATCCGGGTGACNCCCCGGGCACTCGCCATATCCGAGAGNAGATCAAAATCTTCTTCGGACGCAAATTCATATTCAATAAGCAGAAAGTCCACCGACTCATGCTCACNCAGCATATCGCGACAACGNCTTGCATCTGAAAAATGTAGAACCTCACAGGAATCACGGATCGTCTCCACCAACGGCCACAGATTCTCCAGGGAGCCAAANACCAGTACGATGGGACGAGGTTGAAAAACGCAAACGTCATCATTGACGAAAAAAGTACGCTCGCCATTCAGGAAATCGACCAGGGCNTCTTCCGTTGGCAGNCCGAGCAAAAGATTGTCGTTCGCCATACGCTTCATGATGGGAATACGACGATCAAAGTCGCTGCTGGTTTCCCACTCCTTCTGCCAGGCATCAAACTTTTCAACTGGCGCTTTGGAAAACGCCGNGACATCCGCCACCCCCACACCTGAGGCCACATCCTCCAGGGTATCCGGATCTGCGATGTCCCGGCCATCCACCCACAGGGCCCGATAAATAGCGAGGCGGGCCTTAACCTGCTGTTCCAGCGGCAGACGNTCTAGACCTTGCATCAGCCGTGTTGCTGTCTCACTNCCAGGACGGATCTTTGGCAGGTTCACAGGTACATCCGGGGCTCGATGATGTATGGAAAAAATCTCGTTAGCAAGAAGGCTCTGATCCTCCATGGAAAAACTAGAGGCCTCTAGATCAGGAGCGTGAACAATCAGACGCCATTCGACCCGATCCAGTAGATTCCAGGCCAAGAGNCGTTCATGCAGAGCAAAACAGAAAGGGCAATTGAGGTCGCCATAGACCACAATTTCNCCCGCAGCAAACTCCCGAAAATTAGGCAGATTGCTTTCAGCAACAGTCATGGGAGCGGGCCTGGCCGGCAGCTGCCGTAAGAGCAGTTCTTATTCATGGGTCTTTCGGGATTTTCGCCGCCTTTCAAGGCCGGCTGCCGCGGGNGGAAGCTCCTTGCTCTCCTCAGGAAGACTGTCCACAATCGACGCTAGGATGATCGAGGAGCGGATCGGCTCACGATAATGGAGCGGCAANGCGGCCCAAGCCCGCGCCAGCGCCAGAGCTTCTGCAGGTAAATCTTCTGATTGCGCCCATTGCTCTGATGCGTTTCTAGGACCAACACCGCTCCCAAGCCAATCGGGGTTAACGTTCAGCCACTCGGCGATCCTTTCGAGCCGATGGCGTCTCGGCAACGCCTCGCCCTCAAGATATTTACGTGCGGTGGTGAGACTCTTGGCCTGTGCTTCGCGACGCAAGGGCTCTATCTCAACCGGCAGACGTGACCAACTTCCTTCGCGGGCGGCATATCCGGCTTCAAGCATGGCGTCGGTGAGCCGTTCAGAAAACTCCTGGTAAGGCGCCTTATCCTGATTCTGAACCGAATCACTCATTAGGCGGAATCCTGATGGGTTGAGAACACACCCCAAGCCCCATGACACCGATTAGTCTAATCACCGAAAGATCCTTTGAGTAAAGATCGGCAACTTGGTGAAGTCGTCACGACCCGCGCGTTCTACTCGCGAGCCTTGAGACTATCGACCCGAGCAATCAGGGTCGTATCGCGCTTTTCGAAGAGGTCGGCTGAGTAGGGAATCACACAAGACCGGCCGTTGGCCTTGGCATAGTAAAGCGCGCGGTCCGCATTTTTAAGAAGATCGTCCAGTGTCTCTCCGTCTTTGCCATATTCGGCAACTCCGGCACTGAACGTGATATTGACCGTTTCTGTCTTCGGTGTAGCCAACTGCAGATCCCGTACCATATCCAGCGCACCCTGCAGTTTGCCCTTGGCAACCTCAGAACTACCCGAATAATCAACGACACAGAATTCCTCGCCTCCGATACGCGCGAAGATAGCTCGGTCTGCCAACTGGACTCGAACCTGCTCGGCAAAGGTCTTGAGAACAGAGTCGCCAAAGTCATGGCCATATTCGTCGTTATACCGTTTGAAATGATCAATATCGAGAATACTTACCGTGCAATGAAAGTCCGGAATTTGCTGTGTCAAGTCCTGGAAGCGATTGAACAGCGCTCGTCGGTTGGAAGTTCCAGTTAAGGGATCAGTGTTGGCAAGCCGCTGCAGTTCCCGGTTGTTCTCCTCTATGATTCCGACGTAAGAGGTAAGTTTTGCCTCAGCCTTAAGTGCATCCGATTTATCTACGCCCAACAGCAACACTGCGCTCATCTCTTCATTGACGATAATTCCCGTGGTGAATACATAGGAATAGCGCTTGCGCCCGATTTTTATTTCCTGGGTGATTGAGGTCTCTGACTCAGGATTGAGATCCTGTAATTGCCCGCCTAACAGGGCATTGATATCTTCAAATGCGGGAACCTGATCCGCGCTTAAGCGATCTCCCATTATTGCCCTAAGAGCAGAATTGATCAGAACCGCTCCTCCCGCCGGCCAATTGACGAGCGCAGCCGGCAGACCGATGCTCTCAAGCGGGAAATCGCTTAGTTTCATCAGGAAGTCATTACTGAACGATTAAAGGTTTTTTGCTGCCGACGGCGCCCACAATCGACTGGATATCACCCTCTTCCACATTGAAGGTGTTTAAGGTCTCGAGCAATACCCCGACCACGGCATCCCAAGCTTCTTCTGTAATGCCCAATCCCTGGTGTGACTTTTCAAGATGGGAATCGTCAAAGGACGCGGGGCCTCCCATAGCGGAAGCAAAAAACCGGGTCTGGTGATCAATCAACTGAGACATATCCACACCTTCAAAATAAGGAGACAAGGTATCGTTATCTAAAACGCCATCATAAAAGTGCTCAACTACTTTATGAATAGTGGCGAACCCGCCGTACTTCTCAAATAGACTCTGTTCCATTATTTCCTCTCGATGAATTGGAAACTATTGTTATCGTAAACAAAACCTTAAAATCTAAGGTAGTTATAGCACTTCTCTCAAAGACTTCCCAGCCTTGGATGGAATACTCCAAATGCTTGATTTAGGCAGTCACCGCCACTTCATGGCGATCAAGGTTTGCTTCGAATTCGTGCAAACGTTTCCAGATCGATCGAAGTTCCGTGATGGTGGTCCAGTTGTGCAAAAAGAGCGAGAAACCGCCGTGAACCTTTGAGAAAGCATTGGAGACCTGCACCATTACTCCGAGAGTCAGCATCCCTGTAAAAAGTCCCGGACCCATAACGAGATAGGGCACGATTGCCATGAATTGGTCATAGGAGGTGGACCAGGCGTCAAAGTATCCATAATGGAAATACAGCCGCTGATAGTTGCGCCGAATATCCTTGAAGAAGCCTCGAAGTTTTCCAAGATCAGCATAGTTGACCTTGTCATCTTCTCCCAGGACCAGATCCTTTCGAAAAGCGGCTTCTACTTTTTGGTTGTTGTATTCAAGACCCGGCAGTTTCCAGCCGACGAACCACGAGATGAAAAGCCCTCCAAGGGAAATGACCAGAGCGCCCCAGACCAGCGAACCTTCAATATCACGCAGTACAGGAACGTCTACCTTTTCCGACAACCCATAGAGCACCGGGATGAATGCGATAAGGGTCATCACAGCCCGCACGATCTGCAAGCCCAAAGACTCAACGATACGTGCGAAGCGGTTGCAGTCCTCCTGAATGCGCTGTGATGCCCCTTCTATCTCATGATCAACCGAACGCCAACGAGGGATGTAGTTGAAGGTAATCGCTTCGCGCCAGCGCAGACCATAAATCCGAGTAAACCAGCCGGTGAAGATCGCAAGAACCACGTACGGAAACGCGATGACCACAAATGACGGGTTCCCCGTAAAACCCGATGTGGCGTACTCAATTGAAATCAGCTCACTGAAGAACTGATCGATACCTTCCTGGGGCTTTTCCGAAAAACTGGCGGCATTTTGCAGAAGATCATAAAAGCGGCCGTACCATTCGTTGATAGCCACCGTCATCTGCACCTGCAGCCACAGTGAGGACATAAGTAACGCACCGCCCCCATAGGCCCAAAGGGCCCACTGCCGGGATTGATAAAAGGCCTTAATCATGTTGTGTGTGGAAATTTCATATTTTTGCTCTCAGGTCCCTGATCTATGCGGCAAGAGTTGCCACAGCATAATCCGATTACTTTTACCACAGCACGTATACCTCGGTGAATTAAAATTCGTTAAGATTTGACTCACTAGTTTCCGGGAGAGCTGATTTGGCTGAGTACGATTACATTATTGTTGGTGCAGGGTCTGCCGGCTGCGTGCTTGCCAATCGACTGAGCGAGGTCTCTCAGAATCAGGTACTGATCCTCGAAGCGGGCCCGATGGATCACAAACCGATGATTCATATCCCAGCAGGGGTCTACCACGCCTACAAAGACCCCAGTATCAACTGGAACTACACCAGTGAACCGGAGCCCAAATGCGACGATCGCAGGATCGACTTGCCCCGTGGCAAAGTGATCGGCGGCTCATCGTCGATCAACTCGATGGTGTACATGCGCGGCCACCCCAAGGACTACGACCGGTGGGCAGATTCCTTCGGTCTCGCCGATTGGCGGTTTGAGCGATGCCTGCCCTACTTCAAGCGCTGCGAGTCCTCAGACCGGGGAGAGAGCGTGTGGCGCGGGGGCAGCGGTCCGCTTGGGGTGACTCGGGGTACGTTGCAGAACCCTCTCTTTGATGCGCTCTATGAAGCGGGAAAACAGTCCGGTCAGGGCACCTCTGATGATCTCAATGGCTACAAGCCCGAGGGCATCGCGCGCCTTGATAGTACGACCCGCTACGGACGCCGCTGCAGTGCTGCCGTTGCGCACCTAAAGCCCGCTCTCAGGCGGCCGAATCTAACTCTGCAAACGCGAGCACTTTCCCGAAAACTGATTATTGAAAACGGCCGGGCGTGCGGCGTTGAATATGAAGTCAATGGTCAAGTAACCCAGGCCTTCGCCGCGAAAGAAGTCATTGTCAGTTGCGGCGCTATAAAGAGCCCGCAGCTGCTGATGCTCTCTGGGATCGGCTCTGCCGATGCCTTGAAGACCTTGGATATCACACCGCAAGTCAATTTGCCCGGCGTAGGCCAGAATCTGCAGGATCATCTCAGTATCGACAGTGCCTTTTATTGCAAGAAACCGGTTACCCTGCACACCCTTACACAGCCGCTCAAAAAACTCAGTGTGGGTCTTCAATGGCTGGCCACCCGGTCCGGCATTGGCGCCTCGCACATCTGGGAGATGGGGGGATTTGTCTTTGGCAACGATCAGGTGACCCATCCGAATCTTCAGTACCACTTCACGCCGGTCTACAGTGAGTGGCGGGACAGGAAAATTCATCTTGAACAGGGTTATGTACTGACCTGCGACCATCTGCGTCCCAAGAGCCGGGGCGAAATAAAGCTTCGGTCAGCCGACCCGACTGACCGACCTGCTTCACACTTTAACTATCTAAGTCACCCTGACGACTCAAAAGAAATGATCGAGGGACTGAACGTCATGCAAGACCTACTGACTCAGCCCGCCTTTGACGAATTCCGCGGCGAGCGGATCTGCCCCACACCACAGTTGCAGTCGCACAGTGAACTTGAGGCCTGGGTACGGGCAAACAGCTCTACCGATTACCATCCCAGCGGAACCTGTCGAATGGGTCAGGATAACCTGGCTGTAGTGGATGACGAGTTACGGGTACACGGCATAGATCAACTGCGCGTGGTCGACGCATCCATAATGCCGGACATTGTCAGCGGCAACCTCAACGCACCAACGCAGATGATCGGAGAACGCGCCGCCGACTACATCCTTGGTAACCCGCAACTCCCACCGGAAAAAGCAACGTTTCACTTTCTGGAGTCGTAATCTACCGACCCACCGTTTGTGCACTTGTGCGCTGTGCCTGGCGTTTTCCATCCAACCAGACTACAAACCCTCCGACAGCAATCAGGACAATTCCAAAGAGCGCCATAGTGTTGGGAAACTCATTGAACACCAGATAGCCCCAGAGCAGGACCAGCGGCAAAATTGTGTACTCAAACGGTGCGAGAAAAGAAGCCTGAGCACTGCGATAGGCATACGAAAGCGAGAGTGCCGTGATAGCGGAAAGCGCTCCAATTCCCGCAAGATAAACAACATCGCCGGCGGGCGGCCAACGCCAGGCCCTTAACAGAAACTCAATGCCGGGGTCAGCGTGGCCTGCAAACTCGCCATGACCAACGAGGAGTCCGATCACGCTACTCGCGAGGAGAAATGACCCCTGTGCCGTGACCGCGAGCAGAGCGGCCGACTCCGTCCGTCCGATATGACGCGTCACCGTAGTAAAGCCGGCATAACAAAAGGCGGCGGCAAGCGGCCAGAGATATGCCAACTCTATGTGCACACTGAAGGGTTGCACCACCAGGATCATGCCTACCAATCCGACCAACACTGCCAGCCACCGGAATGGACCAAACTGCTCACCGAGAAAATACCAGGAAAACACGGTGATGATTACAGGCGCAAAGAACACTACGGAAGAGGCTTGCGCCAATGGTAGGCTGGCGAGCCCGGTGTAAAACGTCATATTTGCCATCACCAGCAATACCCCGCGCAGAAAATGCGCACCCGGACGCTCGGTATTAAGCGCCATGATGCCGTGACGTAGCAAAATCGGTAACAGAATGATCATGCTGACGGCGGCCCGGATAAAGACCAGTTGATGTAGGGCATACCCGCCGCTCAGCATTTTGATCACGGTATCCATGATCGAGATGCAGAACATGGCGAGCAGCAAATTAAGAACGGCCTTGAGGTTCAACGTGGGTTGTTATTTCGCGTTTATCTGGTGTAGTGAAAAGACACGGGGCGGTCTAAAGTAAAGGGTCCGCTCGTGATACTACACCGGATACAAGGGCCGTCACATAAACTGTCAAATCGATAAAAGCTCTCTTCCTTCCAGGGCCTCCTAACGGCAACTCACCCCGAATGCAGGGCGGTATGCCTATACTTAGTCACTGAAAGCGAGGACCCGATCCGAATGAACATCCTCTTTATTATGTGCGACCAGTTACGCGCGGATTATCTCTCGTGCTACGGGCATCCTTATATCCGGACTCCAAACATCGATGCG
>NHDO01000074.1 GCA_002171735.1 Proteobacteria bacterium TMED61 | reverse complement strand
GTGGAAGAAAAGAAGCCATTGCTCCAGATTTCCATGATGTTGCCGATATTGATGACAAAGGTATCTGCAACGGGCGGAGCACCCACCCACTCACCGTTCTTATTTTGAACCTCAAGACCCCCAATTTCGTCCTGCCACAGGATGGTGAAACCACCTGAGTCGGTGTGGGGCACCACGCCAAGATTATCCTCACGGACCGGGCTGCGTTGCGGAGGATAGTGATTGACCTTGAGGCGGCTTAGCGGTTTTTTGAAGTACTGCAGAAGATGTTCGCCCTCAAGATTGAGTGCCAGGGAAAATCCACGAAGCAGTGCAACCGCAAGGCGCTCCGTCTCATCGAAGTAACGCAACATCACTCCCTTCAACGAAGCACACCCCTCTGGCCATTGATTCGGCCCATCCAGTGGATACTCGGCCGACGTCGGTCGCTCGTGGCCAATCCAGAATCCCTCCTGGTGGCTGGTCCCCGCCCTTTTTTGACCCTCATAACTCCGATAACCCAGCGGAAGATATCCCTGAATCTGTGGACTGATGGCAAGCGCCATCTTCTCATCAGTCGGTGCGCAGAAAAATTCATCCGCTGCAGATTTGACGTCACTGATCAGCGAGGGCGAAACCTGATGATTTTGGATATAAAAAAAACCGACTTCGCTGCAAGCCGCGCGCAACGCCTCAATGCACTCTTGCTCGTTTTCTCCGGTAAGCAAAGGTCCGATATCCAGAACCGGTATCTCGGTGAAATCAAGACGTCTTGACGGTGTGATCACAGCGGTTTACCTCATACGATTCACATCTGGGGGAGTCAATTGTAGACTGTTCACTTTATCAACTTAAACTCAATAAGTGTGCTAACGGACCAGGTCAACACACTCCTTCATGACCCCCGACAATCTTTTTGACCCTGAGCTTTACCAGAAGGTGCGAAGCCCATTGACCGAGGCCAGCACGCTTCCGGGCTGGTGCTATTCGGACCCCGCCTTTTATGGGCGCGAAGTGGAAACGATTTTCGATAAATGCTGGCATTTCGTCGGTCGCGAAGACGAGATTCCGGAACACGGTGACTATCTCACCTTCGATGGTATTCCCGGTTCAGTAATCGTTTCACGATCTGAGACGGGGGAAATCAAGGCCTTTCGCAACGCCTGTCGCCATCGAGGGACGCAACTGCTCCGCGGGAGTGGGTCAGCCCGACAGATTGTCTGTCCGTATCACAGTTGGGTCTACACTTGTGATGGGCAACTGCTGCGGGCACCCGGGATGGACTGCACGCTCGATTTCGATACCGGGGATTACGGCCTGACATCGGTCACACTTTCAGCGTGGGCGGGCTTTCTCTTTATTCGATACAGCACCTGCGGCCCAACCCTTATGGAATGGCTTGGCAACATGCCTGATTTTTTTAAGGACTATGTACCCGCCAACCTGCGGTGCGTCAGACGAATCTCGTTTGACGTTCGTGCTAACTGGAAATTCCTGATGGAAAATGCGNTGGAGACCTATCACACGGGAACGGTACACCGGGAAACACTGGGACGCCAGCAGTCCGAACCCGCCGCCACAGAAGGTGAATGGTCATGCTTGCGCGTCTTTGTCGCTGGCAAGCAGACACTCTCAGTACTCAACGAAGATGATGGCGCTCTGCCGGGTAATCCCCATATCTCCACAGATCAGACAACCAGCACCTTTTTTACCAACATCTATCCTTGTACCCAGTTTGTNTTCGCACCAGACAGCATGTGGTGGCTTGCCGTCCGGCCGGAGTCGGCCGACCGCTCCCGCCTCGAGGTGGGTTCGTGCTTTGCTGCCGATGTCATTGCAAGGCCTGATTTTGAGGAAAAGGTTCAGACCTATTTTGAAAGATGGGATACCGCAACCCCCGAAGACAACGCCATCTGTGAGGCNCAACAAACAGGCAGCCGTACTGCCCCTTTGGCGCAGGGACGCTTTGCCAAAGAAGAAGCGCTTGTCCATGCGCTGGCCAACTGGGTACTGGATCAGGTGACGCAGGTATCTCTGCACTCCGGTAGACCATGAAAATCGTACTCACCNACCGTGTCTGAGAAAACTGAAACACAACCGAAAGAGATACATATCATGAGTGAAACATCATCACGGGTTATCCCGATGAGTTANATGGGGATCCCCTTCTCTCAAGATCCCACAGGTAGTCGCGCTGCGATTCTGGGAATTCCTTTCGATTGCGGTACGCACCCAACCCGAATTGGAGCCCGTCAGGGGCCCGATGCTATCCGCACACAGTCTTCGCTCGTGCGACCCTATTATCCGCCGGACTTTGACTTCAATCCTCTGGAGCTACTGAACCTGGTGGACTGCGGAAACGTAGCTTGCGTGGCGGGTGAAGTTGAAAGCGCTATGACAANAATTGAAAGCGCCGTGTCGGAGATCTGTCAGGCGGGTGTTGTGCCCGTGACAATGGGAGGCGACGGGCTGGTCAGCCTGCCGCAGTTGCGGGCCCTCAGCAAGGTGNATACNGATCTTGCGCTNATTCATATAGATGCCCACACCGATACTTATCCCAGNANTGGAACCCGAACCAATGACCTTTACAACACCGCCACCACCTTCACGCGGGCAGCCGAAGAGCGGTTGATCGATACCGGGAGCTCTTTTCATATTGGCGCCCGAGGCACGGTGATGGTTCCTGGCGTTTTTGATCACACACGCAAACAGGGGTACCAACTGATAGACGGAGAGTCGCTTACTTCGCGCGGAATTACCGATGTTCTGGCAGAACTTCATGATCG
Source organism: Proteobacteria bacterium TMED61 (assembly GCA_002171735.1). Lineage (GTDB taxonomy): Bacteria > Pseudomonadota > Gammaproteobacteria > Arenicellales > UBA868 > UBA868. Next base: position 24,670 of record NHDO01000074.1, on the reverse strand, counting down.
GCTTGCAGGCAGACCGGTCTATCTTTGTTTTGACATGGATTTTTTTGATCCTTCATGTGCGCCTGGGGTCTGCACACCCACCTTCGGAGGCGCNTCGGCCCGCGAAGGGCTTTCTTTANTCAGCGGCCTTCGCGGCCTCAACATCGTTGCTGTGGACGTCAACACCGTGAGCCCGCCTCATGATGTCGGCGGAATGACCGCTTTTCTCGCGGCAACCGTAATGCTCTATGGACTGGCGCTCATTGCCGATCCGAAGAAATAGGCCCAGGGCATCACTCATCACTACGCATGAACGTCTCATAGATTCACCTCACTGTTTCTTTACAAGGTAGGCATAACGCAGCAATTTCTTCTGTGAATAGAGTTCGACGAGCTTCTTAAGATAAGCCTGCTCATGCTCAAACGTGGTCTCACCAAATTCGGTTATCAGTTCTTTCTTGTATTTCTCTCTCGCCTGCCAACGGCCGCTGCAGATGGCAATCAATCCATCACTGTGCTGTTCTTTTTTCTCAAGTGTAAATCCGACAGAGGCAAGCGCTGATTCATTAAAGTCGTGAGGGACGAAGTGACTGATGCCGTAATGACTTCGTACCCGGATGTCCTCGTCCGACAGAGCACCGTTGACGATACAGGCATCGGTAAAAAGAAAGCGGCCACCCGGAGCCAGCATCCGCCATAGTTCACAGAAGGTTTGTGTCCGATCCGGAAGATGCATCACCACATCGATACTGATCACGGCATCAAAACAATCATCCTTAAAAGGCGGTGTGACTTCTTCGGTCACGTTCTTGAGTTCGATACGCTCACTTAACCCCATCGTCCAAACCCGATTTTGCGCAGACGCAAGTGCGGTGGCATTGATGTCAACACCGATAGCCTTTACGCCGGTTTGACTTACCACATAGGTCAACGGGCCGGCCGGCCCACAACCAAAATCCAGAATCTGATCTGTTGTAGACAAAGCGAGCCATTCCAGATACTCCCGCAAATCTTTCGCGATAATCCACGAGTGCTGACCGATGTCTTCCTCAAAAGCCTCAGAACGAATTTTCTGAATAAGCGGCGAATCAAACTGGGAATACACGGCCGAGTATTCGCGCCTGATACTTTTTTCACGGCTAGACATCGATTCTTTTCNTCATCGTGTTATCGGGTAACTCTTTGAAAAAGCGTCCGTACCCGTCACTTACCGTTTGAGTTTCACGCCGGCCGCTTCGCGGTCCCAGGTGCCTTCCGTCAGACCTAGTTCGCGCACCATGTATTTCTGAATTTTTCCCGTCGGCGTTTTCGGCAGGGCGTCGACAAAACGGACATATCGCGGAATCATGAAATACGGAAGACGGGGTTCCAGAAATCGAATCAGACTCTCGGAGTCTATTTGTTCTTCAGGTTTTGATACGACCACCGCCAACACTTCCTGCTCGGTATCGGTTGAGGCAACCGGGACGACCGCGCACTCGACTACCTGGTCGTGAGCGTTAACTTCGTTTTCAACCTCCATCGACGATATGTTCTCACCNCGACGTCGGATGGCATCTTTTGTCCTGTCGACAAAGTACAGGTTTCCTGTTTCATCTTTGGAGAGCATATCGCCNGTGTGAATCCATTGATTTTTCAGCAACGCTGCGGTCCACTCGGGGTGCTGCCAATAGCCATTTGTCGCAATCCAGGGTACTTTGGTTCTCACCAGCGCTTCGCCCGGAATTCCGTTCGGCACCTCATGGTCAAATTCATCGACGATTTTGACTTCATAGCGATGCTCAAGAACCCGGCCGCAGGTTTTGTTGTCTGCCAATTCAAATCCCGACTGCGTCGGACAGTTCATCTCGGTGCCGCCCCAAGTGGTTGAAACCATACAGTCAAAACGATCCTTGAAGGTCTCCACCTCAGGTATCAGCGGCACCATTAATACCCGTTCCAGAGAGTTATCGGCATCATGCGGAGTCGTGGGCTGCTTGTAGATGAAATTTGCCATCGCACCCAATAGGAACGTGGTGGTCACCCGATATTTTTTTGCATCTTGCCAGAAGCGTTCAACACTGAAGGGTCCAACAATTGCCGTTGATGCGCCAACGATTCCGGCGGCATAAACGGTAGCCAGCAATCCTGCAATATGGAAGAGCGGCAGAGGTGAGCAATAAACATCGTCTTCGCGTAAATCGAGCATCTCCGTCACACCGCGGGCATACTCAAAAGCATGAGCGTGCGTCATCGTGACGCCTTTGGAACGCCCTGTCGTGCCCGAGGTGTAAAACACGCCCATGAAGTCGCGATAGCCAGGGGTATCACCCTCAAATACCGCATCATCCAGAATGTCGGAATATGGATGAGTCTCATAGCGACTGACGATCTCTTCCCAAGCCGGTCCCGGACTCTCGCGCTTCCCGCCGATGAGGATCNCCCGCTTAAGGTGAAGCAGTTGATCCCAAACATCGATGAGTTGCTGTAGAAACTCCGCTTCAATCGCGATCGTTTCCGCGAGGGAATCATTAATCAGGTACGAAAGGATATTACCGCGGTAGTGCGTATTNACCGGGACGAGTAGAGCGCCGCATTTAGCCAATGCACACCAGAGAAAGACTTGCTCGACACGGTTTTGGGACATGCAAAGCACAGTATCCCCGGTAGCAACACCAACACGACTGAGTCCCTGAGCCAGTCGGCCCGAGAGGTTATCAACCTCCCGGTAACTGAATGCCTGTTCGCCCGAGAGAATCCAGGGCTTGTCGGGGCGGCGCTGTGCCTGATAATCGAGGACAGTTGGCAGGTCATGATGACGCTGGTCATCAAAAAACCNCATGGCTAACGGCCTTTGAACTGCGGTTTTCGTTTCTCTGAGAACGCCTGNACTGCCTCCCCGTAATCCTCAGAATAAACCAGCGTTGCGATCGTCTGTTTCTCAAGGTTTAACGCGGTTTCAAAGTCCGCTTCGGTGGACTGTGTCACCATCCGTTTATGGTGAATGACCGCCATGGGCGCCCGGGACATCACGACGCGAGCGAGGCGCTCGGCCTCTTTTTCTTCTTCGCCAACCGGAACCAGCTTGTTCACAAGACCAATCCGGTAAGCTTCTTCAGCATCGATAAATTCTCCGGTCAACATCAATTCTCTAGCCTTATTCAGACCTACAATCATGGGCAATAGTTTTGTNGCGCCTCCGGTAATCGTCATACCAGCGTTGCTCTCTGGAAAACCAAANACAGCATCTTCAGCAGCAACAATCATGTCGGAGTCGATCGAGATNTCAAACCCGGCACCCACGGCATAACCGCGCACCGCGGCAATGACCACTTTCGGGGCGCGACGGATGATTCTAGGAATTTCCTGAAGATTCTCAGTAATGTCCTCGACGATATCGAGAATCGGGTGAATCTCACCGGATTGAATATGAGGGTACTCCTCGAGCGCGGCCTTTAGGTCATCTCCGGCGGAAAATGCGGGCCCGACGCTGGAGAGAATAATGGCCTTGACGGCCTTGTCCTCAGCCGCCTCCTTCAAGGTTTTCACAAAATACCGGCATTCATCGGCATCAAACGCNTTCAGAATCTCAGGCTTGTTGAACCTAATCCATGCAATCCCGTCTTTCACCTCGTATAAGAGTGAAGCCATAGTCCTCTCCTTTGTTGATTTCCCTTCCGCTGTCTTCGCCGNACCCCGGAAGTATTGTGATCTGGGAGACATTCTACTTTCAAGAAGAATACTGTTTCCCACTTCATGTTTTCATTACCAGAAGGAATCGCACCACACACTCCGACGGTGGCATCCGCCAAGCAAATCCTGNCATTGGTGATTCGATGAGGATGCTCATCGTGTTTTGNTAGGTTCCGGGTCGATCTGATGTCGCCCCGAATTCTCAAAACGGGCTCTAAGNCCCGTCAGACGCTCAAGCGGCCTTATCTAGAAGGGATTGGGCGCAATGTGCGATGATCGCAGCGAGGTGCTCGCAGTTCTGCAGCGAGAAAGTAAGCGGTATACGAATATCAAACAGGCCCGCAAGTACCTCGTCGGTTACCGGCAATGACTGGAGATTTGTGTATTGCCAACTCTTGTGATTGCTGGTGTAGCCATGGGGTTCGTGGTCACCAAACCACTTGAGTTCCACGCCGAGTGCCTTGTTGGCCTGAACAAACTGACGGGCATCGGCATCCGAAATCCCGGGAATCAGGAACTGAAACGAACTGCCAACGTAAGTCTCTTTTTGCGGCCTGACGGGTACCTGAACAGAAGCAGTCTCACGTAGCTTTTTCTCGATCGTGCTGTAGCGTTCGTTCCAGCGGCTGACATTCGACTCCAACTCCGCAAGCTGGGGCCTCAAAATTGCCGCGCGCAGATTGTCCATGCGGCCTGAGCAATTGGGTGTTTGAAGTCGGATCGTAGAGAAAACCGACGGGTCCGGCGACGCTCCATGACGCTCATAGAGCATATACGAACCAGACAACATGATNGCTCTCGCCATGAGTTCCGGTGAATCCGAGGTAATGAACCCGCCCTCCCCGGAATTCACATGCTTGTAGGTCTGTGTACTGAAACAGGAGGCGTGGCCGAAATTACCGCTTCTCTTACCATCCCATAAAGCCCCCATGGTATGCGCGCAGTCTTCGATCAGNATCAGGTTATGAGCGGTAACTATGTCAATGATCCGGTCCATATCGGCGAGATGACCTCGCATGTGCGACAGCATGAAAAAACGCGCACCGCTGGATTTTGCTTTTGCTTCGAGGTCNTCNAGATCAATGACAAGGTTGTTTGTGACTTCGACAAAAACCGGCTGACCCCCCGCGTTCACAATGGCGCCGGGGACCGGCGCCAGCGTGAACGAATTCGTCAGCACCTGTTCACCCGATTCAAGGCCAGCAGCCTTAAGGGCAGTGCTCAGGGCATAGCCGCCAGAAGTACAGGCGAGGCAATATTTGCTGCCCTGCCAGGCGGCGTATTCTGTTTCCAGTTGCGCCGTCTGCGAAACTTCACCTTCGGCCGTGTTGTAACGGTGGAGTCGGCCCGAACGCAGTACTTCCGTCGCGGCCATGATCGCGCTGTCGCTGATTGACTCCTGCTGGGTGAAGTTTCCAGTAAACGGGGTTAGGCTCATGGCGAATTTTGCTCTATTGATTCGTTTTTATTGTGCCGGCAATTCTAGTTGATTCTCGAAGCCGAACGTTGACATATAGCCGAACAGAGAGGCCGAACCTCCGGTATGCAGAAAAACGATACGCTCGCCTTTCTTGAAGGCCCCTTTGCGAATTAGATCAATCATTCCTGCCGCCCCCTTGGACGAATAAACAGGATCGAGCAGAATCGCTTCCTGCTCCCCAAACATGCGGATCGCTTCGATCCCTTCCGGAGTTGGAATCCCGTAGCCTGCACCCACGTAATCTGAATTTGCAGAGATATCTGCAGCCGTTACCGCTCCGGGGCAGCCGAGTTTCTCGGCAGTTGTCTCGGCAAGCCTTAGGACATTGGCCTCCTGCGCCTCTTTTTTGGCTCTGACGGAAATACCCAATACTGGAATCTGGGCATGGATGGCCTTGAGACCCACTACCAGTCCGGCCTGCGTGCCCGTACTGCCGGTCGCGTGAACAATATGATCAATGACAAGATCCCGATCATTGGCCTGGGCAACAAGCTCAAAGGCGCAGTTCGCGTAGCCAAGAGCCCCGGTTGCATTGGAACCCCCGCCAGGAATCGTGTAGACATTTCTCCCCTGACTCCTGAAGTTGTCGGCCGCAGCTTCCATTTCGGCATTCATGTCGAGCCCGGGTCCACGCTTTTCCGCGCTTGCACCATGGAGGAAGTCGAGCAGGACATTGCCGTTGTGATTGTAGTTATCCTCCTTTGACCCGGTACGGTCCTCCAAAAGGATATGGCAGCCCATACCGAGTTTTGCAGCAAACGCCGCAGTCTGACGGGCGTGGTTCGACTGGGTGGCACCCTGGGTCATAACAAGGTCGGCTCCCTGCAATTGGGCCTCGGCCATCAGGAATTCGAGCTTGCGGGTCTTGTTCCCCCCAGTAGAAAGACCCGTGCAGTCGTCACGTTTGATCCAGATTTCAGGTCCGCCAAGCAGTTCTGAGAGTCGGTCAAGCCGCTCCAGTGGGGTTGGCAGGTGTGCCAGATGAATACGCGGAAAACGGGCCAGGTGCATATTGGAATTCTCAGGATTTTAAAAAAAACAAGTATTCAACATCGAATTGAAGATTTCAATGACCAAGCCTCATCAACAAACAGGGTTATCAGGGAAAATGTACCTTCGGTGTTTATCTGGAAGACCGACAGTGTCNGATCAGTGCTGNCAGATAGGGCTCGCAAAGTGGGTTCAATCAACCNGATTTTCTCCCTCCAACCCAGGCAGTCACTTTTCTGCGCCGACGGTCCAGAAACTGCTCATGTGACTGCGCTGTTCCATCATGGAAGCTTCCTGTCCACTGATCCATGGGAATTTCAAGTCCACCATAGTTACATTCGAAATACCGATGGTGCATCTGATGGTGGAAAGTTCCCAGCGGCAGAATCAGGCGATTACCCGCCATCACACCCTGATAGCCCGTATGAGTTGTTGCTGCAGACAACGTGAAGTACTGAAGGTGAAAGATAATTAGCAGGGGTGTCGATGGCACGGCCCAGTGGATCAATACGGTACCTAGGTAAATCAGATGCTCCATCGGATGCATGGATAGGCCGGACCATGGCCCGATATTGGTATTACGGTGATGCAGGGCATGTATCCGCTTATAGAATGGTGGCCAGTGGATGAGCCGGTGAATCATAAAAAAATAAAATGTCTCCCACGCAGGCAATAGGAGAATGAACAGAATTAGCCAGGGCAGACTCGATGGCATGATCAACATCGGGGCGTAGCCGTTAGCCAGAGCCCACATCATCAGTACCTCGTAGGCGGTCCATACCGTAACCCCGCTCGCACACGACCAGAACATATTGTCACGCACCTGCGAGCCAAAGGTGAATTTTCGGCCACTCTTCACCAAGGGTCGGCTGTCATATCGGCGCTCATCGCCCTGAACCTTCCAAACATAGAAATACAGATGCAAGCTGCCCGCGACAATAAATATTAGGGCCAAGTTGCGCAGAAAAATCTCACCGATCCAGCCTGGCGCGAACTCGTGGCAACGCTCCAGGGCAGGGTGAAAAAACGCCCACGATACAACAGACAGTATCAGAATAATTAGCCGCTCTGATAGCGGAAGCCAGCCGGATACCACCCACTTCAGCATGGCGCGGATATCAGGAGGCCACCGAAAGTACGGCGATGCTTNCAGCGGGAACTCCGGCGTGTAATGCCAGTGGGATGCTTCAGCGCCCGTACCTGTCCCGCTGAAAGAAAACTGTTTTGGATTTTCAGCCAATAGTCCTAACCCCTCAACTCGTGTGCCCGATGTCTCCAGCAGTAGCTGTCTTCGGGAGTATTTGAGAACACAGTATTAAGAATACNCCNNNTGNNTTANNTAAANNTTATCACCTGTCATGTGAACCCAAACGTTGGCACAATGGGATCGGATTGCTATAAAGTTGCCCGCCTGATCGCCGCTTTTCAGCACTCTTTTTAGGAATAAGAACCATGACGACCAACGTATTTCGACTGCTACCCGATGGTGACCCCACTNCGGGCATGAGGCCGTCCGACATGATCGAAGCCTCTGCGTTTACGACNNCCGACCAGAGCGAGACGAACCATACCTTTTTTCAGACAGANGACGGTTCGATCCTGAGTGGCGTATGGGAATGCGCCCCCTGCCGGGAAGATATAGAGGCCTATCCAGTACATGAGATGATGACCGTGATTTCCGGATCCGTNACCATGACCAATGCAGATGGCTCGTCGGNTACCTTTACTGCTGGCGACACATTCTTTATCGCCAAGGGAACCANATGTATCTGGGAAGTGACTGAGACCCTCCGCAAGTTCTACATGATCGCTGAATGACGTAGATGACCTTCCCCCAGTTTCTTGTTGTCGTCAGCGTCCTACTGATGGTCTGGGGCGCATATGATTATCTGCGNGATACCCTCGCGGGTAAAACAAAACCCAACCGGGTTTCGTGGTCGCTCTGGGCCTTGGCTCCGCTCATCAGCCTTGGTGCGGCATTCGATGCTAATGCCGATGTCTGGGCATCCATCAGGGTATTAGTCGGCGGAGTTGTTCCCGCAGTTATCTTTCTTGCTTCATTTATAAACAAAAANAGCTACTGGCGTCTTGGACGCTTCGACTGGTTTTGTGGCGGGCTTTCTTTGGCGGCACTGGTTTTCTGGCAACTCGCCGATTCTCCCCTGGTCGCAGTACTACTCGCCACCACCGCAAATACGTTGGCCACTGTACCGACNTTTGTTAAAGCATGGAACTATCCTGAAACCGAATCGCGCCTGATCTTTATAACGAGCTTTACAAGCGCCATCCTGATCATTCCGGCGATCCCGGTTTGGACTATTGCTAATTCAGCTTTTCAGATCGGGTTGATGCTGACNACAGGTGCGCTGCTCGTCGCGATTTATCGAAAAGACTTCGGCATACGGCGAACGATTTAATCCCCGTTTCGGATAGACTGCAGCAGACTCCTGATGCGTTGGGACCTTCGTTAAGCTCTGCGGCTAAAAATGTCCGGATCGATGCTGTGACTTTCTCGGTAACGCTTCTTGTCCTGGTAGCGGCGCTGCTGCANGCCTCCTGGAACGCCTTCGTTAAAGCGGGCAACGACAAGTTGCTGAGTATCGGCCTCATGCATGCTTGCTCAGGGGTATTAGGTCTGTGCCTGCTGCCTTTCTTTCCTCTACCGGANTCTGCCTCTTGGCCCTATCTTGCGCTTTCGGCAGCATTGCACTGGGGTTACTACGTCTTTCTGATCAACGGATACCGCTATGGGGATCTTGGGGTCGTTTATCCGCTTGCCCGCGGTAGTGCGCCACTTTTGGTTGCCGTGACGGGAGCGCTTATCGCAGGTGAACGTTTTCCACCATTGGCAATGGCAGGTCTTGCGGTNGCCAGTGTCGGCATCGTNAGTCTCAGTTTTGAAAACGGCCTGCCGCGCAAAGGTGCGCTCAAACCGGTCTTCTTTGCTCTTGGGACAGCGCTTTGGATCACCGCATACACCCTGGCCGATGGTTTGGGCGTCCGCAAGGCGGGCACCGAACTCAGTTACATTCTTTGGCTGTTTGTGCTGGAAGCTGCGACGTTCTGCCCTCTTGTGCTCGCCATGCGAAGGACCACATGGAGGACCCACTATCTGACGCACTGGCGTGGTCTCTGGCTTAGTGGCCTGGTGTCTGCGATAGCCTATGGACTAGTGATCTATGTGATGAGCACACATCCGATGGCCTGGGTTTCAGCTCTACGCGAGACCAGCGTGGTCATCGCCGTCCTCATTGGAGCATTTTTCCTAAAAGAGCGCCACCTGCTCTATCGGGTGATAGCGGCCTTGATTGTCGTCGGCGGAATCGTCCTGATGAGCGCATCCATGTANGGAAGGGCTTGNGGATCTGGATCCGGCCCTGCGGCCAATGATGGCTTCGCTCCTGCGGTTGATTTTTCACGGAACTAAGGCGTAACCTCTCTTTCGCGGAAGGAATCCATCATCCCAGTTTTCAGGCGGTTGCATTTTACGTTCACAGAATTCGTGCAGTAGATCAGGAGTAAATCATGGCCAGTTTTCCCAAGAAAGCAAATGTCGTCATTATCGGTATCGGCGGCATCGTCGGCTCGTCCGTCGCCCACCACCTGATNGCCAANGGCTGGACAGACATTGTCGGGATAGACAAGTCCTCNGTACCCACTGACATCGGTTCTACCTCACATGCGTCGGACTTCTGTTACATGACGGCGCATGACAACATGACCTGCTACACCACACGCTATAGCGTGGAGTTCTATGACGCGATGGGTCATTACAGTCGCGTCGGTGGCCTTGAGGTCGCACGGCACGATGACGATGAACGGATGGCCGAACTCAAGCGCAAAGTCAGTTCAGGACGGGCCTTCGGCACCAACGTCGAAATGATCAGCGCTGAAGAAACCAAAGAGAAGATGCCCCTGATTGAGCAGGACATGATTCAGGGTGCCATGTGGGATCCGGATGCGGGCCTTGTGATTCCCCGATCCCAGACCGTTGCCGGCAAGCTGGTCGATCAGGCGGAAGCCAGTGGCGAGTTACAGGTCTTTCAGAACACNGAGGCCACCGGTTTCAAGATCGCTGACGACCGCATCCAGGCGGTAGAAACCAGCCGCGGTACGATTACTGCTGACGCAGTTATCGTCTGCGCAGGCCTTTGGGGTCGGCTGATCGCCCAGATGGCGGGAGAGGATCTTCCGATCATGCCTGTTGATCACCCGCTTTCTTTCTTTGGTCCGTACGAAGAATTNGTGGGCACCGGCAAGGAGATTGGATATCCGCTTTTACGTGATCAAGGCAATTCTGCCTACCTGCGTGACACCGGCGACCCCACAACCGCTGAAGGCGGGCAGATCGAATGGGGCTACTACGAAGAAAAAGATCCACGGCTGGTTCACCCGAAAGATCTCCTCGAAAAAGGCGAATCCCATTGGTCGCCCTCCCAACGCGACCTGGAACTCGAGCAGATTATCGAACCTTTGGAGCGGGCCATGGAGCTCACCCCGATCCTGGGCGAACTGGGCTGGAATGAACGNCATTCATTTAACGGCCTGCTGCAGGTAACAGCCGATGGCGGTCCATCAATCGGCGAGTCCCCAAAGACACGCGGTCTATGGTACGCCGAAGCCGTCTGGGTCAAAGACGCCCCTGGCGTCGCGAAAGTACTGGTCGACATGATGACCGACGGCGCCACCGAGATGGATATCCACAGCATCGATGTCGCGCGCTATTACCCGATGCAGAAAACACCCGAATACATCCGNGGGCGCTGCTACGAAAGCGCTTTCAAGATCTATAACCCGGCGGTCCATGATCGCGAACCCTACACACAGGGTCGCGGCCTGCGTCGTAGTCCCTTCTGGCAACGTGAACAGGAATTAGGCGGATACTTTATGGAACTCGCTGGCTGGGAGCGCGCCCATGGCTATGCCGCCAACGAGCATCTGCTGGAGCAGTACGCCGACCAGGTGCCGGTTCGTGAAAACGAATGGGACAATCGGCATTTCTGGCGAGTATCCAATGCCGAGCACCTTGCCATGTCGGACAATGCCGGCATGATCAACCTGTCGCACTTTGCTGTGTACGACATCAGNGGTGCTGATGCGCAGATCCTGATGGAGTATGCGTGTGTCGCCAAGGTTGGAGGNAACACCGCGATCGGCAAAGGNGTTTATACCCATTTTCTGGATCACGCCGGGGGTATCCGTGCAGACTTNACCGTGATACGCCTCGCNGCTGATCGCTTCCGGCTCGTCGATGGCGCCGATGCCGGCAACCGGGATCACCTTTGGCTCAGCCGTATGGCACAGGACAAGGGTTGGAACGTCTATATAGAAGATCGCAGCGACCACATGGCCTGCCTGGGTCTGTGGGGCCCCAACGCCCGCAAGATACTCCAGGCAATTGCAGACGCGCCAGATGAATTGGAATCCGCCAACTTTCCGTTTGCCACCACCAAAGAGATTACCGTGCGTGGGATTCCAGTGCTCGCCTTTCGCATCTCATACGTCGGCGAGTCCGGCTGGGAACTACATGTNCCTTTCAGNTANGGANTNTCGNTNTGGGATCTGGTGTTTGAGCAGGGGGCGACTCCGGTGGGTGTGGANACCTACGCGAACTCAAGGCGCCTTGAAAAGAGCTTCCGCCTGCAGAATGCAGATCTACTTACCGAATACAACCTGATCGAGGCGGGTCTTGCCCGCCCCACNGTCAAGGACGCTGATTTTCATGGCAAGTCCGCATATGTCACACANCGAGCGCTTGNCTCTCAGCCGGCTTATCTTTGCACCCTGACCATGACAGATAATCGCGATCAGTCGGGTGTCGAACGATACCCGGTTGGAACCTGCCCNGTCGTCGATCCNGACTCAGGAGAAGTGCTGATCGANGANCNGGGAAGACGGTCTTATACAACNAGNATCGCCTACGGGCCCTCCGTAGGGAAAAACATTGCACTGGCCTATCTTCCCAAAGCCTATGCTGAGGAGGGGCGCGAACTCCTGTTGGAATATTTTGACGAGCCNTTTCCCATTAAAGTCGAAGCAATNGGNTGTAAAGGACTTTACGATCCTNAAAATCTTCTGCCGAGACAATAGANNCGGNAAAACTGCTGTAAAGCTAANNCAGNCAGTCAANTAACTGGGGGGCGATCCGATGGATGATTCACTTCAAGAGGCGCTGACCTCGGTTCCGCCTTTCAATCAGTACGACTTGAAAGATCTTGCCACGGAGCGACTCGGAGGCCTGACTAACCGCAATTTCCTGGTGCAGTCTCCCGATGGACGATTCGTACTTCGCCTGGCGGGAGAAGGTACGGAGCATTACATTGACAGAAAACGTGAGCAGAAAAACGCACAGATTGCCGCTGACGCCGGAGTCAACGCAGAGATTGTTCATTTCGATTCAAGTAGCGGGACCATGGTTACGCGTTTTATCGAAAATGCAATCACTCTGGACGTCGACCGGTTCAAGGATGCAGCAGTACTGGAACGGACGGGACGGGCGTTTCGATACCTTCATGACAGTCCCGAGCATTTCGAAGGGGACTTTGATCTTTTTGAGCAAATCGATCAGTATCTTGAGGTACTCACCCAACTTAAGGCCGAGTTGCCGGAAGGTTATGCCACGGTGCAGCAAAGTGGCGAAGCCGTACGCAACGCACTTTCACGGCATACCCTTCCCTCAGCACCCTGTCACTGTGATCCGATGGTCGAAAACTGTATCGATGACGGAAACAAGGTTTTTGTCATCGACTTTGAATATGCGGGAAATAATGATCCCATGTGGGATCTCGGTGACCTCTCGGTCGAGGGGCATTTTTCGGCTGAACAGGAACGCATTCTGCTATCCGCCTACTTCGGCCATCATCCCGATCCTTTTGATGTAGGTCGGATGATTATGTACAAGGCAATGTGTGATCTTCTTTGGACACTGTGGGGCGTCGTTCAGCACGCCAACCAGAATCCCGTTGATGATTTTTGGGCTTACGCTGTGGAGCGGCTTCAACGATGTCAGATGTTGATGGCGACTGAAGCATTTTCCGCGCATCTTGCGGCTGTTGAAAATGGTCCTAACGCATAGCGAAGCTAGCGCAGACCAGGCCTTTTTGGATTCTGGCCAATACACNCGCGAAGCCATCCTCAAGTACGAACTGGTTTACGGTGCTAATTTTGTCAGCCCGGGTGGCAAGNGCTGCGCGGACGGGCTAATCGGNANACTCGGNCTCAAANCAGGGAGCCGTGTCCTTGATGTAGGGTGTGGNCTCGGCGGAAGTNCATTTCTAATGNAGCAGAAATTCGGTCTCAACGTCGATGCCATTGACCTGTCAGACAACATGTTGNAACTNGCCCAGCTGCGGCTAACCGAAGCGGGCCTTGCCGGCCAGGTTTCACTGCACAACCAGAACTGTCTGGATATTGACGTAAAAAATGCTTACGACGGCATCTACAGCAGAGATGTATTCCTGCACATCAAAGAGAAAGAAAAGCTGTTTGCAATATTTTTCGCAGCCCTTAAACCATCCGGAAAACTGCTATTCACAGATTACTGCGGCTCAGAGGCGCCATGTTCTGAAGATTTCACCCGGTACGTTAGGCAAAGAGGTTATCACTTGTGTAGCGTACCCGAGTACCNAAATTTGATTAAAGAAGCGGGGTTTGAAGTGGTGGAGGCACTTGATGTCACGAATCAGTTCATCACTTTCAGTGAAGCAGAACTCGAAACGATCCATACCCTNGATATNGACGAGAANGNTCGTCAAAGTCTCNAAACNGATTGGCAACGNAAAATTGATCGNGCCCGGACTGGATCTCAGCGATGGGGTCAGTTTCTCGCTGTAAAGCCCTCTGAGGACACGGGTTAAAGACTGCTGATTTCCATCCCGCTGAGCCGCAGCGCCGAAGCGATGACAGGGTATTCATCCGACCGTACCTCGACTTTTATTCCCACAAAGACTGCCCCGAAGTCATCAAAGCGTGCGTATTCGAAGCGTCGCGATACCTCNAGGGATTTGAACACCTGACGCAANAGCGAACAGATCTGCACGCTCTCGGGGCCGCAGAAGTAAAGCCCAGAGTCCTCCTGACGATAGATCAGATGCCCGCCAGAGCGGTCTATTGCCTGTCGTATATTGATCTTCTGTCTGTACTTTCGCAGCATTGTTCTGGACTGGCCCTCTGACCGATTTGGAGTACCCTAGAGGAAAACTCGCGAGGACCCTAGCAAGCCCTAAGGATAAAGTCTATTGGTTGCTTTCGTGATAAATTGTGTGGCCTTCGGATAGCGCGCTCTTTACACTAAATTCACTTCCCATAGACNGGGTATTGCTGAAGGTTGTTTTGACGGAATCGCTTATGCAAGCATCAGACGCAAAGGGAAACCACTCCACCGTTGATTGGCGACCATCGNCCGACGTGATAAAGGGGCTGGGCTCNCCATCGGAATTCACGGCAGATGCAGAAGACATTGCCCTTTTTCANCGAGAAGGTGTCATTCTCATCCGGGGACTCTTCTCCGACTGGGTTGANCCGCTAAGGGCGGGNCTTCAGCGCAATATGGATCACTCCGATNATTACGCGTTCCCGTGTGACAGCGTGGCGTCAGACGGCGCGGGCCGATTTTTTGACAGCTACTGCAACTGGCACAGAATCCCTGAGTACACCGACTTTGTGTCCCAGTCGCCGGCTGCTTCCCTGGCAGCGCAGTTCATGCAATCTTCCCGCGCACAGTTTTTTCATGAACATGTTTTCTGCAAAGAGCCAGGCACCCAGACTGCAACACCGTGGCATCATGACCTACCCTATTACTGTGTCGATGGGCGTCAGAACGTCAGTATTTATGTCTCTCTGGATACAACGCCGGCCGAGACCGCAGTGCGCTTTCTGGCAGGGTCTCATAAAAGCGGGCAGTTGTACTTTCCCCGTCATTTTGTCGACGGTTCCGACTATATACAGGACGATGCGGGCATGAGCTCGGTGACGCGGCTCGAGGAGACTTTCCGAGAAGAAGATATCCGCACTTATGCGCTCGAGCCGGGAGACACCCTGCTCTTTGACTTCCGAACCTTGCATGGCACCACAGATACTCCGATCAAGACCCGGCGCAGAGCCTTCTCCACACGGTGGCTGGGTGATGATATGGTCTACTGCGAACGTGCCGGTGAGACCTCTCCACCGTTGGAAGACCTTGGCGTCACTCCCGGGACGCCAATGCCCGAGTCACTGTTTCCAACCCTGTGGCACACCGGCGTCAGAAACTAAGCAGGCCAACCGGCCTTCAATTACCTATGATGCAGATCACCCCGCTTACCGGAACGATAGGCGCGGAACTCTCCGGCATTGATCTCAAACAACCGATCTCTACTGATCTGGCACAGGCACTTCGGGGCGCTCTCGATACACACCTTGTGCTGGTGATTCAGAATCAATTTCTTGATGCCAGCCAACACCGCTTGTTGTCCAAAGTCTTCGGCGACACGATGGTGAATCCTTATGCCCCGGGTAAAGACCCGCATCCGGAGATGACCCACGTGATAAAAGAGGCAGACGACCGGGCTGGCGTTTTTGGTGGCGGGTGGCATACCGACCTCAGTTTTTTTGACCAACCCCCGAACGGTTCAGTGCTCTGTGCGCTTGAAGTGCCTCCGTTTGGAGGTGATACGCTGTTTTCCAACCAGCAGGCAGCCTGGGATGCACTTGCACCGCCGCTTCGGGAGATTCTCGATAACCGACAACTCGCACATGTCGGAAAACCCTACGGCATCAAATGGGCGCCTCCGGCAGAGGAGCAATCCATGAAGGGCAGTTCTCTTCGCAATGACCCTGATGCTGACCGGGAAAGATTCCACCCAGCAGTTCTTACCCACCCGGTCACCAAACGCCGAGCGCTTTACCTTAACCCTACCTATACCCTGCGGCTGGAAGGCATGAGTGAAGATGAAAGTCGACCGATTCTAGAATCCCTCTTTCAGTACACCACACAACCTGAGTTCTGCTGCCGCCTGCGCTGGTCTGAAGGCATGGTGGCCATCTGGGACAACTTTTCCACGCAGCACTATGCAGTGAATGACTACCACGGATACCGTCGGGAGATGCGGCGCACGGCATTTTCCGGCTATTCGATATCCGACTATTCGAGGCATTGAGAAACCGCGTGCAGATACAACCGCTACACGGGAATTTCGGGGCGCGCATCACGGACGTGACGCTGAGTGGTGTGATGAATGCCAACACGCTCGCATCGCTGCGGCGCGCAATCGACGACTACTCCTTGCTGTGTTTTCCCGATCAGGACATGAACGATGAGAAACAGCTTGGGTTCACCCACCTGCTTGGTGAGCCCGAAGCCGAACATGTGCGTTTTGGAAGCACTGGCGAGATAAGTTACTTCGGTACCGTTGGCAACGTGAAGGATGATGGTAACCTGCAGGACGGCGTTAATGCCCGTTACCAGAGCGGCAATCAACTGTGGCACTCTGATTCTTCGTTCCGCGAGACACCCTCATTCGTCTCCATCCTGCATGCCTATGAAGTGCCGCCCACTGGGGGAGAAACCGAATTTGTCAGCATGCGCTCAGGATACCGCCGTTTATCCCGGGATCAGAAGCAGCATATCGCCTCATTGCATGTCATTCACGACTATGTTTTCTCCCGCAGCACAGTCGCTCCCGTCAATCCCAATCATGCGGCATCACTGCCGCCAGTGATGCACCCTCTGGTGCGCGTCAACCCAGAAAACGGGCTCAAGAATTTCTATATTGGCTCGCATGCGCGATCGGTCGTTGGGATGTCCGGAACCCAAAGCCGCGAACTGCTCGACATGCTGCTGGAACACACAACCGAACCCGAGCAAATACTTCGCCACTCGTGGGAGCCGGGGCAAACCGTCATCTGGGATAACCGTTGCCTGCTTCACCGGGGTACCGGCTATGACGCCAGCCGTTGGCGCCGCAGGATGCGCCAAACCCGAGTGGTCGGCGAGGAGAAAGGCGTCATTCACCAAATGCCTGCCTGACGGCTTGCTGATCCTCCCCAGGTTGGTTGATATATCTCAGCGGAAACTGCCAGATACGCCACGGGATCGCAACTCAGCAAACGTTCGCCCCAACACAGCAGAAATCACCAGAGCACCTCCGACCAGGGTCCACCGAGATGGGATTTCGTTAACAAACAACCATACCCAAATGGGTGCCAACGCGGACTCCAGCAACATGAAGATGGTGACTTCAGCAGCAATAATATGCCTCGAAGCGACGATGAAACAGGCACTGGTAAAGCCAGACATCACTCCACCCCAAAGCAGGCAAAGCAACAGGTCCTGGCGAGAAATCTCGAGATGGCCCTGACGCATTAGTGCAACCGCTATCATGATAATGACTGTCGAGATGAGGATGGCGGGCAACATATCGACCTGGCGATTGTGACGCACCAGTACCGCATAGATCGAAAAAAACAGCGTAGTCAGCAAGGCCATCAGATTGCCATAGATCGAGCCGATAGCGAACCCCTCTCCGATCATGATAACGATCCCGACAAAA
Source organism: Proteobacteria bacterium TMED61 (assembly GCA_002171735.1). GTDB lineage: Bacteria > Pseudomonadota > Gammaproteobacteria > Arenicellales > UBA868 > UBA868. The sequence continues at coordinate 7,021 of NHDO01000074.1, read as the reverse complement.
GCAATGATCATCGTCACCAGTGTTGCTGAGCTGGGGCGCTCCTTAAGGAATGCCCAGGCAAGAGCCGCTGTCACAAAGGGAATTGCGCCTAGCAAAAAAAGCGTATTGGCAACGGTTGTGTGCGTAAGTGACTGCAGAAACGTCATGGCCGCACCTGCCAGCATGATCCCGGCAATCAGTCCAGGCCACCCCACACCAATAACGCGGATCACCGTGGCGCCACGGTAGCGCACGACCAACAAAACTATCACTGCACACATCAGAAACAGCCCGCGATAAAAGTTCATTACCAGGGGACCTACTTCCAACAGGCGGACGATCAGACCGGAAAAACTGATCACTACAGAACTCGCGATCATTAGAAGAATTGCCAGTTTTCGCATATCGGAATTCATCAGCGTATCCTGGTCTTTAGGTTATCCGGAATGTGGATCCGCTCCGGAGTTAAGCTGTTCGATGCAATGCAGATCATCTCCCAGACACCACTGCTCAACTACCCGAGATTGGTGGATACGATAGATAGAGATCTCCTCAAAGGCGACTTTTCGACCGGTTGGCGCGATTCCAAGATACTCCCCATGCTGAGTCCCGGTTGAGCAGTAGCGCGTAACCACTTTATCGAAGGTGACCACCATATCGAGCACGTCCTCATGCCAATCGGGAAATACCCTTCGGGTATGAAGGATGGCATCCTTGATCTGAGAGTGTCCCCGCGACTCGGGGCCCCAACCCTTGGCCCAGTGCACCGTACAGTCGACGGCATAAACATTTGGAATCTCGTCAACATTACCGCTGTTCCAGATATCATGAAGCGCGAGGACCAACTGCCTGCTGTCTTGCGCTTTCATATCTCTGGCCTTGCCTCAAACATCATCTGCTTCAATTTCATAGCCCGGTGATGCAGAATGTTCACTTTCAGTAAGAATTTTTAGCATGACTAGTCCTCTTTTGTCTCTTGATCCCGCCGAGTGGGAAGCGCTNTGCGATGGGTGCGGCCGCTGCTGCGTTGTAAAGTTGGAGGATGAAGATAGTGGCAAGGTCCACTACACCAACGTCGTCTGCCGTTACCTTGATACCNAAACCTGCCGATGTACCGACTACGACAACCGATGCACTATCAAAACTGAATGNGTAAAGNTGTCCCCCANAGACCTATCCATTCTTGACATCATGCCCACGACCTGCGCTTATCGTCTCAAGCATGAAAANCGTNNNCCTTGGCTCGATATGGATTCACTTAAGGTCGCCGGAAAAGTTATTTCAGAAGTATACGTTCATGAAGACGAGTTGCAGGATCATGTAATNGAGTGGATAAANACGNCTGACTGAGTTTGGCTACCGCTTGCGNNNCNCAGCCGAAACGGCGCTTACGACCTTAGCGCACGGGATACCGCCTCGATGTGGGCCGGGCCAAGACCGCAGCAGCCCCCAATCAGCCGGATACCGTCTTTTGCCCATGTAACCGCATTCTCCGCCAGCACCGAGGGCTCGATGACGTCTACAAAATCCCAATTGGGCATCATGAATTCTCCGGACTCGGGATAAACTCCCACGGGCCCCTTCCAGTAGCTGCGCACAACCTCAATCGCACCTGGCACATCCGACACCGGTGTGTGCATCACATTGATCAGATCAACGGAAAATTTGGAGATCGCCCGCACCAGTTCTTCAAAGTCGCGCTCCGGGTAGCCGAACGCAGATAAGTGGTCCTGATCCCGGTGACGGCGCGCACTGACACCCAGCCAAACCGGCAGTCCAATACTCATCACTGCCTCGGTAACCGCATCAGACAATTCCACCCGCTCACACATTTCCACAGCCAGAATATCGACTCCGGCCTCGGCAAGAATTTCGGCCTGTTCCGCCGCAGCCCGACCAACAACTTCAGGCGAGTTCCAGGTGGGATGCTCGTCGTGCGCCCACTCACAAATAGAACCTACCAGCGCGACCGGAGACTTTGCTGCTGTATTGCGAGCCTCACAGGCAAGTTCAACCGCCTTACGATTGATATTGCGTACTTCGAGTCCCAAGCCCCCGGGCTCAAGCATGTGTCGAGCAGAAGAGAAGGTATTGGTGATAATGGCCTCCGCACCTGCCTGGATATAGCGCTCGTGCACACCGCGAACCATCTCGGGATGAGACAGCATGGCGCGCGCACTCCAGACCTTGCCATCCATTGGAACACCGGACTTCTCAAGCTCAGTTCCCATCCCGCCATCAATAATGATTGGCAGTCCATCCCCTGACAGCCTCTGTGCTATCCATGAATGATCCGTCACTAAACCTCGCCCCCTCTTTTTCCTTTAAAACTTATCATCCCACTCATGAAGTGCTCTTATCCGACGGCCCACGGTTTTTGAGATGCTCTTCGATTTCTTTCTCGATCTGCCTAGATCTCCAGTTTTTCATTGGCGAAATAGGCCGCGGTGACCGAATTACGAAAATTGAAAAAACTCAAGTCAATAATGGTTTTTTCGTTAAAGAAATCCTCAATGGCCATTCTTTTTCCCTTCTTTCGGTCTGATCGGCACAACCCGAAGATTATGCCTCACCCGCCAAGTCAACAGCTTACTCGTCTTTGGCAAGATCAAATCTCAGAAAGTCTCTAGCCTCTGCCTCATGCCAATTGCCATGACCTCGATAGAATCTTTTTGAAGCATCATCAAAGGGCTGAAAATCAAACGGCGTTCGCTGCCCTGTCATCAATGCCCGGTGTACCAGAGCATTTCGTCGCTGCTTGAGGAGCACCCGCTCGGTTAATTCTGTGAGTGGCCAGTCGTGCTGGACCTGATGTTCGAAGTCGGCAACCTCGTCTGCGTGCGCGGGATCGTCGATCAGATTATTAATTTCTTCGGGATCAGACTCAAGATCAAAAAGAGTGCAGGGAAGACCTTCCCAGTGCACGTATTTTCTTGCACCGCGACGAATCATAAGCCCAGGAGCGTTGACGCCTTCAAACAAAATCTCGGCCCGGGTTTCATCTGCCCATGAGTCAGTGTTGCCACTCATGAGGCTCATCAGACTGCGCCCTTCAATGGGCTCCACCAGATCGGCGCAGCCCTGATCGAGCGTCAGATCGAGCAACGTGGGCATTAGGTCTATGAGTGACGTGCACTGAGTCACACGCCGACCGCCAGCCTCACCAGGGACCGATATCATCAGCGGAACACGGCAGGAGCGCTCGTAAAAACTCATCTTGTACCAGGCACCGCGCTCTCCCAGCATGTCGCCATGGTCGGCCGTGAACACAACAATCGTGTTCTGGTCGAGCCGCGCCGACACCAGGGCATCCATCACCTGACCTACAAGGTCATCCACCAACGAGATGGAGCCGTAGTAACCATGCCGGGCCCGCCGGATATGCTCTTCGGTGACGTCGTATTCCCCCCGGTCATAGTGCCGATATAACCACTGGCCATGGCGGTCCCGGTCTGGTAGCGGAATATTGGGGGTTACCGGCATGTCGATCTCGTCATCCCGGTATCGATCCCAATATGCTGGTGGGGTGACATACGGATCATGTGGATGACTAAAAGAGACCTTTAGAAAAAAAGGCCGCTGCTCAGGACTGCGGGCATAGTCATAAAGCCAGCGGACCGCGGTATGGGCCGCATCAAAGTCGTGATCCTGCTGGCTGGAACGCTCGGCAATCCCTGCAGTCACAACATTTCCCAACGTATGAAACCAGTCAAGAATCCGATCGGGGTCATCCCAGATCCCATACCAGCAGTTGTCTGACGGGCAGATATCAGTCGTGAGCCTCTTTTCAAGGCCGTGAAGCTGATCCGGACCGATAAAGTGAGCTTTGCCAGTTTGCACGGTCTCATAGCCACCGGCCCGCAGGTAATGCGCTAGCGTCGGGACAGAGAACGGGTAATCACAACCGCTGTCAAAACAGTCAATCGCGGACGGCATCCGGCCCGTCATCAAACCCGCCCGGGCGGGCACACACAGCGGTGAATTCGAGTAATGGGAATCAAAAACGACACCGTTGTTCGCAATCTCGTCAAGCCTTGGCGTCTTCACTACCGGATGACCATAGGCCGGCAGGAAGTGTGGCGCGAGTTGATCCGCCATCAAAAAGAGAACGTTCATAGGATTCGTCATCGCTCCGCCGCTTGGAAAGCGTTTCCCGCTGTCATCGCCACGTCAGGGTACGGCCCCAAACCTTTGGCATCAATTTACAATCGATCGGGCTCTCGGGCTTCTGGCCGAATTCCATCAGATAAGCGGAGGTTTCCTCTGTCCATTTGCCACGCGGGGAAAAAACCGTGTCGTCGGCACCAAATCGGAAGGTAACGCGACGCTGGGTTTCCTGAGCCGACTTCTGTTTGTTCGTCACACAGTGCAGGGTTCTGAAATCAAAGACAAGGCAGTCACCTACATCGACATCCCACGAGAGAAATTCGTAATCTTCGGGATGTGCGTCGATATCAGGAACGGTCTGATACGCACTTCCCTCACAGTTGAAGGGCACATTCTCACTGAACTCGGGCGCCACATAGAGCTGCCCCCAACGATGAGACCCACGGATAAACGTTAGCCCATCTTCAACCGGCGCCCGCTCAAGAGGAATCCACACAATACAAAGCGTCCCCTCGAAATCAAAGTAGGGCTCATCGTGGTGCCAGGGAGCGCCATTTCGGGCGCCCGCTTCACGCATAAACCAGTTATCCATGACCATATGGACATGGTTTGCCCGCATCAACGTGCCCGCAATTTCACCCACAGGTGAATTCATGATGACTTGCTCAAACTGAGGCGTTTGAGGCCAGGTCCAATATTCAAAAACGTAACGGCTCGAGGAGCCGGCAGGCGTATGGTCTCTGAAAAACCGGCCTGGGTTTTTGAGGTTCTGGTTAATGCCTTCACTGGCAAGTGCCAGCCACTTCTTCGAGATGACATCTCGAAGACAGGCCACACCGTCTTGCTGATAAGTTTCGACCAGCTCTTTAGAAATCATCGACACTCTTTATTCGGACGTCCTTGTGAGCACGGATCCAAAATCAAACCCAATGATCTTCCAGGGCGTAGGTGGTCAACTGCTCATGCCCATCTGCCGTAATCAACACCTGCTCCTCAAGCTTGACGCATTCTTTGCCGCCCTGGACACCGATCAGAGCCTCTACGCAGAGCACCATGCCTTCCTCAAAGACACCGTCATAGCCCACCTCCTCATAATCCTGCGGGTAGTATATTGCTGGCGCTTCGTCACAAAGACCCACACCGTGCATGGCGACCCCATATCGACCCGCCACATATTCGTCGGCCATCGGATGGAGCTTTTCGGTGAGTTCCCGGTATCCCAGCCCCGGCTTCAGCAGCTCCGTGTTGCGTTTAATCTGCTCGTAGGCTGCTGCGTATAACCTTCTCTGCTCATCATCGGGTTCGGCGTCACAGATCCATGACCGCGACATGTCGCAACAGTAGCCATAAGGGCCCACAAGGTCGGTATCAAAACTGACCATATCCCCTTTTTCAATGGGACGCATTGAGCATTCCCGAAACCACGGGTTGGTACGCGGACCTGACGAGAGCAACCTGGTTTCAATCCATTCCCCGCCACCCGCAATATTGCCGTGATGCAGTTCCGCCCAGAGCGCGTTTTCAGTGATCCCCGGTTTCATGGCTTCGCGCATCTGTTGTATTGCCTGTTCACAGACCTCGATGGATTTACGCATCAGCGTAATTTCACCTGCGCTTTTTATCTCACGTGCTTTTTCCATCACGCCGAAACCGTCGTGTACCTCGTATCCCAATGCCTCCATCTCCTGAATTCCCACAGGGGCCAGTCGGTCAATCGCGATACGCCGATTACCCCCACTGTGTTCACGAATAATGGAGTCCATCTGAACGGCCCATTGTTTGGCCCGCTCCGCAACATGCTGACCGGCAGACATATAAAAAAAAGAGATCGGCTTGACGGTTCGATCAATTCCCGGCAAACCCTCTGACAACAGGTTTTTGCCGCCATACTCAAAAATCACGGCTTCGCTGTTTGCAGGCACGTACACGTAACGCGCCTCGTTATGCGAGCACCAGATCTGCATATTGGTCGCATCGGTCGCATAGCGCGTGTTCAGCTGATCATAGAGAATAATTCCAGCAAGATCCTGGCGTACCAATTCTTCTTGAATCCGGGCAAGACGATAGTTACGCACCTCATCGAGGTCGCACGGCGGCGTGGTGTGCTCCATCGCTCCATGCTGGCGCACGGTCACTAGTTCACTGGTTTTGAGCACATTCATGACTTTCTCCTGTTTACTGCTGTTTCACGATACCGGCAGATCCGTCCGTCCTCAATCTCAAATACGACCTCTTTCAGTCATGTTTGGTCTCCAGCAATCAACCGCCGATGAATGAATCCAAACTCATAACCACGTTCTGAAATATGAAAGATGCGATAACCGTTTTTCCATAACTGTGAGACCAATAACAAGAAATGGCTGAATGGGATCTGTGGATAGTTGTAGTGAAATTCAACGAGCAGCTGGCCTGGAAGCAACCCTGAGGCAAGCATGTCGGGCAGTACCGACATCTCTTCTCCCTCAATATCCATCTTTAGAATATCGATCTCCTGATGACCCAGCTCCCGCTGCAGGCTGCTCAGCCTTCTGACTTCACAATGCACAACTTCCTCGCTTGGGTTCCCGAAATCTGCACGTGTGTAGTTGAACTTGTCCTCCCGTTTTGGCTCGGAGAACGCCTGGTCGCCATCAACAGTGCCAATTCCTAGGGGGTGAAAATGAAACTGTGGTGGAAGTTTCTGCTCACGAATCCAACGGACCGAACGTGGTGTGGGATCGAAAGCATGCAGTTCAACGCCATGACGCTCGATCATCGAGAGGTCCCAGGCGATGTTATTGCCCACCCCCGCCGAATACACGACGCTGGTGGAGGTCAATACTTCAGGGACAATACTCCACACACCAGAACGCGCGCCATAGGATACCAACCGACACTGTTGATCCACATAGATTCCGGCCTTGGTCAACCTGCGCCTTCTTAGAATCTGCTTAAT
>NHDO01000073.1 GCA_002171735.1 Proteobacteria bacterium TMED61 | reverse complement strand
GCCAATTGCCACAAAAACGAAGCATTGGATGCGTTGAGCTCGTCGGTTACGCGACCAGAGTAGGACTAGAGCCGAGAGGGCACTGAATCCAGACACCCACAGGAAGTCCGAAAGGCCGAAGCCCGAGAGCACAGATGCGACAATCATAACGAGGAGCAGAACTCCGGCAAGACGGTGTTGCGGGGTTGGTCGACTGTTATCAAGCAAAGAAAGGCCTATCCGTTTATATGAACTAGAGTGATCGGCAATTTAATCAAAGGGCGCGCGACTTCCCCATTATTTTAAAGGGATCTCTTGTGAACCATGTGGGTGTCCTTGGGCAAACGGGCTTCGCTGTCTGGGGAGCATAGGCATTGCCGGCAGTTTCGGCCAAAATATAACCTTGACCAATTGGAAGTGAAGTCAAGGATTGCTGATGCCGGACTCTGACGACAGTTCGATCATTGAACGTATCGAAACCTTTAGCCGCGAGTACCTGTCATTTGTAAGGGTCAGTTGTCGTGATGGAGGCGTTGGATGGGGACAGGTATCACCCTATAACTCAGACATCACAGCGCAGATACTGCATCGTCAGATAGCACCCTGGTCTCTAGGTGAATCTGCTGACGATATCACCTCGTTGGTACAGATCATTCCCGAGCGCGAGCACAAGTTCCCCGGATCTTATCTTCGACGGGCACTTGCTGGGCTCGAGACGGCGCTTTGGGATAGGCAGGGCAAGAAACAGGGTAAGAGTGTTTGTGAAGTGCTCGGGGGCACCCCTGGTCGTTTGCGCACCTATGGATCTAGCATGCGACGGGACATTACCCCAGAAGCCGAGTGTGAACGTTTGGATCGGCTGCGGGATGAATTCGGCTTTGATGCGTTCAAGTTCCGTGTTGGCGCGGAGTGTGGTCGTGATATTGATGAGTGGCCCGGACGAACCGAGGCGATTGTCCCGGCGGTCCGACATGGACTGGGAGATGAGGTTTCTCTCCTGGTCGATGCCAATAGCGGATTTTCGCCACAGCGGGCAATCGCGGTTGGACAACTGCTCGAGGACTGCGGTGTTGAGCATTTTGAAGAGCCGTGCCCGTACTGGGAACTTGAACAGACGCAGCAGGTGACGGAAGTACTGTCACTCGACGTCACAGGCGGAGAACAGGACTGCGATCTTTCTACTTGGAGACGTATGATTGAGTTGCCCGCGGTCGATATTGTGCAGCCCGATGTCTGTTATGTTGGCGGGATGCTGCGTGCCATGAAGGTGGCCGCCATGGCGGCTGAAGCCGGACTGCCGTGTACGCCGCACTGCGCTAACCTTTCTATGGTGACGCTTTTCACTATGCATCTTTTAAGAGCGATCCCTAACGCGGGGAAGTATCTCGAGTTCTCAATTGAAGGCGTAGACTATTACCCTTGGCAGGACGGGCTTTTTGTGGAATCACCTTTTACGGTAACGGACGGAAAGGTGACGGTCAGTGATCAGCCTGGGTGGGGAGTCGAAATTTCGCCGGCATGGCTGGACGGGGCAACGTATCAGGTCAGTGAATTTTCCGGCTAGCGGGAGTCTTAGATGAAAAGAGATTCAAGTCGTCTGCTTTCTTCCGATCTGCGCGAGCACCCCTTCTGGTGGGAGCGGACACCAAGATCCAAAGAGGATCCACCGCATTTGCCGGCAAGTACTGACGTCTTGATCGTGGGATCGGGCTATACCGGTTTGTGTGCCGCACTACAAACAGCCCGAGGTGGCCGCTCAACGCTCGTGGTTGATGCCGCCGAGCCCGGATGGGGATGTAGTTCAAGAAATGGCGGGCAAATCGGGACAGGGATCAAGCCAGACTTCGCTGCGTTGGAAAAAGAACACGGTCGCGAGACGGCCTATGAGGTGCATCGTGAAGGCCAGCGGGCGTTGTCATGGATCGGTGAGTTCATCCGGGAGGAGAACATAGATTGTGACTACCGTGTCTGCGGACGTTTCTTTGGTGCGCATACACCTCGTCACTACGATCAGCTTGCTCGTAAACTTGAGTCTCAACCTCCGGGTCTCGAGATGGAGGCATTTCTGGTGCCCCGGGCGGATCAACCCAAAGAAATCGACACTGAGTTTTATCACGGGGGTGTGGTGCAGTGTCAGCATGCCGCCGTCGACCCGGCCGCTTATCACCAAGGGATTCTTGCCCGTGCGCAAGAGAGCGGTGTCACTGTCGTTGGCCATACCCGAGTTACAGCCATTGAGCGCAGCGGCGATCGAGAGGGTTTTGTGGTTGAGACAGACCGGGGACGTGTGCGAGCCGGCGAGGTGGTGATTGCCACCAGCGGATACACCAGCCGACTGACACCTTGGCAGCAGCGTCGCGTTTTTCCGATCGGGACTTACATGATCGCTACAGAAGACCTTGGTGAAACGGTCGCTCGGTCACTGATTCCCGGCAATCGCATGATCGTCGACACACGACGGGTTGTGGTCTATTACCGGTTATCTCCGGATGGACGCCGGATACTTTTCGGCGGCCGGGTATCGCTCAGCGAAACCGACCCCCGGGTGAGTGCTCCCCGGCTCCACGATCATATGACGGCCATTTTCCCGCAACTTCGAGATGCCAAAGTAAGCCACTCGTGGATGGGTTTTGTGGGGTGGACCTTTCAGCATATGCCGCATCTGGGATGTCACGACGGAATCTGGTACTCGATGGGCTACTGCGGTTCAGGCGTAGCGTTAGCGAGCTATTTTGGGACCCGACTCGGCCANCAGGTGCTTGGTCGCGAAGAGGGGCGGAGCGTCCTTTCAGATCTACCGTTNCGGACCCGCCCGCTTTACTATGGCAAACCGTGGTTNTTGTCAGCGTCNGTCGGTTGGTACGGCTTTNTGGATCGACTCGGAATTTAAATCCGGGANTTTCTTGGTACCCCTAGGNCGCCAGTAGGATTTCCAAAACAAATCGTGTTCCGAAGTATCCGGTCGCNAGCAGGAAAAATCCGAGACCGGTCCACAGCACCGCTGCTCGGCCCCGCCAGCCCAGCAATATCCTGCCNAGCACCAGAGCAGCGAGGCTCATCCAGGCCAGTAACGCGAGGATCGTGTGATGATTGAACAGCAGTACCTGGCCGAACATCTGCCCCGAAGACAGGGCGCCGCTCAGCAGAGTCANTGTCAGCAANCCGAATCCCAGATAAACCATCTGGAACAGCACGTTTTCCATGGTTTGAATTGGCGGGAAAGACTTGAAAAACCCACCGGCACGTTTTCGTTTCAGATCACGATCGTGAAAATGTAGTAGCAATGCCTGAGCCAACGAGAGACTCAGTAATGCGCAGGCAAGGCCGGCGCCCAAGAGATGAAAGAGGCTGGTGGCGCCGTGTAGTTTTGCGGCGTAGGTCGGGCCNGGTAGCAACCATCCAAAGACAACGCCGGTAAATGCAAACGGAAATATCAACACTCCAAGGCCTTGGATCGGCTGGAAAAGCCGAACAGCCAAAAAGAGAGCCGCAATAATCAGTGCGATCAGTGAAAATGTGCTCCCGAGAGGGAGATTCGGGTGTCCACCCAGAAAAAAGGCTGGAATCAAAACCAGGCCGTGGGCCATCACNGCGAGGTAGCCAAGCAGGCCGTCAAATGTCCCGACCCGGTCTCGGGGTCCGTCAGCAGAAAGCGTTCGGAGCAAGGCGATCCAAGCGCCTGCATAAAGAAGCATTGCCGTAAGACTAAAGATACTGGTCATGATCAGGCGGGGTTGCAGGTGGCTGATCGGGCGCGCTTAACCTAAGAATTAGGCCAAAGTGTAAAATCATGCGTCCATNCTTNGACTAAACNTTGATTTTAGCCTAAACCANATGGCCATCGAGGGGTAAACCTCTCGGGCGACAACACAACCCAGCAAAGAGATCNAGTAAATGTTTTCCCAGTTAGGTGATCGGTTAACAGCGACTTTTAAAGGTTTGACCGGACGAGGCCGGCTTACCGAGGACAACATTGGCGAAGCGTTACGCGAAGTTCGCATCGCGTTGTTGGAGGCGGACGTGGCGTTGCCGGTGGTCCGCAGTTTCCTGGACCGAGTGCGGGAGAAGGCTGTGGGCGAGGCAGTTTTGGAGAGCCTCAGCCCCGGTCAAGCCGTAATTAAGGTAGTCCATGATGAACTCGTCGCGCTGATGGGGGCTCAGAACGAAGAGTTAAACCTGGCCACCAGTCCGCCGGCAGTCATNCTGCTTGCTGGGCTTCAGGGCGCCGGAAAGACGACGACTGCGGCAAAGCTTGCCCGCTTTCTTCNAGAGCGTCAGAAGAAGCAAGTGCTGTTGTGCAGTGTAGATGTATACCGACCCGCAGCAATTGAGCAGCTTGCACAACTAGCAGAACAANCCGGGGNGGNCTTCCTATCCGAAGGGGTAGAACCGGTGGCGATCGCGCAGNATGCACTTTCGCAGGCGCGGGTACGTTCAGACGATGTCGTCATTATCGACACTGCGGGCCGGCTCCATGTTGACGATGAAATGATGACCGAGCTCAAAGCGCTGCATGCGACAGTTGACCCAGTGGAGACACTTTTCGTGGTGGACAGCATGACAGGCCAAGACGCNGTTACTAGTGCCGNCGCGTTCAATGATGCCCTGGGACTGACTGGCGTGATCTTGACAAAAACAGATGGTGATGCCCGGGGGGGTGCGGCGCTTTCGGTAAGAGAGNTGACGGGAAAGCCTATCAAGTTNCTCGGCATCGGAGAGGATTCATCTGCNCTCGAGCCCTTTCATCCAGAACGTGTCGCATCCCGGATTCTTGGGATGGGTGATGTGGTGGGGCTCGTCGAAGAGGTCCAGCGCAGTGTAGATCAGGAAAAAGCCCAGAAAATTTCGCANAAGCTCAAAAAGGGCAAAGGCTTTGATCTTGAGGATTTTCGTGACCAGTTGTTCGAGGTTGAAAAAATGGGNGGTCTCGGCAGTTTGATGGATAAGATTCCGGGCATGTCTGCAGTACCTCAAGCTGCTCGCGCTCAGATGGGGGGCGGTGAGACCGGCCGGTTGATCGCAATGATTAACTCCATGACGCCTGGTGAGCGCGCGTTCCCAGCTGTCATCAAGGGTTCGCGGAAACGGCGCATTGCAGCGGGCTCAGGAACTCAGGTTCAGGAGGTTAATCGACTNCTAAAGCAGTTNACACAGATGCAGAAAATGATGAAAAAGATGAAGGGCAAAGGGGGAATGGCGAAGTTGATGGGGCAGCTCAAAGGAGGAGGTTTTCCCGGAGGCGGCCCATCGATGATGCAATAAGGTTGTAGTTGCGCCTGTNGGGGGGAATTTCTATGTTAAAATTGANTGGTTTGGCGAATTATTAGAGGATTGTACAAATGGTGACCATTCGGCTTGCCCGCGGCGGCTCAAAAAAGCGGCCTTTTTATTCAATTGTCGTCTCTGACCGGCGTCGGCAACCCCGTGGCAGGTTTATTGAGCGTATTGGGTTTTTCAATCCAATGGCTGCCAAGGGTGAAGAGTCTTTGCGACTGGATCATGAGCGCGCGCAGTATTGGATCAGTAAGGGGGCTCAGCCCTCTGAGCGGGTAGCATCTTTTCTGAACCCGTGAAACCATAAAGACTTCCCGATCCGATCAAGGGCAGGCGGCATCTGAATTTCATATCCGGATTCGACTTGATGCCAGGCCGTCATGTCTGATCAAGACGGAAAACCTCTGCTCCTCGGCCAGATTAATGGCGTTTTCGGAGTCAAAGGATGGGTCAAAGTCTTTGATTATTCTCGGGACCGGGGCGGTATTCTCGACTACCCGAGATGGCTTTTAGACCAGGAGGGTGGCTGGAAAGAAGTAGCAGTGCTGACGGGACAGCGGCACGGTAAAGGCGTAATCGCGCATCTTGAAAATTGTACCGGTCGAGATGAGGCGATGGCGCTGGTGGGAATGAAGATCGCAGTCTGGTCGACATGGCTGCCACCTGCCTCAGAAGGCGAGTTTTACTGGTACCAGTTGAGAGGNCTCACGGTAATCAATCTTGAAGGNGAACTGCTGGGTAAAGTTGATCACCTTATGGAGACAGGNGCTAACGACGTATTGGTGGTGAAGTCCGACAGGGATCGGTTGATCCCTTATATTCCAAACACAGTACATGAGGTGGACCTTGAACTCGGTCGAATTTTGGTTGACTGGGATACGCAGTTTTGAAAATGTCCGGGTTATGAGCCATGCGCATAGATATTGTCAGCATTTTTCCAATGCTGGTGAGGACNGTTGGAGATTTTGGCGTAGCGAGGATTGCGCTAGAGCGCTCGATTTTGGAGTTAAACTTCTGGGACCCGCGTGATTATTGTGAGGATAACTACCGCCGCGTAGACGATCGACCCTACGGCGGCGGTCCCGGAATGGTCATGCAGGCGCCCCCGCTTGCGGCGGCGATCCGCGACGCGCGATTGGCCGGTCAGGGGAGAGTTATCGGTNTGAGCCCACAGGGAAGGCCTTTGGACCAGGGGACAGTTGAGAGGTTAGCGGCCGAACCCGCGTTGGTGCTGCTGGCCGGTAGATACGAGGGGATCGACCAGAGACTCCTCGACGCAGAGGTAGACGAGGAGTTGTCCATTGGAGACTACGTGGTAGCAGGAGGGGANCTGCCCGCGATGGTTCTGATAGAAGCGTTGGTGAGATTCCTGCCTGGCGTCCTGGGCAACGAAGAATCGGCCAAAACGGATTCTTTCAGTGTCGGATTGCTGGATTGGCCGCATTACACACGGCCCGAGAAATTTGAAGGGAGAACGGTGCCGCAAACGCTGCTCGGTGGAAATCACAATGAGATCCGCCGTTGGCGNTTAAGNCAGGCTTTAGGACAGACCTGGCTGCGGCGACCTGACTTGTTGGAAAAGAGACAGTTGAGTGAAGAAGAAAGTCTTCTTCTGGATGAATTTAAGGAACAATTAAAAGGACAGGAGAGTTCGTGATGACCAACATTATCGAGCAGCTCGATAGCGAGCAGATTAAAAGTGATATCCCCGAATTTGCGCCTGGCGATACGATTCGCGTGCAGGTCAAGGTAAAGGAGGGTTCCCGGGAGCGGCTTCAGGCTTTTGAGGGCGTCGTCATTGCGCGAAAAAATCGTGGCCTAAATTCATCGTTCACGGTCAGAAAAATCTCCTACGGTGAAGGCGTAGAGCGCGTTTTTCAAACCCACAGCCCGCTTGTTGCAGGGATCGAAGTCCGCCGGCGAGGCGCTGTGCGGCGGGCNAAGCTCTATTACCTGCGCGGCCGCACAGGGAAGTCAGCCCGGATTCGAGAGAAAATTTCCTGATTCGCGCCCGACTGACTTAAGCCGATGCCTGTGTAACCGGGCGCAAATAACGCAGCGACTCGGGACTTATTCCCGCAACATACCGCAACAGCCTTTGTGCGATTCACATGACCGCTTCGCCCTGGGGCAGGCCAAATGAACCTGCAAAGGTGGACGGGCGNCACTGGAATTGGGTGCTGGCAGCCTCATGGATCCTGCTGGTCGTAGGGGTTACCGAGTCTCAGCCGATTACTGNTGAGCAACTNCNCGACGCGCCGTCGGCNGCTACTCAATCTTATCCCGCAACTGTTGGTCAGCCATTCTCGCCCGTCCTTGATCTTGACTTTGANACTCTCGGGACAANTGNAGNATCNTTGTCGTCCGCGAGCAAAGCGAGGAGGGGTGAAGAACGCACACCTGCCGTCAACTTTCGGCTAGAGCTTGGAGACGAAATCTTTGCTGACCTGAGGGATAAACGGCTTGATGAGCTCGGACTCTATCTGCTTGACGACCTGCCACTGAGTTCCGNTGTTCCGGCAACCGAACGCCAACGACAGCGTTGGTATTTGCTTGAGCGACGCAATCAAACAGAACAACTCCAGGATGAACTTCAGGATGTCCTGGCAAGTGTAAAAGGTGACCTNCGTCTTGAAATCGGTTTGCGGCTTGGGGATCTTTTGCTTCGAACAGGTCATCCGGCAAGAGCCCGTACTNTATTCCAACAACTCCTTGTAGACGAGGGTTCACGCGACGGTGCGGTTCAACAGCTTCGGCAGCGGATCGTGTTGAGCTACTTCGATGAAGGCCGGTTCTATGATGCTGCAACTTTTGCNGAACAGCTGACGGCGGAATTTGCGCCAGACCAACCTTCTTGGCTGCTGCTGCGCGCACTGATTGCGCTGTCCCTAGGCAGGCCAGANGAAGCGGTAAGGTTACTACGTGAAGAGACATCAATTGAGGGGAAACTCTGGCGCATTTTTGCTCGTTGGCAAAACCAATTGGTGTCCGCGACGACGGCGCTGGTTGAAATCGGTCAGCTAAAGATTCCAGCCGACGGCGACGCGTTACTTGCGCTGCGCTCAGCGGTAATCGTGCAGGTGGCAAAGTTGCCAGAGCATACCCGTACTCGCGCGTTGGCCCTGGAGTCGTTAGCGCAAAGNGAGGTCAAACTGCCGGCCCTACTACGCATCGATGCGAAGACAGAGCTCCTAACGACGTATGTNGAGATTGCTCATTTGTTACTCGCACGCGAAGGGATTTCTCTCGTTGCNCTCGACGTTGCCCGGACCTACCAGCGGCGTTACGGTCCTGAGGATGCTCTGGGGCAGCGCTCGCTCGCTGTGGCTTTGCTTTTGCAGGAAAAAGCTATGGGGATCCCCATCTCCTCAGATAGTTGGTTAATTAGGCACCTGATCGAGGCGGNTGTACCCGGACTGATACCGGTGTTGTTTGGTAAAAGCGGTATCGCGGCCAATATGGAAGAGGTCAGCGCCGAGTCGCTGATGCTGCTGGTAGATGAAGCTTTGGGTCGCGAGGATCTACCCTCTGCGGCACAGCTGCAGGCGCGTATTGAGACGCCTGCTCCAGGGGTCGATCTCGGTGAGTGGACGGTGCGCACCGCAAGGATTCATGTTCTGGGNGGTAACGCTGCGTTGGGGGCGAGCCAACTGGGTGACTGGCTATCCGGCCTTGATGAGATGACGCCAGCAGGCCTAGACCGGGTGATGCAGATTCTGTTCGACCTGCAGTTCATCGGAGAACATCGATTAGCGTTGGGTTTGTTTGAGGTGATTGCCCCTTTGGTTCGGACCGCGAATCATCGGCGGGAATTGTTTTACTGGTCAGCACAGTCGTGGGTGGGATTAGAAGAATACGCCCGAGGTGCTGCATTTTTTCTGGAATCAGCACGGCTTTCAGGGGATCAGCATCNATTTTGGCAGAAAAGNGCGCTTTATCAGGCCGCAAAAGCGCTGGAAGCTGCGGCGCTGTATGAGGACGCTGCANCGGTATATAAAGGATTGCTGGGGGGTTCAGCAGAGCCGAAGATGCAGGCGAAGCTTCGCTACCGCCTTGCTCAGATTGAACGAAGGCGCACAGAAGGAAATTCAGAGTGATGGGCGCAAAGGTGATTGGCTCCGAAATCGCAGAACAGTTTCTGGANTCCCTCTGGCTGGAGTCCGGGCTCAGTGGTAACACCTTGAGCGCTTATCGCAGTGATCTGACGGGATTCGAGACGTGGCTTCAAAAGAAAGGCCTAGGACTCAAGACTGCCAGCCGNGCCGAGCTGCTGGGTTATCTCGCCGCCAANGTGCGACANGGCCTCANCCCCCGATCATCTGCCCGCAGGCTTTCCACATTGCGGCGGTTTTACCGTTACCTGTTACGCGAAGGAATGATTCAGGACGATCCCACAGCAGACATCCGCTCACCGAGTCTTGGCCGTCCGCTGCCGAAAGCCATCACCGAAGCGAGCGTAGAGAAGTTACTGGCGGCCCCTGGGGATACCACGCTCGGACTTCGGGACCGCGCGATGCTAGAGACAATGTACGCCAGTGGCCTCAGGGTATCAGAACTGGTGACCTTGGCTTTGAATGAACTTGACCTTACGACCGGCTTGGTACGGGTGACCGGGAAAGGAGGAAGAGAGCGAATCGTACCGTTGGGGGACGAAGCGACCAGCCAGTTACGGAACTATCTCGATCGGGCTCGGCCTGAACTTTCAGGCGAACAAAAAAACGGGGCGGTATTCATCACCCGCCGCGGNACACCGATGACTCGACAGGCGTTCTGGCAGTTGATTAAGCGGTACACTGCGCTAGCGGGGATCGATACAACGCTTTCCCCCCATTCGCTACGACATGCCTTCGCGACCCATCTGCTAAATCATGGCGCCGATTTGCGCAGCGTTCAGATGCTCCTGGGCCATGCCGATCTTTCGACCACACAGATTTATACTCACGTNGCCCGCGCCAGGCTTCAGTCATTGCATAGCAGNCACCATCCGCGGGGCTAGTCAGGACTCTGAGGTTAATACAAGGCCTGCGCCAGTTCACGCCNATANTGGCGNACCCGNTCNTCCTGNGCGCCGAGNCTCTCAAAAATCTGAACCAGAGTAGACCGCGCCTGTTGGGCAAACTCGTTCCCGCGACCTTGGCGGACAATTTCCAGGAATTGCATCACGGCTTCTTCTATCTGATCGGGATGCTGCATCATTTGGTGGGCGAGAGCGATTCGTGCCTGAAGATCGTCNGGTGATTTCTCCACTGCCTCCCNGANGCTCTTAACATCCATCGTAGAGTCAGTATTAAGCGCCAATTCTGCTCTCGCACGAAGTTGTTTAACTTCCGGTTCCTGAAGCGAAGCCAGCGGAATATTTCGCAAGGTTTCGGCCGCTTGTGTAGATTCACCTGCTGCAAGCTGATGTGTGGCTAGGGCAAGGCGAAGCTTAAGATAGTCCGGATCGGTCGGGAGTGTGTCGCACAGCAGTGAGATCGCACCGAGAAGATCACCATTGTCAGCCAGCGATGCCGCGCTGGCGATCTGGTTATCAGCAGGCCGGGCGACGTGACGGTCGATCACTTCCCGTACACCGCTTTCGGGCAGCGCGCCCATGAACTCATCTACCTCGACGCCATCGCGAAAGACCTTCACCGTTGGGAGGCTGCGAACACCATAGGCGGTCGCCAGTTCCTGTTCACGCTCGGTATCGACTTTAGCGACCTGGAATTTGCCGCCATATTCTCGGGCGAGTTTATCGAGGATAGGCATGAGCATTTTGCAGGGTCCGCACCAGTCGGCCCAGAAATCGACCAGGACGGGAGAGGTTTTGGAGGCTTCGATGACTTCGTTTGCAAAGGTGTCCGCTGTTACAGCGTTGACGAAAGGGTTGTCACTCATTTTGGTTATCCAAAAACAGTATTCATTTTTAAGTAGCAGTCATTCCAGGGAATCGCTCGCATGCTACGCCTGTACGAGAGCAAAGGTTGCAATAGACTACGCAGGTCCGTAATTTTATCGAACACACGAGTTTGTCTGCAAAAAGCGCTTCTACCGGAAATTCTGCCAGTCTTTTATTTACCGGCGCCCCTGCATTATTTGTGGTGTTGTGGGCCACCGGCTTTATTGGCGCGAAGATGGGGCTCCCCTATGCGGAGCCGGCCACGTTTCTGGCAATACGGTTTTTTGTGGTCATGGTGATTCTCGGNNTTGTCGTGTGGATAAGCNGNGCAGCGTGGCCGNAGAGTTGGCGGATGGTCGGGCACATAATGGCAGTTGGATTGCTGGTGCATGGCGTGTATCTTGGCGGAATTTATGTCGGAATAAGTCAGGGTGTCACCGCTGGGGACAGNGCTCTGATTGTNGGAATGCAGCCCATTCTTACGGCAATATTAATTGGCCCNATACTGGCNGAGTCTGTACGTGCACGNCAGTGGGTGGGATTCGTATTGGGTACGTTAGGAGTCGCGTTAGTGTCTTCACGATATTTTTCGGAGTCGAGTAGCTCGNTGACTGGNGTCCTGTTTTGCGTGGTCGGGGTTATCGGCATGAGCATTGGGACGCTATATCAGAAACGTTTCTGCGCTTCGATGGATCTTCTTAGCGGCTCGTTCCTTCAGTTTGTATCGGCTGCGACGATGATGATTGTGTTGGCAGAAATTTTTGAGTCCCGACAAGTTGACTGGACGGGTGAGTTCGTTTTCGCCCTGGGTTGGCTAGTGGTNGTGNTGTCGTTGGGTGCGATGACTGTATTGTGGTTGNTGGTGCGCGCCAAGGCTGCAACGCAAGTGGCGAGCCTCTTTTTTCTGGTGCCGCCGGTTACAGCACTGATTGCCTGGCCGCTTTTTGGAGAGACCTTGACGCTTAAGTCNGTGGCCGGGATGACACTGGTCGTTCTGGGNATTCTTCTAGTCAAACAAAAGCAGGANGACGAAGGGGNTGTAGGAGCAACATGAAATTCAAACTCCGGCGGCCCTTGGGTGTGGTNATTGCTTTNATGTTTATGGTATCCGCCACCCAANNGGCANACTCNGCGGTNGGATTGACCGATCTAGAAGGGANGCAAGCCNATTTTTCCGANTACGTCCCTGCGGACCAATGGCTCGTGGTGATGATCTGGTCTTGGAGTTGCCCCATATGCGTGCGGGAGATGTCCGGTCAGGCACGGCTCCATGACCGACATCAGGGCGGCCGTTTGACTGTTCTTGGAATTTCAATAGATGGTGCCGAAGGGATCATGGAGGCATGGGCTTTTGCAGAAGAGCACGGCGCGCGCTTTCCTAATCTAATCGGCGAAGGGCCCGACGTAGCACAGTTCTTTCACGAACAGACGGGCCAATCCCTTCAAGGGACGCCAACGTTTCTTGTCTATGCACCGGGCGGTCATCTGAAAGCGGTTCAGGCTGGCGCGGTTCCACCTGAGGGGATCGAGGCCTTTATTGCCGACCAGGAGGGTACGGATGGCTAAGCTTGGGCCTTACTCATTAGAACCGGTATTGCGGCGACGGGTTGGTGGTGACGAGTGACTATCGCAAGGGGTTCTGGCTTACGCTAGGCGGTGTGCTGGCGTTTACGCCAGATGCGCTATTAATCCGCCTGACAGCGGTTGATCCATTTACGCTGGCTTGTGGCCGCGGATTGCTCGCTGGAATGGTAATTCTGATCGCATACGCGCTTTTCATCTCCGGCGGTTTTACGAAGGCTTTTAAGGCACTTGGTTGGTGGGGTCTTTTTTTTGCAGGCCTTCAGACCTGCGCCTCACTGACGTTTTATGCGTCCTTTTCCTACACGAGCGTGGCAAATGTGTTGGTNATCTTTGCCTGTACCCCGTTGATCGCAGCACTATTCTCCTGGACACTTTTTGGAGAAACGGTGACCCGGTCGACGAAGGTCGCGATTGCCTGCGTTGCCGGAGGTTTGCTTGTTTTGGCCAGTGGCGGCTCAAAGGGTACACAGTGGATTGGTGATGCACTGGCATTGGCGAACGCCATTATCCTTGGTCTGAGTTTCGCTATCGTGCGGGGTCGTCGACAATTCAACATGATTCCTGCCGTGGCAGTGGGGCTTCTTGCGGCTGGTGTGATNGGNGTANTCTTCGCNGATTTCCCGCCAATGCAGCCAATACAGTGGGGTGCGCTAGTGCTTGGAGGTGCGGTTCTCCTGCCACTTGCGATTACCCTCATCACCATTGGNCCGAGGTATCTGCCCGCGCCGGAGGCGGCGATGCTGGGTTTGCTAGAGTCAGTTCTCGGCCCATTCTGGGTCTGGCTGGTGATTGGGGAAAATCCTGGCATCCGCTCGATTATTGGGGGTGCGATTGTGATTCTGGTTCTCTTGGTTCATGCTATGAGCCGGTTTCGGCAGGAAGAGATTATTAGAAATCCTGGGATGTGATAAACGATCCAGCGGCCGTGTGACTGACGAAGCAAAGTTGACCATTCGGTCAATTGGGGTTCAAAATGGCGTCGTTATGGAGACTTTGCGGGAGCATTCGCCCTTGGACCAGCGCGAGACACGTGCAACGGGCAGTGTCGGTGGCATCGGAGAGCGCCAACGAGAGAGGATCATCCGTGCCGCGACGGGAGTCTTTTCGCGAAAAGGTTACGACGGTGCGCGGGTAGATGAGATCGCGCGCGAGGCAGGTCTTCCCAAGGGCAACGTCCTTTATTACTTTAAGACGAAGAAAGACCTTTATCGTGTCGTGATCGAGCAGGTGCTTGAGCTGTGGCTCGAGGCCTTGGGCGACATCGTCGTTGATGGCAATCCTGAGGAAGCAATTCGTCAGTACGTTCGCCGTAAGCTCTCACTTTCGAGGCACTATCCCGAAGCCTCGCGGCTGTTCGCAATGGAGATCATCAGCGGAGCACCCCTCATTGGTGCACACCTGAGCGGCCAACTCCGTAGCTGGGTGAAGGAAAAGGGCAGTGTGTTTAGGAGATGGCAGCAAGAGGGTCAAATGGCAAAGATAGACCCCGCCCATGCTTTTTTTATGATCTGGGCCGTAACGCAAACCTATGCGGATTTCGAAACCCAGATTCAGGCGGTGACGGCTGTTGAGGATTACGATACAGAAATCTATGAGACTGCAACGACCGAGGTAGTAGAAGCTCTGGTTCGTGGCTTGGGTCTCAAAAACGAGTTCAGCGAGCCCCTGATTTCCCATGAAGGTGCGGCCCGCGCCTGAATTGCTGCACGGACCTTTAACCTGGACCATTCTCTTGTACAAAATAGCCTAAGACCTGCATAACTCGATGAATACACCAACCGAAGGAGTTAACGATGAGTAAGCTGAAATCCGGGTTAATTCAAATGAGCCTTAAAGGGTCTACTGAGGATTCACCTGAACAGATCCGTGATGCGATGTTGGCGGCACATCTACCGTTGATTGATAAGGCGGGCGCTGCGGGCGTACAGATTCTGTGTTTTCAGGAGGTCTTTACTCAGCCCTATTTCTGTCCGAGTCAGGATGCGAGATGGTATGCGGCAGCAGAAGCGATCCCTGATGGCTACACGGTATCTTTGATGCGTGAATATGCCAAGAAGCACAATATGGTCATCATCGTTCCGATTTACGAAGAAGCGATGACCGGCGTTTACTACAACACTGCCGCAGTTATCGATGCGGACGGGAGTTATCTCGGCAAGTACCGCAAAACCCATCTGCCACACGTCGCGGGCTTTTGGGAAAAGTTCTTCTTCAAGCCGGGCGCTTCTGACTGGCCGATATTNGATACNGCCTACGGCCGGATNGGGGTCTATATCTGCTACGACCGCCACTTCCCTGAAGGCTGGAGAGCTTTAGCGCTCAAGGGGGCTGAGATCATTTTTAACCCCTCCGCCACTGTTGCAGGGTTGTCACAGTATCTTTGGGAACTCGAGCAGCCGGCCTCAGCCGCGGCCAACGGCGTATTTATTGCAGCCATCAATCGGGTCGGCACTGAAGCCCCATGGAATATCGGCGAATTCTANGGCTCAAGTTATTTNGTTAACCCAAGAGGGCAGATCGAAGCGCAGGCCAGTTCTGACCAGGATGAACTCCTGATTCATGAGGTNGATATGGACATGGTCCGGCAGGTGAGAGATACCTGGCAGTTTTTCCGTGATCGGCGTCCGGAGACTTACGGACCTTTAACCGATCTGAATTAGTGAGTCATGCAAAGTATCAATCAAAAGAAACTAGACAGAGGNGGGNGTGAGCATGGGTGATGAGACGCTGATGATCAACGGGGGACGCCTTTGGGATTCGCTGATGGAGATGGCGAAAATTGGACCGACTGATAAAGGGGGTTCCTGCCGACTGGCGTTAACTGATTTGGACCGTGAGGCCCGGGATCTTTTTGTTCACTGGTGTCGCGAGGCGGGATGTTCAATCTCTGTNGATCAGATGGGCAACATCTTTGCGCAGCGCGCCGGGACTGATCCTGACTTGCCTCCGGTTGTTGCGGGGAGTCATCTCGATACTCAGCCGACCGGAGGTCGATTCGACGGCGTCTATGGCGTGTTGACTGGGCTTGAAGTGATTCGGAGTCTGAACGATCACGGGATTCAGACCCGATATCCCATCGAGGCAGCATGTTGGACCAATGAGGAAGGCAGCCGCTTCGCGCCGGCTATGGTCGCATCNGGTGTATTTGCCGGCATCTATGATCTTGAATATGGTTTATCTCGCGCCGATTCGGAGGGCCGGACNATGGGTCAGGAGCTTGAGCGGATCGGTTATGCCGGTGATCAGCCGATGGGGCGCCCCTTGCATGCCTATTTCGAGGCGCACATTGAGCAAGGGCCGATACTCGTCGAGGAAGGGATAGANATAGGGGTGGTCACTGACGCTCAGGGCCAGCGATGGTATGAATTGGAATTGACCGGCACAGAATCCCACGCGGGACCCACTCCGATGGATCGACGCCACGACGCGCTACTTGGAGCCGCGAGGGTTATCAGTCTGGTGAATGACACCGGTCTCGCAAATGCCCCCCTGGCCTGCGCCACGGTGGGCATGGTGAATGTGCATCCCAACTCCCGGAATGTGATTCCTGGCCGTGTGTTCCTGACGATCGATATTCGGCATCCTGACGACCAGATTCTCTCGCAGATGGATCAGACCATCAGGGAAGGGGTCCAGCGTATTGCGGATCAGGGTGGATTGTCTTTTGAACTGGAGCAGATTTTCTACTATGCGCCGGTACCTTTTGANTCGAGTTGCGTAGCGGCAGTCGATGGGGCCGCACAATCTTGTGGCTATAGCGCGCGGAAGATTGTNACCGGCGCGGGGCATGACGCTTGTTTCATTGCGCATGCAGCCCCGACTTCGATGGTATTTATTCCTTGTATCGACGGAATCAGTCACAATGAAGTTGAAGATATCGAGCCCGAATGGTCGACGGCAGGAGCCAATGTCATGTTCCATGCCATTCTGGACAAGGCCGAGCGCAGCGGTGATTAGGTTGATTAACNGTAAACCTAAGTGAATCAGCCAATGCAATCGGAATCTTCAGTCGTTCACATCAGCGATTTGTCGCTGGAGTTCAGTACGGACGATGGNCCGGTGCAGGCGTTGGCTGGTATTGGTCTCGATATCGCTCCCGGGGAATTTGTCTCGTTCATCGGCCCATCAGGATGCGGCAAAACGACCCTGCTCAGGGTAATTGCGGATCTTGAAACTCACTCNAGCGGCGAGATTCTNGTGAATGGAGTAAGTCCAGACGAGGCCCGGCAAAACCGGGCCTATGGTTACGTCTTTCAAGCACCGGCGCTATATCCCTGGCGGACCGTTCGCCGTAACGTGATGCTGCCGCTCGAGATTATGGGGATCGGCCGGGATGAGCGTGAAGCGCGCTCTGCCCGTTATCTCGAATTGGTCAATCTGACTGGTTTCGAAAACAAGTATCCCTGGCAGTTGTCCGGGGGAATGCAGCAACGCGTGTCGATCGCTCGGGCNCTCAGCGTTGAACCNGAACTGCTACTGATGGATGAGCCTTTCGGNGCCTTGGATGAAATCACCCGGGATCATCTCAATCAGCAATTGCTGGAACTGTGGCGTAAGACNNGNAAAACTGTCGTTTTTGTCACGCATTCGATCCCCGAGGCGGTATTCCTTTCTACCCGAGTGATCGTCATGTCGCCAAGACCGGGGCAGGTGATGGATGTCATTCCCTGTAACTTCTCTAAAGACCGGACGCTTGATATTCGGGAGACCCCNGAATTNCTGGAAATTGCTCATCGCGTGCGCGAGGGCTTGAAGGCNGGGCATAGTTACGACGATGATTGACCGCCTGCGTCGTGAGGGTTCGTTTCTCCCNGTTCTGACCCTAGTCGCCAGCCTGATGGTGATTTGGTATGCGGGAGCGGTTTATCTCAACAGTACGCAGTTGATCGACCGGTATCAGAAACAAGACATTAACTGGAATCTTGGGCGACTTGCGGCAGATGCCTGGCGGATGGAGCGACCGGTACTGCCGTCCCCGCACCAGGTAGCTGTCGAGCTCAAGAAAACCGTGCTGGACAAGCCTGTGACCTCTAAGCGGAGCTTGCTGTATCACGCGGGTATCACCTTGTCGTCATCTCTTTTGGGCTTTGCGCTGGGAACACTGCTTGGGGTCGCGCTGGCAATCGGGATCGTCTATGTCACGACTCTGGATCGAAGTCTGATGCCCTGGATTATTGCCTCGCAGACGGTGCCGATACTGGCGTTAGCGCCCATGATTATCGTAGTGCTTGGGTCCGTCGGCATAACGGGATTGTTTCCAAAATCGGTCATTTCCATGTACCTATGCTTCTTTCCGGTCGTCGTTGGTATGGTGAAAGGCTTGCGTTCTCCGGAGCCGATACTGATCGATCAGATGCACACCTACTCCGCAAGCCCGACACAGGTGTTTTTTAAATTGCGCCTGCCTTCGTCGATCCCTTTCCTGTTTACCTCGCTAAAAGTCGCGATTGCGTTGAGCGTTGTGGGTGCAATCGTGGCGGAACTACCAACCGGAGGGCAGGGCGGGCTAGGAGCCCGGCTGCTGACCGGGTCCTACTACGGACAGATTACGATGATCTGGGCTGCGCTCATTGTTGCTTCGGTCGTATCAGCACTATTAGTGACGGCAATCGGTCGCGCAGAGAGGATCGCGTTGCGACGGCTGAACGGTGGCCAGGCGGTGACCGCGTGAGCGCTGGATTTCGAGGCATTCCGGCAGCCGTGTTGATCAGCGCCCTGTTTCTGCTGCTATCGCTTTTTGCGGCGCCCGCGCCAGATGCTATCTGGCGTGAACTGGGCAGTGTGTGGATTGCGATGGGTGCGCTCGCAGGGGTGTTGGCGCTTGCATGGGTCCCGTCGCCGGCGGCACTTGTGGTGCGTCTGTTGCAGTTGGTCCTGCTTGGTGTGGCACTGAACGCGGTGCTTGAGATGGTGCATGCCGAGCCCATCCGAGGGTCTGCACAATTGGGATTCTGGTTGCTGGTGACTTCCCTTGCTTTTGCGGTATGGCATGTCATGCAGCGCTTTACGAAAGGTGAACCCAAGAACGCGCTGGCGTTGGCGCTCTATCGGATCCTGATACCGGGGATTTTTGGCGTATGGTTTCTGGCGGTCTGGGAACTGGTCACGGCGGGATTTGGGGTCCCACGGGTTTTGCTACCGCCGCCGAGTCTCGTGGGAGACGCCATTACGGAGTCGCTGGGTATCCTTGGGGCAGACTTTCAACAGACCGTCGTCCGCGCGGTTATTCCCGGTTTCGTGATCGGTAACCTGGCCGGGTTTGCCGCGGCATTGGCGGCAGACCGGTGGGCTTTTCTCGGCCGAGGCCTGTTACCGGTCGGCAACCTGGTCAGCGCGATTCCGATCATTGGCATCGCCCCGATTATGGTGATGTGGTTTGGATTTGACTGGCAATCGAAGGCCGCGGTGGTCGTGATCATGACCTTTTTTCCGATGCTGGTGAATACCATCAGCGGCCTCCGGGGTGCCGGTGCGATGGAACTGGATCTGATGCGCTCGATTGGCGCGAACCACTGGCAGGCTTTTGTCCGGGTTCGTTTGCCTACCGCACTGCCGTTCATATTCAATGCATTGAAGATAAATTCCGCCCTGGCTTTGATCGGGGCAATTGTGGCAGAATTTTTTGGTACGCCGATTGTTGGTATCGGCTTTCGGATCTCTACCGAAGCCGGAAGAATGAATATGGAGATGGTCTGGGCATCGATCGCGCTGGCGGCCGTGTCTGGATCGGTGTTCTATGGTTTACTGGCGGTTGTAGAAAGGCGGGCCACATTCTGGCACCCGTCGTTCCGTCGACTGTCGTAAAGACGCCCTTGATAGGGTATGTTCAATCAATCAGAGGAGGTTAAATATGAGACGCAACATCACGACCCTCATCCTGGCGGCTTCGCTGGGTCTGGTCAGCACCATGACACTGGCAGCGGATAAGGTCACGCTGCAGTTGAAATGGGTCACCCAAGCGCAGTTCGCAGGCTATTTCGTCGCGAAAGATAAAGGGTTCTACAAAGACGAAGGACTTGATGTGACGATTAAGCCGGGCGGTCCCGACGTCGCTCCCCCGCAGGTGATTGCGGGTGGTGGCGCGGACGTAGTCATCGACTGGATGCCTTCTGCCCTGGCTTCTCGGGAGAAAGGCCTGGCGTTGGTGAATATTGCCCAGCCCTTCAAGCGTTCCGGCATGATGCTGACCTGTCGTAAAGACAGCGGCGTCAAAACACCGTCTGACTTACCGGGTCGAACTCTGGGCGTCTGGTTCTACGGTAATGAGTATCCGTTCCTGAGTTGGATGAGCCAACTGGGTATACCTACGGACGGTAGCGCGCAGGGGGTGACGGTTCTTAAGCAGGGCTTCAACGTCGATCCGATCCTGCAGAAACAAGCCGACTGTGTGTCTACCATGACCTATAACGAGTACTGGCAGATAATTGATGCCGGTCTGGGTGCGGATGAACTGGTCACGTTTAAGTACGAGGACCAGGGCGTGGCGACACTGGAAGACGGCCTGTATGTCCTTGAAGATAATCTCAACGATCCGGCTTTCGTGGACAAGATGGCTCGCTTTGTGCGCGCCTCGATGAAAGGCTGGGCATGGGCGCGCGAAAATAGTGACGCTGCGGCAGATATCGTACTCGAGAATGACGAGACCGGTGCCCAGACTGAGAAACATCAGCGACGGATGATGGGCGAGATCAACAAACTCACTGCCGGCGGGGGCAAGCTTGTCGAAAGTGACTATGAGCGAACTGTGGCCACGCTGATGAGTGGAGGGTCTGACCCCGTCATCTCAAAAGCGCCGTCTGGCGCTTGGTCTCATGCGGTCTGGGATGCGGCGTTTTAGGTAACGCCGTTCCGTAGTTACAAGCAACAAAGGTAAAGGGCGAGACAGCAGGAGAGCCCCGAGTTCAGCTGAACTTCGGGGTTTACCTGCTCCGCCCGGCTTAACGCTTGGCCCGGTTAAGGTCTCCAGCGCGTATGGCATACGCTGCCCGCGCGGATATCCCTCGGGTCAAAGGGACTATTACGTGGAACTGATTACAACAGCGCACAATGGACAGCCCGGGGTCGCCCCGGAACGGCTCGAGGAGGCCGAGTGCCACCGCAATTTTTGTGAAATGCATACCCCACTGGAGGGTAATGCAGCGAGGGTCGAAGCAGAACGGTGTTACTTCTGCTTTGATGCGCCCTGCACCGAGGCGTGTCCGACCGGAATTGATATTCCGGGATTTATCCGCATGATCGCAAATGGAAATCCGGTGGGTGCGGCGGGACTTATTCTCGAAGAGAACATTATGGGTGGGACCTGCGCCAGAGCCTGTCCAGTNGAAACACTNTGTGAAGGTGTCTGCGTGCGAAATCACGGAGATGACNGGGCGGTGAACATCGGCTTGTTGCAGCGCTATGCGGTAGATGAGGCGCTTGAACANGANACTNCATTTTTCACCCGTGCTGAACCCAGNGGTCGGACCGTCGGTGTGGTTGGTGCGGGACCTGCGGGATTAGCTTGTGCTCACCGTCTAGCAGTTCTTGGACACGATGTCGTTGTCTACGAGGCGAGGCCAAAAGCGGGTGGCCTGAATGAGTTCGGACTTGCGGCGTACAAGATGCTAAATAGCTTCGCCCAGCGTGAGGTCGATTTCATCAGTTCACTTGGCGGTATTGAGATTGTTCACGATTCNGCCTTGGGTGAGGNNGTCACCCTGGATGAGTTACAGAACCGCCACGANGCGCTCTTTCTGGGTATAGGGCTCGGCGGNGGAAATGCGCTTGGGATCCCGGGTGAGGAGGGAAAGGGCGTTGCCGATGCAGTCGGGTTTATTGATGAATTACGGCAGACGAACTCGCTTTCCTCGGTCCCGGTCGGACGAAAGGTGGTGGTCATAGGCGGGGGAATGACTGCCATCGATGCAGCGGTCCAGGCCCGACTTCTCGGATCAGAAGAGGTCACCATCGTATATCGGCGGGGTCCCGAGGCCATGAAGGCCAGTATCGTTGAGCAGGAGTTTGCGAAGATTCGGGGTGTTTCTATTCGGTATTGGGCCCAGCCNGCGNCTGTGGTCCTGAAAGACGGTCAGGCGACTGGCGTGGAGTTTNAGACCACCGGAGGATCGGCTAAAGGNGAGCGCTTTGTGATGCCTGCAGACATGGTGTTGAAAGCGATCGGCCAGGGGTCACACCTCCAGCGGGCGGGANCAACTGAGCGTTTTGAACTTCAGGGCGGCCGCCTGGTGGTGGATGAGCAGCGAAAGACTTCTTGCTCAGGAATCTGGGCTGGAGGAGACTGCGTTGCNGGGGGCGATGACCTGACCGTGAGCGCCGTACAGGACGGTAAAGTGGCCGCCAATGCGATTCACCAGGTGCTGACGGCCTAGACCNAACNCCNAGGCGTGATCAACAAAAGGTTTANGTGNAACGCNAACAGATAACGTTAGGTTAAGACTAAAGAAGAGGAGTGACCGATGAGCGATCTCAGAAGCAATTTTGTAGGGATCGAATCCCCAAATCCGTTCTGGCTGGCTTCCGCGCCGCCGACGGATAAAGCGTACAACGTTAACCGGGCGTTTGAGGCNGGTTGGGGNGGNGTGGTGTGGAAGACACTTGGCGAAGACGGTCCGCCGATTGTGAATGTCAGTGGACCCCGATATGAAGCATTACACGGCAAGGATCGGAGTGTGATTGGATTCAACAACATCGAACTNATCACAGACCGCCCCTTGCAGGTGAATCTTCACGAGATCGCNCAAGTCAAAAAAGACTGGCCTGATCGCGCGATGGTGGTGTCTCTGATGGTGCCCTGTCAGGAATCGTCCTGGAAATCGGTCTTGGCCCAAGTGGAAGATACCGGAGCAGACGGCCTNGAACTCAACTTTGGTTGCCCNCATGGCATGTCGGAACGGGGAATGGGTGCAGCCGTGGGCCAGGTGCCGGAGTATGTCGAGATGGTGACTGCTTGGTGCAAGCAGTACTCACGACTGCCGGTCATNGTTAAATTGACCCCGAATGTAACCAGTATCCGCCAGCCAGCGCGGGCCGCCAAGAAAGGGGGCGCTGATGCGGTATCACTGATNAACACGATCAACTCGGTCATGTCGGTGGATCTGGATTCGCTGAGTATTAATCCGACGATTGATTCGATGGGTACGCATGGGGGGTACTGCGGCCCGGCAGTGAAGCCGATTGCGCTGCACATGGTCTCCGATTTAGCCCGGGATCCGGAGTGTGANGGATTNCCCATTTCAGCCATTGGCGGTATTAGCAATTGGCGCGATGCGGCAGAGTTTCTGCTCATGGGGGCGGGCAATGTGCAGGTCTGTACCGCGGCGATGACCCATGGATTCAAGATCGTCGATGACATGATCGATGGTATGAATCGATTTATGGAGGAGAAAGGTTTTACCTCGATCGGCGATACNGTCGGGCGTGCGATTCCTTCCCTGACAGACTGGCAGCACCTCAATCTNAATTACACCGTCAAGGCGCAGATTGATCAGGATCTGTGCATTAAATGTGGTCGCTGTCATATCGTTTGTGAGGACACGTCTCATCAGGCTATTTATGCCCGGAATAACGGAGAGCGACGCTACGAAGTCAACGAGGAGGAATGCGTTGGNTGCAATCTTTGTGTAACCGTTTGCCCAGTAGAGAACTGCTTGACCCTGCGCAGCCTGGAAAACGAGGTAGACACTCGGACCGGACAGCAGGTCGATTCAGGCAAGAAACTTCAATGGACCGCACATCCCAACAATCCTATGGCAAATACTAACCCCTAACCGTCAGTGGGGTTAGTGCGACAGCGATTAATTAAAAAGATATTGAAAACAACAAGGAGCAGACATGGCAAAGCAGCAACAGTTCGTTGATCGAGATGCGGCCCACCTGGTGCATCCGTTGCATAACCCGGCCGCGCATGCCTCGGCTCGTGTATGGGCAGGGGGAGAAGGGGCCTATCTGATCGACGTTGATGGGAATCGCTTTATTGATTGTCTTTCGGGACTCTGGAACAACACCGCAGGAAACGGCCGCCATGAGTTGGCGGATGCGGCGTCGAAGCAGATGCGGGAAATGGCTTTTGCCTCAGGCTATACCGGGAGTACTAATCCACGGGCGATCGAACTCGCCGAGCGTCTGTCGAATGTTACCTACCCGAATATCAATCACTTTTATTTGACGTCTGGGGGTGGCGAGTCGACNGACAGCAATATCAAGATGGCTCGCTATTACTGGAAGGTTCAAGGTAAACCTGAAAAAACCAAGGTGATTTCCCGAATTTGGGGATATCACGGNGTNACNTTTGCGGCGATGTGTGCGACCGGAATTGCGCCTTACTGGGGAATGTTTGAGCCGAGGATTCCAGGGTTTGTTCATATCCCAAGCCCCTATCCGTACCTATATGAAGCGCCCGAGGGGNCCGAAAGCCAGGGTATTGCGGCGGCCAATGAACTTGAGAAAAAGATTCTAGAAGAAGGCCCCGATACAGTCGCTATGTTCATTGCCGAACCGGTACAGGGTGCTGGCGGNGTGATCGTCCCTCAGGATGATTATTTCCCCCGTATTCGGGAGATCTGCGACCAGTATGATGTGCTANTGGTATCGGACGAGGTGATCACCGGGTTTGGCCGAACCGGAAAAATGTTTGGCCTCGACCACTGGGGNATTCAGCCNGACCTGATCCAGTTCGCCAAAGCCGTCACCTCGGGTTACTTTCCTCTGGGNGGTATNGGNATTAGCGATGAGATCGCTGATGTGATGAACCAGAGCGGTTCCCCGTGGATGCATGCCTANACCTATAGCTCCCATCCGGTGGGTTGCGCAGTTGCNTTGGCCATGCTCGACATTATTGANCGTGAACAGTTCGTCGANCAGGCTCGAACCAAGGGGCNACGGTTGCTCGTAAAGCTAAAAGATGCCCTTGCGGATCATCCGCATGTTGGAGATGTGCGNGGNNTGGGGATGATGTGTGGGGTTGAATTCGTCAAGGACAAGGCCACCAAGACTCCATTCGATGCGGCCGACGCTGTTGGCCCGAGAATTCACAATGAAACCGTTAACCGCGGTATGTTCTCTCGCGTGCGCGGAGACGTTTACTGTGTTGCTCCGCCGATCGTGACGGAAGAAGAGACCCTCGACCAGATTCCCGAGATTCTGGCTGAGGCGACCCGGGCTGTGCTGGGTTAGCCGGATGAGTTAAGGATAGCCCGCCCGGTCATTGACCGGGTCGCGGCTTCGTATACGCCCGACGCATTGACTCTGGTAAGTCGTAGACCCCTTTGCCATCCTATAAGTCTGGAGGCTAACCAGTAAAGGGGATCGGGGAGAATGTCTGACAATACGGAGAGCGTGCGGTTGACCCGTGGTAGCCGTAAGCGTGCTCGGGAAGATCGAAAAGCCGCTCGTGCTGCGTCTGCCCNGGTGTCGCAATTGCCGTTTGGCNCNNTGNTNAACAACTANCCNCCNNTGNGNCCNCTGACNGANGANCANCTCGAGGTCATCCANAAAGCATCGCTGGAACTCCTGCGGGACGGNGGGATNGAGGTGATGAGCGAGAGGGTGAGAAGCGCCTTCGAACGTGAAGGGGCTACGGTGGACCGGGATCGGGACATTGTGTGTACTGATCCCGAGATGATTCTTGAACTGGTGGCCCGGGCCCCCCGTACATTTACCCTAACCCCGCGCAATGTTGATCATGCCCTGACGCTCGGGGCCAATAAGACTTATTTNGGGATGGTGTCCGGCCCCCCCAATGTGCATGACCGGATCGACGGCCGTCGGACCGGAAACTTTGCCGACTACAAGAAACTACTGAGCCTTGGGNAACACTTTAACGTGATTGCGCTCTTTGGGAACCAGACGGTGGCCACCACCGACCTNCCGGCTACGACTCGTCATCTCGACTGCTATCTCGCGAACCTTAGTTTGACCGACAAAGTGTTTTCNGCGATTCCAATTGGCGCTGGGCGAGTCAACGATGCAGCGCAGATGCTCGCACTCGCCCGTGGTGTNAGTTTGGAGGAGATGCGGGCGCGGCCGGGTCTGATCGGAAATATCAACGTGAACTCGCCCAGAAAGCTGGACGAGGCGATGTCCGACGGGGCACTCGCCCTGGCCGAGTTGGGTCAGGCGGTGATCGTGACGCCGTTCACCCTGTTAGGCGCAATGACGCCGGTAACCATGGCAGCAGGACTGGTTCAGCAGAATGCGGAGGCCCTGTTTGGGATCGCGATGATCCAGTTGCTCTATCCAGGCAACCCAGTGGTTTACGGCGGTTTTACCTCCAATGTGGATATGCGCTCGGGAGCGCCTGCTTTTGGCACCCCGGAAAATGCCAAGGCCAATCTTGCCGGCGGCCAGTTGGCCAGGCGTTACCGCTTACCGTATCGGACAAGCGCCTGCAATGCCTCGAATGTGGTGGATGCGCAGAGCACCTATGAGACTCAGATGGCGCTCTGGGGCGGCGTNATGGGCCATGGCAATGTGGTCTACCATGCTGCAGGCTGGTTAGAGGGAGGCCTCGTCGCGTCTTATGAAAAATTCATCCTAGATGTCGAGATCTTGCAGCATCTGGCCCACATGCTTTCGCCAATTGACTGCTCCCAGGATGAACTTGGCGTCGAAGCAATCCTGGATGTCGATCCAGGCGGNCATTTTTTTGGTACCGAGCACACGATGGCGCGTTATGAAGATGCATTTTATGCGCCGCTGGTGAGTGATTGGCAGAACAGCGAAAACTGGCAGGCGGCCGGCAGCCAGGACGCGACTGCAAGGGCGACCCCCATCTGGCAATCGATACTCGCAGATCATGAGCCACCCTCACTTGACCCTGCTGTCCGCGAGTCCCTTGAAGACTATGTTGTCCGCAGAAAAGAAGAGATTGGGACAAACGAACCCTAAGTGCGAGGTCGACTCCCGACCAGGCCAACGGGATACCACTTCACAACCATTGCATGGTCAGTCTAATAAGGTGCTCACCACGGGGTAAATCCTTTCTGAAATCAGATTCTGTGCCGTTTCATTGGGATGCAGGCCATCTGGCTGGAGCAGTTCGGGGCGGGAGAAGATTTCATCGAATATTGATGGGACGAAAGCAATGTCATAATTCGCAGCCAGTTTTGTATAGACGGATCGAAACGCGTCTCGATAGGCGGGGCCGTAATTCGAGGGGATATCAATNCCGATGAGAAGGACGGTGGCGTCCGCTTGAAGCGAGCGTTCAATCATCCCCGCCAGATTTTTGTAAATGACCGTCGGGGGATGGCCTCTTAGACCGTCATTGGCGCCGATCTCGAGAATAACGACCCGCGGTTGGTGTTGTTCAAGCAGTCCCTGAAGGCTGCGTGCTGCCCCGGCCGTGGTCTCGCCGCTAATGGCAGCGTTAATGAAGCGGGCTTCGGAGCGCATGCGCTCCTGAATAAGGCTGACCCAACCGTCTTCGACCGGCATCCCATACGCAGCACTGATGCTGTCGCCGATCACGACAATTATGGGTGGTGAGGCGTTCGCCGAACCGGCGAAAAGCAGAAATAGAAGGAGTAAACGAGTAGTGAAAGACCTGGTTTTGGAAGCCATTAGTGTTTCCCGGGATGTTCTCGGGCCTGCAGGGACGCTCACGATTCTAAAGGACGTCTCTTTAAAGGTAGGCAAAGGGGAAGCCCTGGCGGTTACTGGACCCTCTGGCTCAGGAAAATCCACCCTGATTGCCCTGCTTGCAGGCCTCGACCAATCTAGCAGTGGCAAGATTATGCTTGCCGGTAGTGATCTGAACGTGCTCGATGAAGATGGCCGGGCGCGGCTGAGAGCAGGACGGGTCGGGTTTGTCTTTCAATCCTTTTATTTGGTCGATACGCTGACGGCACTGGAGAACGTGATGTTGCCCCTNGAGTTGGCAGACCAAGAGATGCCCCGCGAGAAAGCGATCGAATGGCTGGATAAAGTTGGGCTTGCTGACCGACGGGATCATTATCCCCGACAACTNTCGGGGGGAGAGCAGCAGCGGGTTGCGATCTCCCGTGCTTTTGCCATCGACCCGGAGATCCTTTTCGCGGATGAGCCTACCGGTAATCTGGATGACGCGGCGTCTGAGCAGGTTGCCGAACTTTTGTTTGCGCTGTGT
Organism: Proteobacteria bacterium TMED61; assembly: GCA_002171735.1. Lineage (GTDB taxonomy): Bacteria > Pseudomonadota > Gammaproteobacteria > Arenicellales > UBA868 > UBA868. The sequence continues at coordinate 1,864 of NHDO01000073.1, read as the reverse complement.
GGTCACCGGCAGGCCGCCTTGGTGCTGGTGACCCACGACATGANATTGGCATCGCGCTGCGACAAGCAGCTTCGNCTCGAGAAAGGTCGCGTGAGCGGAGCGAGNCAATGAGGTTCTCGTTGCGTCACGGCAGCCGTCAGTTCTGGCGTGATTGGCGTTCGGGCGAAATGCTGGCCCTGGGAGGNGCACTCCTTACGGCAGTTGCCGCGGTGAGTGCTGTGGGTAGTTTCGCGNACCGCGTGGAAAGNAGTCTGGAACGTGGCGCCGGGGAAGTTATCGCATCGGACATCAAACTGACNGCGCGTCTGGAGATTGGCGAGACATTTAAANCCAAGGCTGAGTCGCTNGGGTTAGCAACAGCGCGGACGGTAACGTTCCCGACCGTTCTGTTTGTTGACGGCCAGACGCTGCTCGCTTCGGTAAAAGGGGTCACTCCCGAGTATCCATTGCGCGGNACANTGGGTTTGCGACCGGAGTTGCATGTACCTGAGATGACGCGCTTGGCCCGTGGGCCGGAAAAGGGCGAGGCCTGGGTNGACAAACGCCTGTTGACCACTTTGGGTTTGCGCCTGGGCGACCGNCTCGAGATCGGGANCATCTCNTTGATGCTTAATGCCGTGTTGGCATATGAGCCGGATCGTGGTGGCCAGTTTTTCAGTTTCAGCCCAAGAATCATGGTGCACTACGCGGACATCAAAGACTCTGGCCTGCTTGGACCATCTAGCCGCGCCACATTTGCGTTGCTGGCAGCGGGCCCCCCGGATGATGTTTTCGCGCTGCGTGGTTTTATAGAGGAGGAGGGCTCAAATGACATCAGGGTTGTGGATCTTGAATCGGCCCAGCGTCAGGTTGGAGCAACAGTAGGTGCGTCGACGGAATTCATTGGCCTGGCGTCTCTTGGGACATTGTTCATTGCCGGGATTGCAATCGCNGTGGCCTCGCGACGCTACGTCGAGCGGCGGCGAAAGCATGCGGCATTGCTTCGTTGCTTCGGCGCGAGCGGCCGAGTAATCCTGGCGATACATATCCAGACGCTCNTTATGATGGCGGGNNTCTGGGGNCTTGTCGGGGCGGNTATCGGGTTCGCAGTNCAGGAANTTATGACACTGATGCTCGGCGAGGTTTTTGCTATCGGCGCTGGCAAGGTGGGGGTGGAGGCCGTTTTGATTAGCCTAATTCTTGGGCTGGTTTTATTGATCGGATTTTCCGCGCCGCAGTTGGCTCGGCTAATGAGAGTTCCACCCATGGAGGTTCTGCGCCGGACAGACAGGCCTAGACGCGCGTTAATGGATGCGCTCTGGTATCTCGTGCCGGCAATCGTACTTCTGCTTCTGGCGGTCCAGCAGGCGGGGCAGAGGGACCTGGTGTTTTACGCGTTGCTGGGGATCTTTGCTTCACTTATCGGCATGATGGCGGTAAGCCTTGGCCTTATAGTGTTAATGAGGCGACTCGTCCGAGGCGCGGGCGTNTCGTGGCGCTTTGGNCTNGGGCGGCTTTACCGAGATCCCGTCGCGACNACCTTTCAGATTTCAGCAATTGGATTGGGTTTGACCGTACTGGTNACNCTCTCGNTGGTNCGGGGGGAGTTATTTGACACCTGGGAATCCCGTGTACCTGCCGGGTCTCCAAACTTCTTCCTAGCCAATGTTCAGGATTATGAAAAGACACAGGTAGGTGCGTTCTTTCAGGAGCGGCTTGGAGAAGTGCCGGGGTTTACACCAATGGCAACGGGTCGCCTTGTCACGATAAACGGCAGAGTACCGACTGTAGTTGATTACCCCGATCCACGGACAGCATCGCGAATAGAAGGAAATCTTAACTTTTCCTGGGCGGCAGACGTCCCGGTCGATAACACCATTATTGC
>NHDO01000072.1 GCA_002171735.1 Proteobacteria bacterium TMED61 | reverse complement strand
CCAATGGGATCCTCATACGCTGCAGACCCTGGTCACTATTAGCCAGCGACAACGCCGACTTGTTCATGCGGCGCAGCAAAATGGAAAATCTCCCAACTGGGAACACCAGCCAGAAGATGCAACGACAGCATGGCTCCACCGCGGTCCAGAGGGCTATAACGAGTGGGCCTGGAAGGGGATAGACAGGCTGTGAATCAGCCTTGGTGAGAGGTGTGGCTCGGCATAGAATCTACTGCTGGCACCTTAACCCTCCTCGTACCTGACGTCCACATGACCAACCCCTGCGACCTTCTTGAATGCTATCTGGTCGGTGGGGCTGTACGCGACGCTTTATTGAAAGAGTCCGCCGGCGACCGTGACTGGGTGGTAATCGGTGCCAGTCCCGAGGAAATGACCAAACGGGGATTTCGCCCGGTCGGCAAAGACTTCCCGGTTTTTCTGCATCCTGTCTCGGGCGAAGAGTACGCCCTCGCTCGTCGTGAGCGCAAAACCGGGCCAGGCTATACCGGCTTTGCCACGGACAGTGGTTCGGATGTGACACTTGAGGAAGACCTCTCTCGNCGGGACCTCACCGTGAACGCCATGGCTCGGGATGCCAAGGGCAATCTGATTGACCCTTTCGGCGGGGCGCAGGACCTGCACGATGGCATCTTGCGCCATGTCTCGGACGCATTCATCGAAGACCCCCTNAGAGTACTTCGCGTTGCCCGCTTTGCCGCACGTTACCGTCACCGAGGCTTTTTGGTGGCTTCCGAAACGCTTGATCTTATGCGCGAGATCGGNNTATCAGGCGAGCTAACATCACTCGTGCCCGAACGNATCTGGCAGGAGACCTGTCGNGCGCTCGGCGAGCCAGACCCGGGCGAATTTTTCCGGNTACTGCAGCGCTGTCAGGCTCTTGTTCATATCTTTCCTGAAATTGCAGCACTGGAGGATGTGCCTCAGAGCGCTGAACACCATCCAGAGGGCGATGCCTTTGTGCATACCCTGATGGTGCTGGATGTCGCCACACAGATCTCCCCGGATACCAAGGTTCGCTTCGCCGCGCTGGTACACGACCTGGGCAAAGCCCGAACACCGCCNAAAGAGTGGCCGCGTCATATTAAGCACGAACACCGTGGCGTCACTGTGGTTAATCAACTGTGTGGCCGACTTCGAGTGCCCACNGACTATAGGGACCTTGCNGTNCTNGTNACGCGCGAACACCTGCTCATGCATCGGCTGGCGGAATTGCGGCCCGAGACAGTGCTGAAACTCGTGAACCGCCTTGATGGGTTTCGTCGTCCTGAGCGTATCGCACTTTTCTCGACTGCGTGCCGGGCAGATGCCGCAGGCCGGGGTGACGGCGTCATTGGCGACTACCCGCCGGGGCAACTGTTAGACGACTACCTCAACGCGATTAACCGNATCGATCTCTCTGATCTCGCAGACTCTGATCTTGACGGTAATGCACGAAAGAAAGTGGTTGAGCAGCGCCGAATCGACGCGATCACTACCGTTCGCCAGGGCAATAAAGAATCCGGGTAGCCTGGCGACTCACCAAAACGCGATCAGAAGCAAGCTGCCGAGTATGATCCGGTAAATTACGAAAGGAGTCATCCCAACACGGCTGATAAACCGCAAAAAGAGTGCGATGACGGCCCAGGCGCTGAAAAATGCGACCAGCACCCCCAGGGCAAAGACACTCCACGGAATGACCTCGCCAGATTGGGCAAGTGAGGCCGCCTTAAGACTTCCCGCAGCTATGATTATCGGGACTGACATGAGAAAAGAAAAACGCGCCGCAGTCTCACGCGACAGCCCCAGCATCAACCCTGCGGTAATGGTGATTCCCGACCGCGACGTTCCCGGAATCAAGGCAAGCGCCTGGAAAACTCCGATCAGCAGCGCATCTCTGATACTCAGTTGCCGCATAGCTCTATCCCCCGAGCGGCGCCGGTCCGCCCACCACAGCAAAAGAGCAAAACCGATCGTTGCCCCAGCAATGATGAGTGGATCACGCAGAAACATCTCCACGACGTCATCAATAAACAGGCCCGCGAGCACAGCCGGAATTGTCGCCGTGATCAGGAGCCATCCCAGGTGACTCTCTTCTGATCTTCCTTGAGAGCTCCACTGACGCAGCCAACCGTTAACGATGTCGACAAGGTCACGCCGCAGATACAGGATGACCGCNATGAGAGTCCCNACATGGACGGCNACGTCAAAGGCGAGCCCCTGNTCCGNCCAGTCAGCNAGGATCGGNAGNAGCACCAGGTGTGCNGAGCTGGACACTGGTAAGAACTCAGTCANCCCCTGCACCAGGGCGAGCCAGACTGCCTGTGCCGGTTCAATCATAGCGACGAACTTCGGTCACGNAACTTGAATCCGGCAAGGGCTTGTTCGATATTTTTGCCAAGCGCCATCACTTTGAACGCCTCACCCATCTGCGAAGGCAGGATCAGTTGCTTGACCTCTGCTGCTCTGGAGAGCATTACGTTTTCATCGTCTTCCGGCTGCGGCGTCGCCAAATCCAGAAGCCCAAGCGCCAGAAGATAGGATTCTTGGCTGGTGTACCCCAGAACATCAAAGCCNGCGGTCCGGCCCGCCTCTGCAAGTGCTGAAAAATTCACGTGGCAGGTCACATCCTGNATTCCCGGAAGAATCAACGGATCGTTGTGCGCGCGNTGCTGGTAGTGACAACGCAAGGTCCCCTGTGAGCGCTCCGGGAGATAGTACTCCCGCGCCGGAAAGCCATAGTCGATCACAAGCGCCAGGCCTCGCTGCAAAGAGACGCCCAGCGCATGGATCCAGGCCTGNGCCCGAGGGCAGACTTCCGAGATATACCCCTCAACCAGTTCGTACTGTTGGACGATTTTCGCTGCGCCACTATCAGGGTCAAGATCGTCTATCCATTCCCACGCGAATCCGTCTCCGTCGATNCTGATGCCCGCCCTCCAGGGCCTACCCTGGATTACGCAAAATCTCGTTACGGCAAATGCGTCGACCACCTCATTCGCAAGAATCACNCCCTGCAGGGGTTCGTCCGGTAACTGTTCCAGCCATTCAATCTTGAGTCCATGATGTTCCGCAAGCGGTTCGAGCCTNTGACGCTGGCGCTCACGAAGATCTGGACTGATTTCCAGGATACAGTACCGTGACGGCAGTCGGCCGTCCGCCGACAATGCCTCGATCAGGCTTTGCGCTAGCGCACCGCTCCCCGCACCAAATTCCAGCAGACAAGCATCGTCGATCGTCTCAAGCACTAACCCAACCTCACGGGCCAGAGATCGACCAAAGAGCGGACCTATCTCGGGTGCCGTTACGAAATCTCCTCCTTGGCCAAACTTTCGAGTTCCTGTCGCGTAGTACCCCAACCCCGGCGCATATAGCNCCATGTCCATATACTGATCGAAAGGCAATACGCCCCCGGCATCCTCAATTTGCCNCCTGAGATNCCGAGCCACAGCGACGCTGTGGCGGNAGGCAAACGCGTCAGGCTGAGTCCAGTCNGGATTAATGGTTTGCGAAGAGCGCATTACTGTTACGCAGGTGATATTTCTGGAAGCTTGATAGAGGCACTGATTTTACTGTGGTCCGTAAAATCATCCACCTAAGGTAATACACCCTGATCGACTCTGGCATTCCGGACACCCCTCGGTTTAACTATTAAGAGAGGCCAGAACTTGCCAACCGCGTTCAGATCGTCTGCTACATTAAACGCTGACATCACATGACTTTTGGTATGGTTTTTACTCATTAACCTGCCTGACAGATCAATGCCTGACACGAAACATTCTTTGGATTCAAAGGTTGCGCTGATCACCGGCGGCGCACGGCGCATCGGCGCCGCCATCGCAAGGACCTTGCATGCCGAGGGCATGAATCTAATCGTCCACTACCGCAACAGTGTCGATAATGCTCAGTCACTGGCGGACGATCTGAACCGGTATCGATCGGGATCTGTTGCTCTGGCAAGAGCAGATCTTGAGAAAACCGAGGATTGTTCTAGCCTGGCGCAACAGGCAATTGACGCGTTTGGTCGCATCGATGCGCTGATCAACAATGCCTCGGCGTTTTCTCCGACCCCGATAGGCAAGGTAAGCGAGGCGCACTGGGACACACTAATCGGCGTAAATCTCAAAGCGCCGTTTTTCCTGTCACAGGCATGCGCAGAGGCGCTGACATCCACCCGCGGGACCATCATCAACCTGACGGATATCTATGCCGAACGGCCTCTGCCGAAACACCCGGTATATTCAGCGAGCAAGGCGGGGCTCCTTACCCTGACTCGCTCCCTTGCCCAGGAACTCAGCCCAGATGTCAGGGTCAATGCGATCGCGCCTGGCGCGATCCTCTGGCCAGAGTCCGGCGACACTCAGGAAAATCAAGAAGAGATCATCCGGCGAACCCCATTAGGCCGCCTTGGCGACCCCGATGACATTGCCGGCACGGTGCTGTTCTTGCTCCGTGATGCACCCTTTATTACCGGCCAAGTGATCAATGTCGACGGAGGCCGCTCGGCCCAACCCTGAGCCAGACGATTATTAGAGATCTAGCCGGACCGGCTTCAGTTTTCCATAGTGGTGCAGCGCCATCGCCTTCCATAGTTCCTGGTAGGTTGACCCTTTCACCGGATGACGCCGGTCAGGCCATACCAGGCTGAGCGGTTTGAGTACGTGGGCACACTCAAGGATCTCCTGACGGGGAATATCCATACCCTGCGCATAGAGGATCTGATCACCGTACAGCAAAAGGTCAATGTCCATCTCGCGGGACCCAAGTGCATTTCCGTCACGGGTCCTGCCCAGTTGTGTTTCGATCCCACGAAGCTGCGAGACGAGATCAGGGGCTTCAAGGTCAGAATAAAAAATACCCGCCAGATTGAAAAAATCGGGTCCTTCGAATCCTACCGCTTTGCTTTCGAAAACCGGGGAGAAAAGCGCGCCTGGGTAGAACGCTATTAAACTGTTCACCGCGGCACGGATATTCGATTCGCGGTCGATATTGGCACCAAGACTGACCGCGACCTCAGGCATCTATTGCTGACCGCGTTCGATCTCGACACCGACGTCACGCGCGCCGGTTACTGCCCCGCGCTTGTTGATGCGCACCCGGCACCACGGGACCGAAAACTCCTCCTGCAACAAAGCCGCGATCCCCCCGGCGAGGGTCTCAACCAGATTAGCCTTAGCCTCAATGACAAAAGTGCTCACGCGCTTTGCAACATCCTTGTAACTGAGTGTATCTGCCAGTGCGTCGGTCTTTGCGGCAGTAGCAATATCCCAGCCCATCTCAAGATCGATGATCAGTTTCTGGGTAATTTGACGCTCCCATTCCCAAACGCCGATCACACACTCGACCTCAAGACCTTGTACGAAAATCTTATCCAACCGCCCTCTCCTGACTGCTCCTGCATTAAAACCGGTTTACCGGATACTTTCGGTGCTCAGTTTATACTGTAGCGTAGACTGGCCCAACCGCTAGCATCTGCCCACATGGAATATCTGATCTTTACCATTGCTGGATACCTGCTGGGCTCCGTTTCCAGCGCAGTAGTGGTCTCGCGTCTCATGAATCTGCCAGACCCACGCAGTGAAGGCTCAGGCAACCCGGGCGCCACTAATGTGCTGCGCCTTGGCAATAAGGTTGGGGCAGGGCTGACGCTTTCCGGCGATATCTTAAAGGGTGTTCTGCCCGTTCTCGCGGCTCGCTGGCTTTCCGACGACTCTCTGTCAGTCGCGCTGGCGGGCGCTGGCGCGTTTTTTGGGCACCTGTTTCCCCTTTTCTTTGGCTTCAAAGGGGGTAAAGGGGTCGCTACAGCACTTGGGGTATTTGCCACGATCAGTCTGCCTGTTGCCGGCGGCCTCGCGCTCACTTGGCTTGTGGTCGCGCTGGTGTTTCGCTACTCGTCGATGGCGGCGCTCATGAGCGCCGCCAGTGCACCGCTGTGGACCTGGTGGCTACTGGCTACCCCGGTATACACCGGCCTCGCTATACTTCTCGCACTGATGCTGATACTGCGCCATCGGGCGAACATCGGACGACTCTTAGCCGGAACCGAATCGAAGATCGGGAAATAGATTCTAGGCAGCTGCTGCGGAAAACGGCGCCAAATCTGCAAGACTCCAGCGGGGTCGCACTGAAAAGTCGAGGCCCTGGCGCTCGCCTGCGGCAAGTCTTCTGCACCCTGCATACGCAATCATAGCCCCGTTGTCGGTGCAGAACTCAAACCTCGGATAAAACACTTCTTTACCGCATTCTGCGGTCATCACACGAAGGCGCTCGCGCAACAGTAGGTTGGCACCTACTCCTCCTGCAACAATCAGCCGGCGTCGTCCCACCTGCTCCAGTGCGCGACGACACTTAATCACCAGCGTGTCAACGGCCGCATCCTGAAAAGCACAGGCCACATCGGCAATAGTCTTTTCATCGAGTTCCACCGAAGACACAGTGTTGCGCACAAAGGTCTTAAGACCGCTGAAACTGAAATCCAGTCCGGGTCGGTCTGTCATCGGGCGGGGAAACCGCCAGCGCCCCGGATTACCGTTGTGCGCTGCTTGGGCAATCGCAGGACCTCCGGGGTAGCCCAGACCCAGGAGTTTCGCCGTCTTGTCAAAGGCTTCACCGACGGCGTCATCTAGAGTACTGCCCAGAAGTTGGTATCGGCCGATATCCTTTACATCGACCAACAGCGTGTGCCCTCCGGATACCAGTAACGCAACGAAAGGAAAGTCGGGAGGATTTTCTTCGAGCATCGGCGCGAGCAAATGTCCTTCCATGTGGTGTACCCCCAGTGCAGGCACATCCCACGCCCAAGCGAGACTGCGTCCGAGTGCAGCACCCACAAGCAGCGCCCCTGAAAGACCTGGACCCGCGGTGTAAGCCACCCCTTCGATCCCGCCCTTGGGGACCTCAGCCTCCTGCAACACTTTTTGGACCAAAGGCATCAACAGTTTGACGTGGTCGCGAGCCGCAAGTTCCGGCACCACCCCGCCATAAAGGGCGTGCAACTCAACCTGTGACGCGAGGCTGTGGGACTTGAGGCCGGCATCTGTGTCGTAGACAGCGGCGCCGGTATCATCACACGATGTTTCTATGCCCAGAATCTGCATTTTGTATCCTGCGTAGGGATAAACCCGGATCATCGACGAGGGTTTCGCGTTAATTTTGGCCGGATTATAAGATCAGCATAGTATTTAACTGCTCGACAGGGAACCGGGTCGGTCGCTGCAGGCGTAAGGTGAAGGTATAAAGAAGAGGTCAGAAAAGCCCTATCGTGTACTTTCTCTCTAGAAATAAGTAGAATACGCGCCCTTTTCGATGTCCCGGAGACATTCCTATGCCGTCAGTCAAAGTCCGGCCGGACGAGCCATTTGACGCCGTCCTGCGCCGTTTTCGCCGCGCCTGTGAAAAAGCCGGTGTTTTCACAGAATCGCGTAACCGCGAGTATTACGAAAAACCCACTACCGTCCGAAAACGCGCCGGTGCTGCTGCTGAAAAACGTGAGAAGAAGCGGTTGGCTCGCCAGAATCCTTCCAGGATGCGCGCCCACTAAGGGCTTCAACCCCCCCCTTTTTTCCGCCCGCTACGATCTCGTGGTCCTCATATGACGACGCTCAAAGAACGTATCGTTGCCGACATGAAAGATGCCATGCGGGCCAAAGAGGCTGTGCGCCTTGAGTCTATCCGACTGCTGCGCGCCGCCATCCAACGCCGTGAGGTCGACGAGCGTACTGAACTTACCGAAGAAGAAGTCCTTGCCGTGGTTGAGAAAATGATCAAGCAAGGTCGGGACTCGATTGAGCAGTTTGACAAAGGTGGCCGTGACGATCTGGTACAAAAAGAGGCGGCCACTCTCGCGGTGCTCGAAACCTACCTGCCAGAACAACTCGATGACGACAAACTTGCCGCACTGATCGATCAGGCCCTGACCGAAACCGACGCGCAAAGCATTCGTGACATGGGTAAGGTCATGGGCTGGCTCAAGCCGCGCGTTCAGGGTCGCGCCGACATGGGCGCTGTCAGTGCCTNAATCAAGCAGAAACTGTCCGCCTGAATCTTTACTTCTGCCGAAGGCCGCGAGCTTCAAGTCCTTCTAAATCTGAAAACAACGTAGAGCATCACGCTCAGCAGCAGAAGCGCGACCGCCTGGTGTGTCNCCGCCAGCACGAGGGGTACGTGCCAGAGTAGCGTACTGATGCCNAGTGCTACCTGGACGATCACCGCCCCGATCAGGACCAAGACAGNCAAACGCAAGCTCGCCAGCGCCTTGTTTCTTATCACCTGCAACACAAACACCAGCACCAATATAAAGGTAGTAACGGCTAACAGCCGGTGATTGAACTGAACGNTCGCGATATTCTCGAAAAAATTACGCCAGACAGGCTCGAGCGCAAGATAGCCGGGCGGNACCCACTGTCCGGCCATGAGGGGAAAGGTATTAAAGGCGTGACCCGCNTTGAGNCCCGCCACGAACCCGCCTGACAGCACCGTCACGAAGGCGAGAATACCCAGGCCAATACTCGCCCGATGCAGTCCNCGGGATACTGCCGGTNCAGACCGGCGCTCGAGCAGCATAAAGAGNACCCACAGCATGTAAAGATAAATCAGAATTGCGAGTCCAAGATGGGCNGTCAACCGATATTGACTNACATGCGGCAGATCCACGAGTCCGCTTNTTACCATGTACCATCCCANCAGGCCCTGCATTCCTCCCAGCACAAACATCGCGACCAAATGCGGCCTTAAAGAGCGCGGTAAACGCTTGCGAAACCACAGCCAGGCAAACCCGGCTGCGAACACCAGACCAATCACGCGTCCGAGCAGCCGGTGCGCGTACTCGAAATAGAAGATCGTCTTAAACCTGTCCAGAGACATGCCGGCATTGATTTTCTGGTACTCCGGAAACTGCCGGTAGTGATCGAATTCCGCCTGCCAGGCCGCCCGGTTGAGCGGGGGCAACACTCCGGAAACCGGCTCCCAGCGCACCATCGACAGACCTGAATCGGTAAGCCGGGTGACACCGCCAAGCACCACCATGCAAAACACCAGCAGACAACAAAAACCGAGCCATCCTGTGATGGCGAAACCGTGGGACTGATCGGCATTCCTCATAGNGCGGATGCTAATATCTCAATGATCAACAAGGTGTGATAGGCGATGAGTGGCAAAATTCCCAGGGAGTTTATCGATGAACTGCTCGCGCGTACCGACATCGTAGAGCTCATCGATGCGCGGGTCCCCCTGACCAAGGGTGGCCGGGATTTTAAAGCCTGCTGCCCATTCCACAACGAAAAAACGCCCTCGTTTACGGTAAGCCAGACGAAACAGTTTTACCATTGTTTCGGCTGCAGCGCGAATGGCAGCGCGATCGGCTTCCTGATGGAGTTTGAACATCTGAGTTTCAGGGAAGCCATCGAGGAACTCGCTCAAAGTGCCGGGCTTGAGATACCGGATACTGGGCCAGCCCGTGCTGAGGATACGCTGACACCCGCCCTACTCGATGCCCTCGCTGATGCCAACCGTTTCTTCAAGGAGCAGTTGCGTCATCATGAGATGTCCGCCGNAGCCGTTCGCTACCTTAAAGAAAGAGGNCTTTCTGGTGAAATTGCTGCTGTTTTTGAGCTCGGGCTTGCACCGCCGGGCTGGGACTCGCTGTCGCAAACCGCTCAAGGTGACAACAACNTACTAGACCTGATGGCGAAGGCCGGACTGNTCGCNCACAAGGATAATGGCCAGTTTTATGACCGCTTCCGTTCTCGGGTCATCTTCCCNATTCATGATTACAAGGGCCGGGTAGTTGCCTTTGGTGGGCGTATCCTCGGCGACGGCGAACCTAAGTACCTGAACTCCCCGGAAACACCGGTCTTCCAGAAACGCTCGGAGCTTTACAACCTGCACCGCGCCCGCTCAAACATTGCGCAGCAGGGTCATTCAATCGTCGTCGAGGGTTATATGGATGTAGTCGCGCTGGCGCAGCACGGCATCGAGCACGCCGTTGCAGCACTGGGTACAGCAACCACTTCCAGGCATCTCGAAAGACTGTTCCGCCTCGCACCCTCAATCATTTTCTGTTTCGATGGCGATCGTGCGGGCCGAACCGCTGCCTGGCGGGCGCTTGAAACCGCCCTNCCGGAACTCGGNGGTGGACGGCAGATCAGCTTTCTCTTCTTGCCGGATGGCGATGANCCNGATTCCCTGGTCCGGCGTGAAGGCGGGTCAACATTTGCAGCGCTCGCGGCCAAGGCCACCTCTTTGCCGGACTTTCTATTCGAAAAACTATCGGCGGAGANCGATCTGGGCCGCATCGACGGGCGGGCACGGCTTGTGGAGCTTGCAAAACCGCTTCTCGCCAAGATTCCCGAGGGACCCCTTCGGGAACTGATGCACCAGCGCCTTCGGGAAGAAACCGGCGTTCAATCGACTGAGGAACCCCGCAAACCNAAAGGACGCCAGCCGGTTTCACGCCGACAAGCATCGCCACAACGTCTGAGTCCGATGGCAACCGCAGTCAGCCTGCTACTTCAGCAGCCCGCTCTTGCAGCGAAATACACACTTCCCGAAAATCTCGATGAAAATGCTGATGAGCGGGGGCTGAGTTTGCTGATAAGACTACATAGCATTGCTAATAAGGAGACCAATCTCACAACCGGAGCGCTTCTTGAGAGATTTCGCGATACGGAAGAGTCGGCCGCCCTTGAAAAACTGGCCGGCAAGGACCATTTATTGGAGGAAANGGATTTTTCTCCTTTTTTTTCCGAAACACTCGTGACGCTCCAGGAACANGCGCTCGGCAAAACGATTGATAAGTTGTTGGCTCGCGCCGAACAAGAAGAGTTGGATCAGTCAAGTAAGGAGCGTCTCGATGCGCTCTTACTGGAGCGCCAATCGCTCAGACGACAGCGCGAGGAAGCGGGAAAATAGGGGCTGAAAGTCCATCGCGTGATATAATTGATAGGTTTTTACCCGCACTCTTTCGATTCCCAGGGGGACCCGTGTCTGTCGATACCCAGAGCCAGCAATCCGAACTCAAACAGCTGATCATCAAGGGGAAGGAGCAAGGCTTCCTGACCTACAGGGAGATTAACGACCACCTCCCGGAAGANATGAACGACACGGATCAGATCGAGACCGTGGTCAATATGATCAATGATCTCGGTATCGAGGTCTACGATGCGGCACCCGACGCCGACACGCTGCTCCTGAAAACCGCCAACAGTGACGACGAGGAGGTGGTTGAAGAGGCGGAAGCCGTGCTCACCACAGCGGTCGAAAGTGAATTTGGCCGAACCACCGACCCNGTGCGCATGTACATGCGTGAAATGGGAACGGTCGAACTACTCACCCGCCAGGACGAGATTCGCCTCGCCAAACGGATTGAAGACGGGATCCGACAGAGCGTGAGCGCNATTGCTACCGCACCCGTCGTCATTTCAGAACTGGTTCGCCTTGCCGACAATGTAGAAGAAGGCAAAATGAAACTGACCGAACTGCTGATCGGTTTTATTGATCCCAATGCGATCGAGCCAGAGATCCCCGTGCCAGTCATTCCGAATTCCGGGGATAGTGATGACGACACTGCCAATGCGGGTCCCCAGGGGCCAGACCCGGACGAGGCCAAGGAACGGTTCGAGAGTATCCGTAAAGGTTTCAAAAGCCTNGAGCGCTGCCAAAGCCGATATGGTATCGGCGCCCCNCAGATGGAAAAATACCAGACCAAANTGTCAGGCGAACTGATGGAAATNCGCCTCGTTCCTCGCCAGATTGATTACCTCTCTCAGGTTATGCGTGAGATTGTCGACGAAGTTCGCAGGCTCGAAAAAGACATCATTAAAATCTGTATACAAAAAGCTCGCGTCACCCGCAAAACGTTTATCTCCAAATTTGTGGGTCGTGAATCCGAACTTTTCTGGATTCGGAGCATGATGCGCGGCAAAGAAGGCAACAAAGACNTCCTGAAAGCGCATTCGGAAGAACTTGAGAGCCTGCGTGACAAACTCGAGAATCTGGAAAATATTGCTGGACTTCGCATCCACCAAATCAAGGATGTAAGCAAGCGAATGAATATCGGCGAAGCCAAGGCCCGCCGCGCCAAGAAAGAGATGATTGAGGCAAACCTGCGCCTAGTTATCTCGATTGCCAAAAAGTACNCCAACCGCGGGTTNCAGTTTNTGGACTTGATTCAGGAAGGCAACATCGGCCTGATGAAGGCGGTCGACAAGTTTGAATACCGNCGGGGTTACAAGTTTTCGACCTACGCGACCTGGTGGATCCGTCAGGCCATTACCCGGTCGATTGCTGATCAGGCACGTACNATCCGTATCCCTGTCCANATGATNGAGACCATCAACAAACTCAACCGCGTGTCACGACAGATTCTGCAGGAAAAAGGCCGCGAGGCGCTCCCTGAGGAACTCGCCGAGCGCATGGACATGCCGGAAAATAAGATTCTCAAGGTATTGAAAATTGCCAAGGAGCCGATCTCCATGGAAACNCCCATTGGCGATGATGAAGACTCCCATCTTGGGGACTTTATTGAGGATAAGAACATTCTGGCTCCAGAAGACGCNGCTCTCACCTCAGGCCTTACCGGCGCTACCGAATCCATTCTCGACAGCCTTACCGAGCGCGAGTCCAAGGTCATTCGGATGCGCTTTGGAATCGGCCTTAACACCGACCATACCCTTGAAGAAGTTGGTAAACAGTTTGATGTGACGCGGGAGCGAATTCGCCAGATCGAAGCCAAGGCTCTGCGCAAAATGCGACATCCCACGCGCTCGGAAAAGCTGCGAAGCTACCTCGACTAATTCACCACAGTTGCCAACAAAAACCCCGGGCAAAGATCCGGGGTTTTTGTTGGCGCAGATGTTGCTTTTTTGGCGTTGAATCTGGAAGTCCTATCGCAGATAAGGTCTCTTAGCTGGGCGAATCCACAGGGTTAAGAGGAACCCCAGCACTGCCACGGCTGCGGCAAAACCTGACAGGCGGTAAATTGCCCGCCAACCGCGATTGGCTTCTTTCATGACTGCGAAATCAGTCACATAGATAGTCTCGCACGCACCGTTCCCAGTATCTGTCCGTGAAATACTGGTACCGCGATCAAACCCTGTTGCTTCATTCTGATAACTCGCTANGACACCCTTGATCCTCACTTCATCGCCNGGTGCTGCGCGCATAATTCGGCGGTGCAAATCCATATCGTCGGTCAAGAGATGATTATTCGACAATTGATCGTTTCTGAACGCGTCGCTTGTCTTTCGATTAGGTGTCTCAAAAAAACACGTCCACGGTCCACTGTCGTAGCGTAATTTACGGAACACCCCCGACTTAACGTTTTGACCCCAAACCACACACAGGTCCTTGACGTTCAGGAAGTCTTTCCATTGCCGGTGGTGATAGATATCGCCCAATGATCCACTCTCATAATCTGTCACGACCACTCCGCTTAATTNATAGTCAAAAAGTGGCGTTACCCTGTACGTCTGATCATTCACCTTCGTCTCAAAGGGCGAGCTTTGTGTCAGAGTTTGTCGTGGTTCAGATAACACAGCCTGACTAAAGAACTCGGGTGTGGGCAACCTGTCTTTCTGAAAGAACGACATCGCCAATAAGGCGAGTGCTCCTAAGAGCATCACTTTGAAGATACGCTCTAACTGATCAAACAACATAGGGTAAACAGGCTANCGGTGNTTAAGGAAGCGCGACTTTGTATTCCTGGATGGTGTTTCCGCCATCGACTACTATCATTTGCCCCGTCACGTAGCTCGCTTCTTCACTCGCAAGAAACACCACGACGTGACCCACTTCCTCTGGAGTGCCCGATCGCCCCACCGGGGTAAATTTACCGGCCGTCACCTCGCCCTCTCCACTTGATCCAGTGTGAATCCAGCCGGGACCCACACAATTGACCGTAATGCTCTTTGATCCCGTCTCGATCGCTAACGAACGCGCCATTCCGAGCATCCCGGCTTTCGCGGTGCCATAGACCGTACTGCCCGAGATACCGACCAGGGTGCCCGTAACCGAGGAGATGTGGACAATGCGGCCGTATTCCCGCGTCATCATTGACGGCAACACCGCACGGGTCATCATAAATGCGCTAGTCAGACTCATGTCGATGCTATAGCGCCACTTTTCATCCGTCACTTCATGCAGCGGCGCGCTGGGCTCATCCCGGCCTATCTGCACCATGCCTGCGTTGTTGACCAAAATCTCAATGGGGCCCAATGCCTCTTCAATCTGTACACACAACCCTGCAATAGCATCCGCCTCGGTAAGGTCCGCGGGACAGGCAAACACCCCATTCTTGGCGCCACCCAATTCCTCACAACGCTCTTGGATGCGGTCGGTGGTTGATGTAATCGCGACCCGGGCACCGGCATCCTTTAAAAGTTTCGCCGTAGCAAAGCCGATGCCGTTGGGACTGCCCGCACCCGTCACCAAAGCCACTCGATTTGTAACACCGCCCATAACCTACTCCTTATAAAATGATGCCACCAGACGCCATGGCGGACTGAAGGCGAAATGTAGGACAATAATGCTTTGAATTTATCGCCTCTTATACCACCAGAGAGACGATGTGAAATTAAACCGGAGAGAATAATGGAATTCAGCAGTGAGATTGGCGCCGTCCAGCGCCGGATGGCGCAGACCCAGGAAGGCGTTGGCAGGCGCAAGGCAACCTTCGAGGCCCTCAACATTGCTGTTGGGCAGCAGGTGCTGGACGTTGGCTGTGGTGGCGGCCACCTGCTAAGAGATCTCGCCCTTTCGGTTGGAACCGAGGGTCGCGTCGTAGGTCTGGATCCGAGCAATCAACAGATTGAAGCGGCAAAGGAGCATTGCCACGATCTTGGGAATGCGGCCTTCAGCCAGGATTCTGCGACGGAACTTTCATTCGCAGACGGAGAGTTTGATGCCATCGCTTCCATCCAGGTGCTCGAATATATTGAAAATGTCGACGGGGCTCTTTCGGAAATCCGGCGGGTGATCAAGCCGGGTGGACGCCTGGCTGCTGTCTCCGTGCTCTGGGATCATTGGCACTTTCATGGGCCCGATCCTGTACTCAACCATAGGATGCATGAGGCGTTCAAAGCGCACTGCTTTCACCAGATGCTGCCCCTTGAAATGCCCGCAAAACTTGCGCGTCACGGCTTTGTAGGCGCTCACTGCACTCCGATGGGCTTTTTAAACAACAGTCTTCACCATAACTCTTTTGCCTACCTCGCCTCGACACTTTTTACCCACTTCGCTGTGGGNCAAGGNATNCCTGAAGAAGACGTAAAGAGTTGGCGNGAACAACTTGACGANGCTGAAAAAGACGGTCGATTCGGTTTCGTCAGCGTTCCGGTGCTGACGACTGCNATCGCCGCNTGACATAGGGGAGGGGCATCCCCGGCAAGTAATCCTACTTCGTAAAAAGAGCCCCTACTCCCAGNACCACCAGAACCACACCCAGTATCTGGCGCCAACCAAAAGGCTCGTTAAGAAACACTGCTGATACAACAAACGCGATTACTGCGGTGCCACACACAATAATGGGGATTGCTGTGCTCGCTGGAATCGTCTGGCGCAGACCCGTACCCGAGAAAAGATAAAAGTAGCCGATCTCTGCGATGCCAATACAGACGCCAGAAAGCACTGCCCACTTATAGGACGCCGGTGGAAGCGCGAAAGTCTGCCCNCCGCGCATAAAAAGATACGCNGCNAACATNAGCGACACAACNAGCGCTGCCGTCTGNAGACTGATCGTCGCCAGAATGGTNGTCGTGACGGTACCGGCTGCATGATCTCCTGATACCTTAACGAAAAGNTTNTACCCTGCGTAAAGCAGCGTGATNAGCAGCANGAGCATCCATGCGTTCATGCAANTTCTCCCNATAATGTCTCTAGTAAAGTCTAACGACTTTNGAACGGTTACCGACGACTTCGAAGAAGTAGGAGCGTTGCCGCCGAGCAATCTCAGCCGCCAGTTANTTTAGGGAGCCTGGAAAAAAGGCTCATTGATGTAACTTTTAGTCGTTTTCCGCACAGAAACACTCNACGGANGTCAAAGANAATCANTTAATGGCTATCAGTAACTCTGAAAATACTGCCGAAGAACTGGTACTGGGCACACCCGCTGGCCAAAGCGCGAGTTGGAACTGGCATCCTGATATCCCAATTAAGACCTCTCCACTCTTCGAGTTTCCTGTAGACCTTGTTGCAATCATTAAGTGGTACGTCGGCGCCTGGTTACCGATAACAGAATTTGGGGTCTATGTGCTCTTCGCTATTGGTGTCTGGTTTTGGCTTACCCCTCCGCTCCTGGAAATGGAAACCTTAGCGGTTGGTTGGGTTGGTGCACTCTGGGCACGAAANCTATTCATGATGACAGCATTTGCCACTTTGCTACACCTTTGGCTTTACACCTGGAAGGGGCAAGGTGACGGCACACGTTTCATGCGCAGTGCGCCNACAATGAAGCACCGCCGGTTTCTTGCCGGCGATCAACTCAAGGATAACGTCTTTTACACTCTGGTNAGCGGCGTGACTGTCTGGACTGTTTACGAAACNGCGATGTGGCTTGCCTACGCCAACGGCTTNGTTCCGATACTNGNCTTCTCNGATAATCCNNTCTGGTTTGTTTTGTTNTTTCCACTGATCGCGGTCTGGCAGGCGTTTCACTTTTACTGCATACACCGCTTTCTTCACTGGAAACCTATGTACGATCGCTTCCATTCGGTACATCACCGTAATGTCACGATTGGTCCGTGGTCCGGCTTTTCAATGCATCCCGTTGAGCATCTTTTGTATCTATCTTCNCTTTTTGTGATGCTGGTGGTGCCTTCCCATCCTCTACATATGTTGTTTCTGGCATTTTGGTTATCAATTGCAACCGCAACCTCGCACTCTGGTTATCAGGAATTGATTGTCGGTAATTTTCGAACGACGATTTCGGCCTTTCATCACCAGTTGCACCATCGTTATTTCAATTGCAACTATGGCAATATTGATATGCCATTGGATCAGTGGTTTGGGTCTTTCAATGATGGAACCTCAGCTGCAACAAAGAGGCTTCTGAGAAGATAAAAATAGAGATATCTAGGGGTCAGGGATTCTATGCTCAGACTCTCTTTTTGCCTCTCTCAATCGAACCTTCAAGCTAGATAAGACCTTCCCACAGGTCGACAGACCCTACTCCAATCGGTCTAACTCTTGCTTACAGCGCCATTGTACGGGCTGCGGACGATATGATCAGCAAGGTATGCGCTTTGATGTATTGCGGTGCAGTAGCAATGAACTGATCTGCTGTTGCACGAACAATCCACTTGATCTGCCTACCCGCAGATCATGAGATCCGTTAACGGGATAGACTGCGATCCCGCCCGGGTCTTATCTCGCAGTTATCAACTGAATTAGCGGATAGATAGCCACTGATTTTGTCGAGATCATTTCAAGAATTCCGGAAAGACTATCTCATATACTCGGTTTTATTTTCAGTTGAGAGCGATGACTCTCCTACCGACATGAGTAACAACCCACAATGGCGCGAACAGTATGCTGAAGATTACTGATCTCTCCTTACGACGGGGCACTCGCCTGTTATTGGAAAATGTCGAGCTTGATGTGTTCCCAGGCCAGCGACTCGGTCTGACGGGCGCTAACGGCTCTGGCAAGTCCAGTCTATTTTCCGTAATTGCTGGACGTTTAGAAGCAGACCAAGGCAACGTATCCTTGCCTCGAGGCACCCTAATTGCCGAGGTCTTGCAAGAAACGCCCGAATCATCCCGCACGGCCATCGACTATGTTATCAATGGCGATAAGGCTTATCGATCCCTTGAGACCAAGATTGCTCAGGCAGAACTCGACGACAATGGCACGGAGTTGGCAAGTCTGCATAGTCAGATGGAGGCCATAGACGGCTTTCGAGTCTCAGCCCGCGCCGGCCAACTGCTGCATGGATTGGGCTTTACTGCAACAGAACAAAGCCAGAGCGTGGATACGTTTTCCGGCGGCTGGCGAATGCGCCTTAATCTCGCCACTGCCCTTATGACACGGGCCGATTTGCTGTTGCTTGATGAGCCTACCAACCACCTGGATTTAGATGCCATGGTCTGGCTGGAACAATGGTTAGCCAGTTATGAAGGCATAGTGCTCGTGATCTCCCATGACCGAGAATTTCTCGATCGCGCAGTCACCCGCATCGCCCACATCGAAAACCATACGATTCAGGTCTACGAGGGAAACTACAGTTTGGCAGAAAGACGGCGCGCCGAAAGTATTGAAATTCAATACAAACAACACCTACGCCAACAAAAACAGGTTCGTCACATGCGATCCTATATCGATCGATTTCGTTACAAGGCTTCTAAAGCGAAACAGGCTCAAAGCCGTATAAAAGCATTGGAACGCATGGAGATTGTTTCACCCGTGCAGCAGAAGAACGCGTTTGTCTTCGAGTTCGAAACTCCAGATCACTCTCCGCATCAACTGATTGACCTCAAGGACATTAATGCAGGCTATAAAGAGCCTGTCTTATCAAACGTCAAATTTCGTCTATCAGACGGTGATCGCATCGGTTTACTGGGAAGAAATGGGACTGGCAAAACTACCTTAATGAAAACCCTTGCGGCCGAGCTGCCTCCGCTTCAAGGGACATATACCGGCGACACCAAATTACGTATTGGCTATTTTGCCCAACAGCAACTGGAACTCTTAAACCCGCAGTGGTCGCCCCTTGATCATCTAGCTGACTTGTCGCAAAACCAAACTGAACGCTCTTTGCGTACGTTCCTTGGGCGTTTCGGATTCTCGGGTGACGCCGCGACGGAGCCTATTGCGGTCCGCTCCGGGGGAGAGAGAGCCCGCTTGGTACTCGCGTTGATTGTCTACCGCAAACCCAACCTGCTGCTGCTTGACGAGCCCACTAATCATTTGGACATACAAATGCGCGAATCCATCTCATTCGCGCTTCAATCCTATAGTGGTTGCCTGGTCGTCGTCGCTCATGACAGGCACCTGCTTCGACTCGTCACTGATGAGCTCTGGCTGATAGACGACGGCTCTCTTCGTCGCTTCGAAGGTGATCTTGATGACTATGTAGTCTGGCTCCGCCAACGACAAAAAGGAACAGGCAAGGCCATAGAGTCTCACGCGGATAAACAAAGCAAAAAAGGGAAGGATATCGGGACAAAAGATGAGCCAAAAGGCCGGCGGTCCAAATCTACTAGACAGGAAAAAGCGAAACAAAGAGTAAAGATCAAACCACTGCGCGACAATCTTAATAGGATCGAAAAAGAAATCGACAAGGCGACCGAGGCAAGACTACGACTTGATCAGGAACTTGCTAATCCGGAGATCTACAGCGAAGTCAATAAAGATCAGTTACGTGAATTACTGTTCGACCAGGCGAGAAATGCACAAGTTCATCAAGAATTAGAAAGCCGCTGGCTTGAGGCCTCGGAATTACTGGAACAGGCTGATGTCCCTACTCAGTGAACCCAGGCAGGATTCCTAGCGTCAGACCCTCATCTCTTGACGCTTTTGCCACTCTGTTGCATTTAAACAGGATCGCTAATAAAAAATGCAATTGGAATGGAGTCAACTTCAGCCCCTTTAAGTCCGATTGCCTGGGGCTGTGCTAGATCGTTGCTATCTTCTGGTGTTTTGAGGGTTCTGTAGCGGTTTCCGGCTAATTGATTACACGTAGACGTTAAAGGAACAGGTTCCGTTTTGCTACAATTGGAGCCGTTTTTTGATCCAAAGAACGCAAGGGCCTGTAGCTCAGTTGGTTAGAGCAGTGGACTCATAATCCATTGGTCGAAGGTTCGAGTCCTTCCGGGCCCACCATCTTTTCAATGACT
>NHDO01000071.1 GCA_002171735.1 Proteobacteria bacterium TMED61 | reverse complement strand
CTACTGTCTGCCGTGATCTCGGTCCCGTTGAGATTTACCGCCAGGTTTATGACCTGGAGTCACCTGGGTATCCGAGGTGCTGCAGGTTTGGCGTCTATCGGTCTTGGCGTTGCCATCATATGGTGACAAAACTCAAAGTAAACCGCTGTGACATAAGTCCCGATAGGTGGTAAAAGAGTTCACGGACCGATTTACACCAACGATTTTTTGATTACAGTCTAGTTCTTGTCATAACGCGAAACTTCCACAACAAGTTTTCCGAAGTTCTTTCCTTTTAGGAGGCCTATGAAGGCTTCCGGTGCCGCCTCAAGACCGCTCACAAAGTCCTCACGATATTTCAATCGACCGTCTGAGACCCACTGAGTAAGTTGCTCGAGTGCTTCAGCCTCCTGATCTACAAAATCGAAAACCAGAAAACCCCTGATGGTCAGTCGCTTCACTAACGCGCTGCGCAGGATCAATGAAGTCGCATCAGGGCCGTCCGGCAAAGCGGTGTCGTTGTAGTGAGAAATCACCCCNCAGACCGGNACNCTCGCAAACTGATTCAGCAACGGCAGCACAGCTTTAAAGACCGGCCCACCCACATTCTCGAAATANACNTCAATCCCATTTGGACANGCATTTTGCAGNTGGTCTCTAAAGTNGGGATCTCTATGATCAATNCAGGCATCAAACCCNAGTTCGTCGACCACAAATCCGCACTTTTCAGCAGAGCCTGCAATNCCGACAGCGCGAGCGNCTTTAATCTTNGCGATCTGCCCGACAGCGGANCCNACNGCCCCGGAGGCCGCCGCAACCACCACNGTCTCTNCGGACTCGGGCTTTCCTATATTCAATAAGCCGGTATAAGCTGTAACGCCCGGCATACCCAACACACCGAGCGCNGTTGAGATCGGTGCNCGCCCGGGATCGAGCTTACGCAGCGACGCACCGGAAAGGGTGAAGTACTCCTGCCAGCCGCCGGCTCCCAGGACGAAATCACCGGTCTCGATGCCAGGATATTTGGAATTCAAGACCTCTCCCACTGCCCCGCCTTCCATCACGTCACCGACCTCGACAGGCTTTGCGTAGGATTTTGCAGCACTCATACGACCCCGCATATAAGGGTCAAGGGAAAGGTAGATCGATCGGCATAACACCTCGCCAGCTTCCGGTTCACGAGCGACACCCTCGACCATTTTGAAATCGTTGGTTTTCGGTTCACCCACCGGGCGGGAGACGAGAACAATCTGTCGGTTAAGTTGTGTCATCATAAAATCACGTTAGAAATAGTGGNCACAATATACCCGAACTNTTGAGTTCTTTAAGTTCGGATNTAGCGGCTGAAAAAAACATAATGCNACCGGTTAATCTCACCTTTTATACTCTTGCGCAACGGGTCGCCCCTCATCAACGAGGGGTNGCCTAGACCAATCATCGGGAAACGCTATGTCCCAACTCCCTCTCTCCGTCGACCCTCTNCTCACTCCGCTGCGACTTGGTAACCAAACCGTCAAGAACCGCNTCTTCAGCTCTGGTCATGCCCTGAGTCACACTGTCCAAGGACGCGCCACAGAGACCACCCTTCGCTATCAAATGGAAAAAGCAAAGGGCGGGATTGGGCTTTCCTTCGTGGGAGGTTCCGGAACCGTTTCTGTTGATACTGCGCCGGTTTTTGACCANNTNATTATCGACGACGAGATTATTCCATTCTTCTCAGAGCTTTCTGATTTTTATCATAAGCATGANGCGCTCTTGATGACCCAACTTACTCATCTCGGAAGNCGNACNAACGCCAACGCAGGCGAATGGGTGCCAATTGTTGCCCCCTCTGCGACTCGAGAGATTCTGCATCGTGGATTNCCTCGCGCAATGGATGAAGACGATATCCATCGCATTGTCNAAGATTTCGCTACTGCCGCGAATCGCTGTAAAGCCGGCGGCCTCGATGGATTGGAAGTCATTGCCTCGGGTCACCTGATNGATCAGTTCTGGTCTCCCGCAACTAATCACCGTACAGACAAATATGGCGGCAGTCTTGAGAACCGAATGCGTTTTGGGCGCATGGTTTATGAGGCAATGCGACAGGCAGTGGGTGACGACTTTCTGCTCGGTGTGCGGATGACTATGACCGAACACGACCACGANACCTCAGGCCTNTCGTTTGAAGACAATATCGAAATTGCACAACGGCTAAAGAACGACGGGATCCTCGATTTTCTGAACCTCGTCTCCGGCAGAATCGACTCGATGCCGAGGCTCACGAACTACATGCCGGGCATGGCCGCTCCGCTTGCCCCCTTCCTGCAGCAGGTTGCGATGTTCAGAAAAGAAATCGATCTGCCAATTTTCCATGCGACCCGCATTAACGATCTGGCCACCGCGCGCCATGCGATCACCGAAAATATTGTCGACATGATTGGGATGACCCGGGGGCACATTGCGGATCCTTATATTGTGGAAAAACTGATGCGGGGCGAGGAGGATCGTATCCGCTCGTGTGTCGGCGCCACTTACTGTTCAAATTTTCGCTACTGCATCCAGAACCCTGCGACCGCAAGAGAATCATCGCTCCCACATCAGATCGAAAAGAACACCGATCGCCAGAAAAAGGTCGTGGTGGTGGGCGGTGGACCCGGCGGTCTTGAAGCGGCGAGGATTTGCGCTTCACGGGGCCATCAGGTCGTCTTGTTCGAGGCGGCAGACAAGGTGGGCGGTCAAGTGCTTCTGGCTGGAAAGGTCCGTTGGCGGGCCGATCTAAATACGATCATCAACTGGCTTGAGAATGAATGCCAAATTCTAGGCGTCGACATCCGCTTTAATCATTTGGCGGAATCGGACGATGTCCTCGGGGAAAATCCCGACGTTGCAATAATCGCCACAGGCGGTACACCCAATACTGACTGGATNAAAGGAAATGCAACCGTGGTCAGTTCGTGGGATGTACTTTCAGGGATAGTTCCGATCAGCGGCAGTGTGTTGATTCATGACCTGACAGGGCGCAATACCGCGCTGGCTGTCGCCGACCTACTCTCTGAGCAAGGCGCCGACGTCACCTTGAACACGCAAGATGCTCATATTGGCGCAGAAGCCATGCGCCTTGAGATTTCACCCTTCATGAAGCGGTTCTATGAACGAGGCGTGAAGATGACCGTGGATCAGGAACTCATTTCGGCTCACGCAGAAGACAGACAGACCCGCATCACAGTCCGCAACNTGCACACCACCCAAACCTCAGAGCACTTTGTTGACCATCTTGTTGTGGAGGCAGGAACCCTGCCGAATGATGACCTTTTCTACGCGCTAAAGGATCAATCCACCAATAACGGTGTTCTCGATCTTGATCTTCTGGCGAAGGGTCTCGCACAACCTGAGCATGACGCAGGATTTCATCTTTATAGGGTCGGAGACGTTTCAGGCAGTCGGGACATTCATTGNGCNATGCTTGANTCACTTCGNCTCTGTGCCGAAATATAGCGACCAGAGGAGAATCAAGANTATTTGTGAATCTNCTCGAANGTCGCCAGGCGCATCAGNTCCNACCCCTTAACTGCTTTAGGGATTAAACAAAAACGACTCACCAGCAACAGGATCGAATACGACTAAATCTCCTGAACTAACTGATCTCCCGGTTACGGCCGCGATAGTCACAAAGTGTGTCACCATCAAGATTGGAGCGTCCCCGGGCTCTATCTCAAATAGCGCATTTTCAAGCAACGGGAGTAATTCATCTTGAGAAAAGTAGTGCTCATAAAACGAGTTGAGTGCTTGAAACGGTATGACCTTCCCCATGTCGAGTAATTCGGCTGTCTCCTTGCATCGACACCATTCGCTCGAATAAATTTTTGAGAAAACGACGCGCTGGCCTCTCAGTTTTTGTCCTATAAGTTTTGCCTGCTGTCTACCCTCGTCGTCAAGATTTCGTTGGGTTGCGCANTCGTTGAGATCAAAATTATTGGGATCGCCGTTTCCAGGAGCGAGAGCGTGCCGCATGAAGACCACTTTTCCCGATAAATCGGTGGCCAAAGCCTGCGCACTCATTCCAAAACTGGTCAGGATGCAGANGAGAACCGNGCACGCCACCNTCGCGGAGCAGTTCCTTTTGGATATTTTCATCGTGACATGGTCACCCACGATCTGTGTCAGCCGGATCCCCGGGCTCACCAGGGGATCTCAGTGCCATCATAAGCGAAGACTTTCCCCGTCTCCTCAGGAGTCAGCTTCTCAACGACCGCAAGCAGTTTAGACGCNGCTTCTTCTGGGGAAAACAGTTTTTTGGGGTCGACTCGGCTAGAGAATGGGGCTGAGAGTTGGGTTGCAACGGTCCCGGGATGCAGGCCCACACAGA
Organism: Proteobacteria bacterium TMED61; assembly: GCA_002171735.1. Classification (GTDB taxonomy): domain Bacteria; phylum Pseudomonadota; class Gammaproteobacteria; order Arenicellales; family UBA868; genus UBA868. Next base: position 6,918 of record NHDO01000071.1, on the reverse strand, counting down.
TCATCTGGGAGTTTGCNCTTTTCAACTCAATTGCCAGAGTCTTGGTAATCATGTTCTGNGCCGACTTGCTGGCCCGATATCCATACCAGCCTCCCAATCGNTTATCNCCAATACTTCCAACGCGAGCGGAGAGATTCGCTATCACCGCCCTGCTTCGCCGAGCCATAAGAGGGGCGAGATATTTTGCAACNATNAAAGGTCCTATGGCATTGATCCGAAAATACTGTTCAAGATGCTCAATGGATACGTCCTGCAATCGTTTTTCAGGTTGGAGACCCTCCGGGCTATGAAGNACTCCNGCACAATTGATTAGCAGATCAAGGGTGATGCCANCGCCTGCAATCCTCGATGCGGTCGCTTGAGCCGACGCAGTATCGGTCACGTCAAGCTTGAGCAACNAAAGCCTGCTCGCGTGTGATCCGACGAGTTNTTGTAATTCCGANGCAGACTCTGGACTNCGACACGTCGCGATCACTGTTGAGTATTCGCCCTGCTCGACTAACCGCTTGACAAACGCTAACCCTAAACCCCGGCTTGCCCCCTGCACCAGCGCCACATTTGGCATCTCGCGACTCTCCATTTAATTAGCTTTCGCGAAGTGTAACGATTGAACACCCNATCAATGTCTACGTCAGGTGAATTGTTGAACNAAGAATCCCTTAGCATCTTCGGTNNTCNGNGGTCTCACCTNCNCNCTCTTCACCTATGACCAAGCGCCCCGTAACGATCTGGCTTGTGCGCGATACCTGCCGGACGGAAGACAACCCCTGTCTGAATNGNGCGNTGGANANNGCAANNCANGCGAATACTGACTGTATCGCTCTNGCGTGTTTGGAGCCTCGGCGATGGAAGCANCTTCAGTTTGAGCTTCTCCGTACGGGTACTGANTGGANACGGCTCAGAANCCGNTCCTTGTTGGCGCTACGCGCTGATCTTGGGCAAATGGGTATGCACCTTTGGATAGCNATGGANAATCCGGCAGTGGTCCTTAAGCGGATTAATGATGAGTTCANTATTTCTNCNGTAGTCACGGACCTGCCCGTCGCCCCGGAAGAAGAAGNAGAGAATCNCCAACTCAAGGACCTTGGNATCGANATCNTNACGACACANACTGANGAACTCTTTCAAGCCAAANACATNGNACCCGCGCTGGCGCGCCTGCCTTGCAGCTTTACCCAGTTCCGAAAAATAATNGAGAAAGATAAGTCNGTGATTCCCGCCTATCCAGTCACACTCNCAGNCCCGTGNTCTTCCGTCGNGCAAATCTGGACCGATCCGCCCGAGGTCCATGGATCAAGGCAACANGGNGGAAAACANTCTGCGCACCAACACTGGCAACAGTATTTGNANAGCGGCGCGCTNTCTTCGTATAAAAAAACACGGAATGCNCTGGAGGGCNTAAACACNTCNAGTCGCCTCTCTGCCTGGTTAGCTCACGGATGTCTTTCAGCCCGACAAGTCTGGCACGATATCCTGCAATACGAAGACAATCATGGAGCTAACGATTCAACATATTGGCTNCGCTTTGAGTTGCTATGGCGGGAATTTTTCAGATGGTACAGCCGCCAAGTGGGCTCCACCCTCTTTACCGCAGCAGGTGAGGGCCACCCTGTTGAGGTGACCAACTCTCAGCCAGTATTTTTTAAAAACTGGTGTATGGGGAATACCGGTGNCGNCATTGTCGATGCCGCCATGCGCGAATTGAAAACGACTGGCTGGCTGAGCAACCGAGCGCGGCAATTAGNTGCCAGTCACCTCATTTATGAATGTGGCCTNGATTGGCGGTTAGGNGCCGCNTGGTTTGAGAGNCAGTTAGTGGATTTCGANGTGNCCAGCAATTGGGGAAACTGGGCCTATATCGCGGGTGTTGGAGCGGACCCGCGTGGTGGTCGGATCTTTGANCTGGAATCACAGGCCGACCGGCACGATCCTAGNCGGGAATACCGANAACGGTGGCTGGGGGNACTGTCNTAGATGAGAAGTNCCTACTTTCATAGTGTTTTCCCAGTGACCCCAGTGAAGCAGTAGCCTAGAAAGGCTCAATAAGATATTGCGGTTTTGCAAAATTCAGTTAACACTTTTAGNTTTAGTCATTCACNGCAACCACTGGGCGAGGCTATATAGGATATCTTGATAGCGCCNGNTAGCGAGATGCTGCCCCGGCAGTGTTGCTACGTTTTGCCCTGCAAAAAGCCCCGCCTAAGCGGGGCTCGGTAGCAACTTGCTTTTGGTTGTTGTTACTGTGCGACAGGCCAAACAAATGATGGCTGCAATCCGTCGTAGACAGGGCGGCCATCATCCGGCTCTTTAGCTCCAGATGAAGGGTCAAAAAACGCATGATACGTNGCCGGCATTTTGTCTGAATCATNGCCCATTAGGTTCGGCACGATCACTCGGATGCGTCTTTGCTTATCATCAAGCATGATGGGACTCCCGCAATCGGCACAGGTACACAGCTCTAACGGTCCATCTGGATGGTTAGCGTTAAATGGCTGCCGATTCAATTTATCTTCGTCCACTGACAAATCGCTATGATTAAAAAAGGCGACATGTGTGGTCTCTTNCCCGGTCACTGCCTTACATACTGAACNATGACACGTATGAACATCTATCGGTTCATTTTGGGACGTCGTTGCTATGTGTTCACATCCACCACTATGATTCTCTGACATCACTTAATCCTCCTTTTGATCGATCTAGAAATCAACTATCTAGGACACACGTGAGTAGAGTCACCATTGTACAGTCGATTTATGAAGCCCACAGACGGATTCGAGCCATCGACCTGCTGAATACAAGTCAGTTGCTCTGACAGGCAATTGGGTCTGCTATTACAGCATTACACCGATTGCGCTCCNCAATTGATTTCAGATCTTGCAGTACGTTTCTCCTNACTCTCACGAGTTTTCTGCGATTNGTTTGCGGTTAAGTAGNGTNACTTGNGAAATGTTGCTCCGATAGCGTTTCTGCGNTGCTGCCGAGAACCNATGATTCAACCGCTCTGATNCAGTTGAAAGGTCANCTTGGGAACCGACNAGGTTACGNAGCGTCTAGTCCTCACCTGTTTGTTGCAGTTATCNCCNTGGTAATTAGAAACNACTAACTACCTACACCGATCCCATAGCATTTCTAATGCGTAACCCTTTTATANAGNGAAAGTGCAGTCAATACAGCAAACACCATGGTTCCGCCAATAAGATGGCCAGCTTGGGTGACGGTCATTGTCCCAAGGGTGATACACATAACGGCAAAACACAGGCTGCATCCGTTGAGAACTGACTGCTGTGATTTTGCATCCTCTACTCTTCCTGCAAAAAAGACAATAGAGGCTATTGCCAAGAGTAGTGAAGCGATGAGATGCCGCATTGTGACTGCCACATCAAATGCGTCGCCCTTAGCGTAAGGAAATTCATTTTCAGTGATCCCTGCAGGGTCCACGTGCATCCTTATGCTAATCAATGTTAGAACAACGGCACAAAGGGTTAAGGTTCTTCTATAAGACAATATATTCTTCATAGCCTGTCTCTCCGTGGTAAGAAGTGTTTTAAGGCATTCTACTAGGGTTGAAGTGGTCAATCATTGTCACTCTCCTACTGGTCGCGACAACTATGCGCGCACCTTCGGTGACAGACGACAGGCTGATAGCTAGACTCGTACCCGGACGTTGTCACACACAGGTCATTCACCGTATGAATATCACCACCCGACTAGCAGACGCCGAAATCATCATCATAGACGGTGCAATGGGCACCGAACTGCAGCGCCGTGACGTGCCGTTGAATTTTGAGATTTGGAGCGCAGCTGCCTTACTGAGCCATCCGCACCTCGTCCAAGAGATCCATGTTGACTATATCCGTGCTGGCGCAGAGATTCAGATTGCGGCAACCTACAACACTGCCCCGCACGTCATTAATCCTTCGAGCTTCGACACCACCAGCCGGGAACTGACGGCAACCGCGCTACAGTTGGTGCGTGAAGGTATCGATGTCGCCGAACCCGCACACCCCGTCTGGATTGCAGGTTCGATATCGACAACTGTTGAGTCCCGCCGAAAAGAAATGCTCGACATCTCGATGCTTCGCGACAGTTTCACTGAGCACGCTGAAAACCTGGCGGAACAAGGCTGTGACCTGCTGATGCTCGAGATGATGCTCACACATGATTTCGCCATGGATATAGATTTTCAATGCGAGATTGCCGCAATCGCCAAGCGCACTGGTTTGCCGGTATGGGCGGGAATTGCAGTAAAGATGGCCGAATCCGGGACGCTACACCTCCAGGATGGCTCGGAAGATTCCGGCGAGGCTCTCAGGACAGGCATCGAAGCGATCCTGGCCGAAGGCGTCGACGTGGCCGGAATCATGCATAGCGAAGTCGGCGCCACTTTGCCGGCTCTGGATCTTCTCGAGCGGTACTGGTTAGGTCCGGTCGCTGTCTACCCAAATAGCGGTCGCTACAAGCGTCCCCATTGGTATTTCGACTCTCTGATCGAGCCGGAAAAATTCGCCGCTGCTGCAATGCAATGGGTACAACGCGATGTAAAGGCAATTGGTGGTTGCTGCGGTCTCGGTCCAGAACATATTGCCGCACTCTCTAAAGCGCTCGGTCGAATGTCCTGAGCCGAATTAGAGCCAACGAACTGCTGATTACAAATTACAAATCAGACGGGGTTCCTCTAGCTATCAGTAGGTTATCGTAGTTGCACGCTCAGGGGTAAAAATCAGTGTGTTACCCAGGGCCAAAAACCGTATAACCTATTATCACCAGCGTCAGGGTTTACCAACTGAGCAAATCAGAGCCCGGCAAGTAGGCCCCTGACATATCCTGCAGAAAACGCGACGGATTGGCGGCCGATATAGGAGTCCCCGTTTGTGCGGACCACATGGTCATGATCGAGAGCCCTGTTGTAGCCGACATCATCCAGGGCTCGGACGATATCCATCATGTTCAAATCGCCGTCGTCTTGGAATCTTTCCTCATACCCGCCGTCTCTAGGGAAGTTGCCACGCACGTTGCGAAAATGTACGTGAAAAATTTTTTCCTGATCACCGAACCGTCGTATCCCTTCAAACACGTCTTCGCCTGACTCGTATCGCGTTCCCACGCAGAAAGTCATGCCATTGTTGGGACTCGGTACTTCCTTGAACAATCGCTCAAAGTCCGCGAAGTTGGTCAAGATTTGAGGTGTTCCTCGTAACGGGGTTATGGGTGGATCGGCACCGTGCTGCGCCATTAAAACACCAGCACTTTCCGCGACTGGCATGAGAGTTTTATAGATCTTCAGCAATTCTTCCCAGAGCAGTTGAACCCCTTCGCTGTCCTCTCCCCCGTTCTCATCGTTTACAGTCGCCGAATGGCGATACGCTGGAAATGTGTATCCGCCGCGACCGGTGCGCTCCTCCCATCCTGACATTTCCGGATCAATCAATTGGCCCGCATATTGGCCCTGGAAATATCCCGGTTCTAGAGTGGAACTCTGTTGATTAGTGTTTTCTAGTTCTGGAGGTAAGGGAAGCATCACCGGGATACCAGCCGCGCCCACCATCTCTGTTACCTTACATACCTTGTCTAATTCTTCCGCTTGATTTAGTTCGCGATCTGTTTCTCTTCTAATCACCCTTCCGCGTGTTGCAACACGTTCGATTTTCAGCCCGACCTTATCGAGCCTATCGACCAATTGGTTGAGACCACTTTGCTCAAAAATGCCTGTCTTTCGATAATCTTCGATGAGGTTAAGACTGGCGTCTACATGATCTATGCCGATCTGCTTCAAATAGTAAAGATCCCGGTCGCCTTCACTCTCGAACCATCTTGGATGGATATATGCCGAAACGTACATATACGCAAACCTCCCTACGCCATCACTAAGTCAACCCCGGGCGCGGCCGCCGGTTCCTTAGCAGTGCAAAACTTTGGTATTGGCAACTCGACTTCAAGATTTTTGTATGGTTCGCAAGTGGCCATCACGCAATAATCTACTGCAGCATTCAAGTCTTGGCGAAGCCGAGGGATTTATCGATCAGGTTGAGCAGCTCGCTGCCCTCCCGAAACCGTTCGAAATTGTCCAGGAATATATCGGCCATGGCTTCCTGGTGCCCCCGGTAGTCGCCAGACATATGCGGCGAGACAATCACGTTATCAAGATCCCAGAACGGGCTCTCGGCCGGTAGCGGTTCGGTGCAGAAAACATCAAGCCCGGCGCCCGCGATCTGATCGTCTTGAAGCGCTTTAAGCAACGCAACCTCATCGACCAGTTCCCCTCGCCCAAGATTAATAAAGCGCGCCGAGGATTTCATGGCCGAGAACTGAGCAGCGCTGAAAAGACCATGGGTCTTGGGGGTTAACGGTGTGATAAGTACAACGTAGTCCGCCTCTGCCAGACAACGGTTCAGATCACTGACCCCGTGGACTTGGCCAAAATCCGGGTCGGAACCGCGGGCTGAGCGGCCTACTCCCGAGACAACGAAGTCCATCCGCTTGAGAATCCGTGCGATCTCTCGACCGATGCTACCCACACCCACCACCAGCACCGACCGGCCCGCTGCAAGCTCGGTACGGCGATACGACCAACGGTGTTCGCGTTGTGCCGTGTAGGTCTCGGGAAATTCCTTGCCAAAAGCAAGGATCAGCCCCAGTGTGTATTCAGCCATGGCCCGGTCGAACACCCCCCGGGCATTGGTCAGCAGAACATCACTCGCAACGAGTTCCGGGAACAGCACGGCATCCACGCCTGCCCCGCCCCATTGAATCCAACGCAGGGGGCCCGCAAGTGGCCAAGCCTCCCGAAGTTCGGTGGCCCGGAAATTCCAGCCTAGGAGTACATCCGCTTCGGGCAGATGACGCTGAAGACTTGCAAGATCCGGAGCGCAGTGAATCCGGATATTTTTGCTGATCCGGTCAATGCCGGGTATTTCCTCT
>NHDO01000070.1 GCA_002171735.1 Proteobacteria bacterium TMED61 | reverse complement strand
AGGCCTTAACTGTCCGCTGCCAATCCTGCGCGCAAAGAAAACGCTCAATGGCATGAGTGCGGGCGAAGTGCTCAAGATTATTGCGACGGATCCCGGTTCAGTAAAAGACTTCGAGGCTTTTGCGACACAAACCGGCAACGAACTGATGGGGTCCGCCGAAGACGACGGGGAGTTCCACTTCCTTCTTAAAAAAGGCGGCTAAGCCGCCCATCCACTGGTGTCGCTGCTCCGTAAGGTTTCCTGGCCGTCTCTCGCCCAACCGTCTGGAGGTCTGTCATGAGTGAAAAGAACCTCACTATCATTGCAACCAAGGGGACTCTCGACTGGGCTTACCCGCCCTTTATCCTGTCTTCAACCGCGGCCGCGTTGGGTTACAACGTAACCATGTTCTTCACCTTTTACGGTTTGCAGTTGCTGAAAAAAGATTTGAGTCTTTCGGTAAGTCCGCTTGGCAATCCTGGAATGCCGATGCCGATGGGCATGGACAAGTGGTTTCCCGTACTGGGCACCGCGATTCCAGGGATGCAGGCGATGATGACCGGCATGATGAAAAACACCATCAAATCCAAAGGGGTTGCAAGCGTTGCGGAACTGCGCAATCTCTGTCTGGAGGCTGACGTCAAAATGATCGGCTGCCAGATGACCATCGACCTCTTCGACATCAAGCACGAGGACCTGATCGACGAAATCGACCTCGGTGGTGCAGCAACCTACTTTGAGCACGCCGGGGAATCCGATGTCAATCTCTTTATCTAATCCGCCGAGCCCGGGGAGCAGATAACAGACCGAGGTTAGCCGGGGGCAACATCCCGAAATCCTGAGACTTGGGCTCAGGCAAAACAGACCCAGGTCGTCGCGATGTATTTGTGACCGGCACCAACTGTTTCTCCCTGATGCAGGTGGGTCCAGAACGGCGGAAACAGCAGCAGTTTTCCGGCCTCTGGACGCACTTGGACTTGCTGATGAAAGAACTCGGTAGCACCACCCGGTTCAGACACCGTATTGAGGTACCAGATGGCCACGAGCTGGCGCTGGCTGAGCGGGCCCGGGCCGCTATCGACGTGCCAGCGATAAAACTCTCCTGGCGCACTTCGCTGCAACTGATAACCCATATCCCTAAACGCGTTGCTGGAGAAAAAGGGATGCAGTCCGCTTAGCAGAGAAAGGCCGTGCTGCAGTGACTTCAGTAATCTCTCGTCAACGTCCCGCCACTGCGAAAGTCCAGTGATGCGAAGGTCCGTCGAACGCTTTATCGTGTCATCGACCACAGCCCCCGGACCCATCGCACCCTGATGGTGTTGGTCTGTTGCGGATTCAAAACGACCAATCACCTGCTGGCAAAAGTCCGGATCCAGCGCGTTCGGCAGCGCGTAAACAAAACTACCCGGCTGTAATTCAGAAAATTTTTCAGACACAGGACGCGCGCTCGCTAACCCTTAAGCACCCTGTGCTCAAGCGCAGGAAACTGGCGGCGCCTTTGTGCCGCGTCGGCACGATCAAGGCGGGCGAAGATCACACCTGGGCCACCGGCACGCTCGGCAACAATCTCTCCCCATGGATTAATAATTAGGCTGTGCCCAAAAGTCCGTCGACCATTGGGGTGTTCACCGACCTGAGCCGGAGCGATCACCCACGCCAGGTTCTCTATCGCCCGGGCCCGCAGCAACGTATGCCAGTGTGCCTGTCCTGTTGGCACCGTAAAAGCTGACGGCACAGAGAACAGTTCAGCCCCCGCTTCGGCGAGTCGCCGGTACAGTTCCGGGAACCGCATGTCGTAACAGATCGTGATTCCCATCATGAGGTCGAGCACGCTCAGCGCAAGTGGGGTTTCCCCGGGAGCGATATGCCTCGATTCACAATAAGACTCGCTGCTTGAGACACTTACGTCAAAAAGGTGGATTTTGTCGTAGCGGCCAATCCGGTGACCGCTTTGATCAAAAACCAGACAGGTATTGGTCACGCGACCGTCTGGTGTCGGAAGCGGGGTCGATCCACCGATGATCACTGCGCCGTTCTCCTGTGCAGCGGCACTTAACATCGCCTCGACTTCACTGGCGCGTTCAGCCACGTTCCGGCGTTGCTCTTTCGTTTCCGACATCAATGAGAAATTCTCGGGCAGGGCAATGATATCTGCACCGCCCGCACGAGCCTCATCGATAAAGGCACGGGCGCTCACGAGATTCTCTTCAAGGACAGAAGTGGAGTTCATCTGCACTGCGGCGAGTGTGAGAGACTGCTCGGAAGATATCGTGTTCACGTCGTTGCTCATTTCACTGGGGTCCCGCGCTCTGCGTTGGCGCAGCCAACATCTGCACTATTTTTATCACGTCAACGTCGCCGCACTGACAGCAGGGCGCCGATCTTGGCAGCTACATCAGCACCACGTCGTAACTTTCCTGGTTATGAGTCGGCTCAACCTGCAGATGGATCGGCTTGCCGATGAAATCCTGCAGATCGGCAAGGCCCGTTGATTCTTCATCAAGCAGCATATCGATGACCATCTGTGACGCCATGACCAGATACCCTTTGGCCTCAAAGGCGCGGGCCTCGCGCATGATCTCGCGGAAAATTTCGTAGCACAGCGTCTGGGCGGTTTTTTGTGTGCCCCGACCCCGGCAGTGGGGGCAGGTTTCGGTCATTCCCCGCTCGAGGCTTTCGCGGGTGCGCTTGCGGGTCACCTCCACCAGACCCAGCACCGACATATCCGCGATATGGCAACGGGTCCGGTCCCGGGCGAGTGAACGTTCAAACACGTCCATCAGTTGTCGGCGATGCTCCTCGTCCTCCATGTCGATAAAGTCGACGATGATGATGCCGCCAATATTCCGAAGCCGCAGTTGTCGGGCAATGGCCTGGGCCGCTTCCATATTGGTCTTAAAGAGCGTTTCCTCCAGGTTTCGTCTACCGACAAAACGACCAGTATTGACGTCGACTGTCGTCATGGCCTCGGTCTGGTCAAACACCAGCGAGCCCCCTGACTTAAGGTCGACCGTGCGGTCCAGCGCCCGCTGAATTTCGTCCTCGATTGAATAAAGATCAAAGATCGGCCGCTCTCCCGGATAGACCTGGATGCGGTCGGCCATCTGGGGCATCATGTCCGCCGCGAACTGGTGCATCAGGGCATAGGTTTCCCGCGAGTCAACCCGGATTTTCTCGACGTCATGGCGGGCAAGATCACGGATAACCCGCAGTGAAAGCGGAAGATCAGCATGAATCAGCTCTCCCGCGCAGGCCGACGCAATCCGGTGCTCTATCTGCTGCAAACTGCGATGCAGAAACTCTAGGTCGGCCTCAAAGTTCAGACTGAACTGCGACTCGGCCACCGTGCGGACAATGAAACCTGCCTGCATAGGATGCTGCTGTAGAGCGGTATCCAGCGCCTGAAGTAGCCGGTCGCGTTCGTCCACATCTTGAATGCGTTGCGAGATACCGCGATGCTCGGATCCTGGCAACAGGACCAGATAGCGCGAGGGGATCGAGAGCTGGGTCGTCAGACGAGCACCTTTGCTGCCAATCGGGTCTTTGGCAACCTGCACCACGATTTCCTGTCCTTCGGAAACCAGTTCGCTGATGTCTGGTCTCGGCGGCGGGTTACTCGGGACGGCTGCCTCGGGCAACACGGCATCAGCTGAGGGATCCGGTGGGGGCGTGCGGTGGGAGACCATATCCGCGGCATGCAAAAACGCGGTGCGCTCAAGACCCACATCCACAAAAGCGGCCTGCATACCTGGCAGCACCCGTACGACTTTTCCTTTGTAGATATTGGCAACGATACCTCGACTGCGACTGCGCTCGGTGTGCAGCTCCTGCAAACCACCGTTTTCCACCAGGGCCACCCGCGTCTCCTGCGGCGTCACGTTTACCAGCAGCTCTTCACTCATCGCACACTCTCTCCTTCCAGCACGGATGGATTCCAGCAAGCGCCAAAAGCGCTGTGGTCTCACACAAGGGCAAACCCATCACCGCTGAGTAGCTGCCGGACAGCGACTCGACGAATGATCCAGCATAACCCTGGATCGCGTAAGCCCCAGCCTTGTCATACGGTTCGGCACTGATGCAATAGTCCCGGATAACATCGTCCGACAAGTGGCAGAATGTTACCTTACTCGTCACCTGTCGTGACTGGCGCCAGGTGCCGTGCGCGACCGTCACCGCAGTCATCACCTCATGGCTGCGTCCAGAGAGGTGCTTCAGCATCCGGGCTGCATCGGCGCTGTCCACCGGCTTGCCAAGGATTAGATCATCAAGCACCACCACGGTGTCGGACCCCAGACAGACCGTCGACTCCCTATTCTCTGAAGCAGCGACCTGCACCGCGGCCTCAGCCTTTTTCGCACTCAGTCTTTCGGTCAGTTTAGCCGGGTGCTCATCTTGGAGAGAGGATTCATCCACCTTGGGTTCATAAATCCAGAAATCAAATCCTGCCTGACGCAGTAGCGCGGCACGTCGCGGTGACTGCGAAGCGAGACACAGACGGGGCTTCATGAGACGCGGCCCGACCGGTGATACGGTAACCCGCGGGAAATGGCGTAGGCGCGGTAGAGCTGCTCTGCGATGACGACGCGAACCAGGGGGTGGGCGAGCGTCAGTGGCGATAGGGACCAGCATTGATCGACCGATGCCAGCACTTCGTCTGAAAGTCCGTCTGGACCTCCCACGATCAGCACGACATCGCGGCCGAGCGTCATCCATTTTTCCAGTTGAACCGCCAACGACTCGGAATCGTAACTGCGCCCGGTCTGATCCAGTGCAATCCGGTATGTGCCGGAAGGGGCCGCCCGCAGGAGTCGTGCGCCTTCCTCTCGAACCACCCGGGAGAGATCTACGTTCGAGCCGCGCCGGGGCGTCTCGACTTCGATAAGCTCGAGCTGCACACCGGCGCGCAGGCGCTGAGCATACTCACTGAAACCATCGCTGATCCAAGATGGCATCCGCTTGCCGATCGCCAGCAGATGGATCCGCACTGCGTCAGCCTTCGCCCTGGCGCTCTCTTGCCTGTGTCACTTGCGCTCCCAAACGTTCGTTCCAGAGCCCCTCAAGATCGTAGAACTCCCGCGTTGCCGGAAGCATTAGGTGGACAATCAGGTCCCCAAAATCAAGAAGTACCCATTCACCGCCGTTCTCACCCTCCACCCCGGTAGGCTTAAGACCCTGCCGCACCCCCGCCTCCCGCAAGCGCGAGGCCAGGGCGAGCACATGTCGAGTGGATGTTCCGCTGGCCACTACCATCCAGTCCGCAATCTGGGTAAGCGGACGGATATCCAGCTCAAGAATGTTCACGGCCTTGGCATCGTCAAGTGCCTCAACGATCCAACGCCGCACCTCATTCAGATCAGACTCGCGTGTTTTCTCCATAAAGTTCATGTTCCTTGATATAAGCGGCCACAACGGCAGGGACTTTTGTTTCGATAGATCTATTGTTGGCGAGGTCTGTCCGGATATCCACAGCCGCCACATCGACGGGGGGGATCTCGACAACCCTGATCCAACCCCCGGATTTGGGAAGCGGATCGTGCGAATCAAGTTGCGCACCACGCCACCACGGCGGAAGTGGCTCTGGCAATGACCAGCCCGGCCGATGCATTACCACGATCCCCGCAAGTGCCAGAACTTCCTGCCAACGATACCATTGCGGCAGACCCAGCGCTGCGTCCAGCCCTAGCGCAAAGCACAACGGCTGATCCGGGTATTCTGCCTTCAGTTCTCCAAGACTGTGCACGGTGTAGGAGGGACTGGATCGATCCAGCTCGCGGGTATCAATTACCGACTGGCGTTCATCGGCAAGCGCAAGTTGCAGCATTGCCAGACGATGCGGTGTGCCCGCGGCCGGGGGCGGGCGGTGCGGCGGCTCACCTGCCGGAAGCCAGACCACGCGCTCGGCGTTCAGCGAGCCACGAAGCGCCTTTGCCGCCTGCAGGTGTCCAAAGTGTACCGGGTCAAAGGTGCCGCCAAAAACCACCACCGGTTTATTGGTCTGCTCAGGCAACAAACCGATAGCAGATGCCGTCAAGGACGGATCGCACCATCGCCATAGACGATGTACTTCTGAATGGTGAGCCCTTCGAGCCCGACAGGGCCACGCACGTGGAGCTTGTCAGTACTGATTCCGATCTCCGCCCCCAACCCGTATTCGAAACCATCGGCGAACTGGGTGGAAGCATTCACCATGACTGAACTGGAATCCACCTCGCGAACAAAGCGTTGGCTATGGGAAAGGTCATTGGTCACGATCGCGTCAGTATGTCCCGAGCCATAACGACCGATATGCGCAATGGCTTCGCCCAAACCGTCGACGATACGTATCGCGAGAATAGGAGCGAGATACTCCGTTTCCCAGTCTGCCTCTGTCGCGTTGGTGCACTCGACGATCATCGAGCAGGCACGCTCGCACCCGCGTAACTCAACACCGACCTCTTGGTAGCGCGGCACCAACTGCTCAAGCACTGCCTGGGCAATCGGGCTCGCCAGTAACAACGTTTCCATTGCGCCACAGACTCCGTAGCGTCGGCATTTGGCATTGAAAGCAATCTCTACGGCCTTGCCCACATCCGCGCTCTCATCAACAAACACATGGCAGTTTCCGTCTAGATGACGAATGACCGGAACCCGTGACTCCGCACTGACTTTCTCGATAAGACCACGGCCGCCGCGCGGCACGATGACGTCAAGATACTCGGGGCTGTCGAGCATCGCGCTGACCGCCGATCGGTCAGTGGTCTTGAGGACCTGAATTGCCCCTTCGGGCAAACCAACATCCACGAGACCACGGGCAAGACAATCACTGATCGCACGGTTCGAGTTGAACGCTTCCGAACCTCCGCGCAGGATCGCTGCGTTGCCTGATTTCAAACACAGGCCCGCCGCATCTGCGGTCACGTTAGGCCGAGATTCGTAGATGATACCGATGACACCCAACGGTACACGCATCCGGCCTACGGTAATACCTGAAGGCCGGGTATTCATGCCACTGATCTCACCCACCGGATCAGCCAGTGCCGCGATCTGAGTGAGCCCCTGGGCCATCGCGCCGACTCGCTCAGGCGTGAGTTCAAGTCGGTCCACAAGCGCTGAGGAGAGGCCGGTTGTGGCGGCTGCCTCAAGATCCGCCGCATTCGCCTCAAGAATCTGCTCCCGGTCATGCTCGATCCACTGCGCCATGGCCAGAAGGGCTTTGTTTTTAACCCCCGTAGAGGCCCGCGCAATTACCTGGGCCGCAGCACGGGCATTTCGCCCGGTGCTGTCCATCGAGTCGCGGATTTCCTTGGATACCGAGGGCACTTTGCTCATATTTTCAGTAGGTTATCGCGTCTTTGCGCCGCAACACATTTATACCACAAAGCATCAGGATAGCTCGCTCCAGTTCCGCCCAGATACCCCCTGGCGATTGGCGCTGACCTTTGAGCACCTGGTCTGAATGGGCAAGTTGCTGCAGAACTTCCCGGAAGTTTTCCGGCTTCAAGCGCCCAAGTGCGGCAGACATACACGACGCTCGGCTGCGCCAAACACGATAACGTTGTAGCACCGATTTTCTATCTGCGCCCTGGGCAATCTCCAGGGCCATCGGGTAAAGGCTACGGACCTCCCGAGCGAGCGCCCAATTAACGAGTATGGCTTCCGACCCCTCACGCTGCAGCCCATGCAGCATGCGCATGGCCTCGACCGTCTTTCCGGCGAGAGCCGTATCCACCAGGGCAAAAGTCGAAAAACGCGCCTGATCGCTGGCCATGGAATCCAGCATGTCTTCGTCGAGCTCGGCGCCATTGAGCAGCAATGGCAGTTTGCTGATTTCCTGGGCTGCGAACAGAAGATTCCCCTCAGAATAGTGTGCCAGACGATCAATGGCACCTGGGGTTGCCTTGATGCCTTGGCCATGAAGCCGTTCACGAATCCACGCCGGCATCTGCTGCGCGGTCACCGCCCGTGCTTCAACCGCGGTGCTCTGCGACTCCACTGCCTTGAACCACTTGCTCGACTGGATAGCCCTATCCACCTTTCCCAGAATCACAACCAGGTGATTCATGCTGTCGGTCTCGCTCAGAAATTCCATCAAGACCTCGGCACCATTGTCACCGGGTCTGCCGGTCGGCAAACGGATCTCCAGCAGACGCTTTGAGGAAAATAGGGACAGCGCCTGTCCAGCTGACAGAATCTGTTTCCAGTCGAGGTCTACACCCGCGGTGTAGCGAAGAATCTCATCAACCCCCTGATCGCGTGCGGCCAGACGGATGGCCTCAGCGCTTTCCTCAACCAACAGGGGCTCTGCCCCAAACAGCAGATAGGCGTTGTCCAGGCCCTTTTGCAACCGGCCCGTGAGCGCCGCAGGCGCTAATCGCAACCGTCGCTCCCCAAAGGTTGAAAAGCCCTAGACAAAGACAACACGGGAGTTTCCCGGAGCTTGCCGGTGAGAAGCGATCGCGCCTAGACGCCGGATAATCCGACGCACGATCTCCTGACGCATGGAAATTTTCAGGGCTTCCTCTTCCTGCTTCTTCTGCAAAAGTTCCGTGCTTTTGTACTCGAGGTCACGACTGAAATTCAGCGGTGTATTGTCCACAAGTACCCTACCCGTACGATCGACCACACGATAAAGAATCTCATATTTCAGCGTATAGCCGGTTGCCGTCCCCTGGCTGTCAACCGATTTTACAGAGCGGCTATAGTCAACGGTAGCAAGATCAATGATCACCGAGGCGGACGCCGTGTCCTTGACGGGATGCACACCGCTCTGACGAAGCCCATTGCGCAGGTCAACAACGAGAGCTGGATCCTGCCCTGTCACCCACGGGGCTGAGATGATGGGTGCAAGCTCCACCTGCCCACGTAAATGAAAACCACAGCCCGCCAAAAGAGCCGTTAACAGTATTGCTGTAAATGTCCGCATTATTCTTAATTTGCCAATGTTCATGATCGCACCCAGGGCTGGTATGGGAATTATAACGAGCCCTCTTGCGGCAGCGTGGCCATCAGCATCAGGGCAGAAGTACCAGCTTGCCTGGATAGTGCTTGGACGTGAAATCCGACTGGGCCTTTGCAATCTCCTTCAGCGGATAGGTCTGTGACACCCGGGGCCGAACGATTCCCTCGCGGATCAGGTTGACCAGCTGGGCAAAGACCTCGGGTGGCTGATAGGTGCAGCCAAAGACTGTCAGATCCTTAAGGTACAACGTCCGGAGGTCAGTGTTAACGACCGGGCCGGCGATCGCACCCGAAGTCGCCAGCCGGCCTCCGGGACGAAGTGCATCGAGCAATGAGGAAAAAGCGCTGCCACCCACAACATCGACAACCACCGAAAAGCCCCGTGGCGGCAGCGATTCCTCACGACCGATGACAGTATCGGCACCGGCCTCACGCACCGCATCCGCCTTGGTCAGCGAACTCACTGCGGTCACTTCGGCGCCCCGCTGGCGGGCAAGCTGCACGGCAGCAAGTCCCACCCCTCCGGAGGCGCCGGTGATCAACACATGATCGCGCTCGTTAACCCCAGCGCGGACCAGAAGATTCAGGGCGGTTCCAAAAGCACACGGCATCGCACCAATATCGATATCTGAAAGCGGCGAATCACTGACGTCATAAAGCTGCGCTGCGGGAACACAACAGAACTCGGCAAAGGCGCCGTCGCGCTCGGAACCGAGCGCCTCAAAATTTACGGGGTTATCCGATGTCGGCATCGGCTGGTTAATTGCGCAGGTGACCCGCATCCCAAGCTCGATACCGTTGACCCCTTTGCCCACGGAAACAACCTCTCCGCAGAGATCACCGCCTTGGATCCGCGGAAAGCGCAATGCTCCGCCCCAGCCGCCGCTTTCGATATTCACATCACCGACATCATTGGTCGCGGTCGATACCTCCTGGGCATACCAGCCGATGCGTGTATTGATATCGGTATTGTTGACGCCTGCCGCCAGTACCCGCACGAGCACTTCTGAGGCAGCGGGAACCGGTACCGGAATNCTCTCATTCCAGACAAGCTTTTCCGGGCCGCCGTGCCCCACCAACTGAACACCATACATGGTCTGCGATGNGCTCATCACTGACTGATTCGCTAGGCGTAAACCAACAGCAAGGTGTCCCAGGCGATCGGTCCCCGCCAAATGCCATTTTCCATGGGTCAGATCNCGATCGGAGTCGTCACTTTCAGATAACCACGTTCACCAGTTTACCGGGCACGACAATAACTTTACGCACAGTTTTTTCTCCCACATGGCGGATTACCTTCTCGTCGGCAAGCGCTGCCTCGCGTATCTGGTCGTCGTCAGCATCTGCATCGATTTCGACCTGGCTTCGCAGTTTGCCGTTAATCTGGACCACGAGGACTTGAGTGGTGGCAACCAGCGCACCGTCATCTACCTGAGGCCAAGGTGCATCCAAGAGATCGCCGGGCATATTGAGCTCANGCCATAACACGTGACACACGTGCGGCGTGATGGGTGCGAGTACCCGGATCAGNATACCGAGGACCTCGCGCGTGACTGCAATCCGCCCAACATCCTCGCGCGGATCGAACCGGTCCAGGGCATTAAAGCTTTCCATGCACGCCGCCACCACGGTATTGAACTGGTGGCGCTCCATATCGCGGGTGATCTTCTGCAACGCNCTNTGAAAAACACGCCGTAATGCACGCGCCTCTTCATCAAGGTCTGTAGTTGATCCCTTATCCTCTGAGACNGTCTTACGGTGGGTGTGTACCAGAGTCCACAAGCGTCGCAAAAAACGCTGGGACCCAGCTACAGCATCATCATTCCATTCAAGCGCCTGATCCGGTGGCGAAGCGAACATGGTGAAAAGCCGCACCGTATCGGCACCGTATCGNTCCACCAGAGTCTGGGGATCCACACCATTNTTCTTTGACTTGGACATCGTGGTCCAGCCTGTGGGGGTCAGGGCAACACCATCGGCGGCNTGCCGCGCTGCAGTGGTCTTGCCTTTGGCGTCCTTCTCAATCTCGACCTCGTCCGGGCGGACCCAGACACGACCCTGCTCAGTACTATCGTGATAGTAAGCCTCGGCCAGCACCATACCCTGACACAGCAGCTGCGTTGCCGGTTCGTCGCTGCTCACGAGATCCAGATCCCGCATCAATTTGTGCCAGAAGCGGAAATACATGAGATGCAACACCGCGTGCTCGATACCGCCGATATAGTGATCAACCGGCAACCAGTAATCGGCACGTTGATCCAGCATCCCCTCTGCGTTAGGCGTGCAATAACGGGCGTAGTACCAACTGGACTCAACAAAGGTATCAAAAGTATCGGTTTCCCGTTCTGCGTCCCGCCCNCATTCCGGACAGGCAGTTTTACGCCAGTCGGAATCTGCCTTGATCGGCGACTGAACCCCCATGAAGGTGACATCTTCGGGCAGCACCACGGGCAAGTCTTTATCAGGCACCGGCACCGTGCCGCAGTCGGGACAGTAAATCACCGGTACCGGGCAGCCCCAGTAGCGCTGGCGCGAGACCCCCCAGTCACGAAGACGGTAATTCACCTTNCGCTCACCGATACCCTNCGNTTCNATATGCTCGGCAATGNGCTCAAAAGCGGTGTCAAAATCCAGTCCGCTGAAATCGCCCGAATTGACCGTGACGGTGTCTTCTTTGGCAGGCCAGGCNGCTTTGGTGATATCAACGGCTTCACCGTCCGCNGGNGCCACCACCTGAATGATNGGCAGTGCNTAACGGCTGGCGAAAGCATGGNCACGTTCATCNTGCGCNGGCACAGCCATGATCGCACCNGTGCCATACCCCATCAGCACAAAATTCGCCACCCAGATGGGGATGAGCTCACCGCTTAAGGGGTTGACCGCATCAATGCCCAGCGCCACGCCTTTTTTCTCAACAGACTCGAGCTGCGCCTCGCTGACACCGCCACTCGCACACTCGTCAATAAATGCCTTGATCGCGGCATCGCGCTTGCCTGCCTCTACGGCGAGCGGATGATCAGCGGCCACCGCCATGAAGGTGGCACCGAAAATGGTATCNGGTCGAGTTGTGAAAACCCGCAGAGCNTCGCCACCCTTCGCCAATNCAAAATCGACCTCTATCCCATTGGATCGCCCAATCCAGTTACGCTGCATGGTCTTCACCGAATCCGGCCAGCCCGGCATTCGATCAAGTCCCTCAAGGAGTTCATCCGCATAGGCTGTGATGCGGATGAACCATTGCGGTATCTCGCGTTTTTCGACCACTGCGCCTGAACGCCAGCCCTTGCCATCGATCACCTGTTCATTGGCCAGTACTGTCTGATCAACCGGATCCCAGTTGACCACGGCGTTTTTACGGTAGGCGAGACCTTTTTTCACCAGCCGGGTAAAGAACCACTGTTCCCAGCGGTAGTAATCGGGCTTGCAGGTTGTGACCTCGCGCGACCAGTCGTAGGCAAAGCCCATGCGCTGCAATTGCCCACGCATATGCGCAATGTTCTGGTAGGTCCACTCTGCCGGTGGCACAGCCCGCTGGATGGCAGCGTTCTCGGCTGGCAGGCCAAAGGCATCCCAGCCCATCGGCTGCAGGACATTGCGTCCGAGCATCCTCTGGTAGCGGCTCATGACGTCGCCGATGGTGTAGTTGCGCACGTGTCCCATGTGCAACTGTCCTGACGGATACGGCAGCATCGACAGGCAGTAGAACTTCTCACGCTCAGGATCTTCGGCAACTTTGAAACTTTGCTGCTCATCCCAATGGGTCTGAACGACAGGCTCGAGTTGCTCTGGGGAGTAGCGCGGGTCCATGAGATGTTCCGGTTAGGCCCCATACTTAAGGGGCAAAGGACAGGAAGGCGTTAGTAGTAGTTTCGCGTACCGTCGGTTTGATCAGGCGCAGGCCAGTCGCAAAACGGAAATGGCTTTTCATCGGTGTTGAACGTAACGTACTGCAGTGCCGAGTAAATGAAGGCATTGAGGTCCTGGGTAAAGCTCTGCAGCCGCTCCGCATCCTCGCCCTGTATCAACCGATAGAAAAATTGGAACAGCATGCTGAGGCCAACCAGCAGCAGCGCTATCTCGAAAACCACCAGAAAATAGACCAGCATTAACCCCAGCCGCGTCCAGTTATGGATGTCACGAAACCGTCTCGGTATATCAGTTTTATTCATAGACTGCGGGTCCATATGCGCGACAAAAGCGACCCCAAAACGCCGCGCATTTTACACCAAGTGGCTGTCTCACCCGACAGGCAAAGACCTGGAGCGAACGCCAAGGACAGATCTGACCGTTGGCATCACTGTTTTATGCGCGCTCTCTGACAAGGGGGGAAACTTAAAGGCCGAAAAGGGTGGATGCGGTCAACTTACCACCGGTAGCAGTTCCCTGCAGTTCCAGCAAATCTCAAACGTAACCGGGTTGGATTCCGCACAGCCCATGCAGTCTACTGTCTGATCAGAGGCATACTCGTAATCGCGAATCAGGGAACATGCATGGACCCACTGGTGTTCGTGCTCAACCCAGACCTCGGGCCAGGTTTCAGTGGCGGGCAACTCCCCCAAACCACCGGCGGCATGAGCGTTAAGCAGCCGAACAGATACACCAGCGGTCTCTAGCATCTGTTGTACCAGCCGGGCCTCGCTGATTCCCGAAGCAATAAAGACGCGCTGCACGGACCGCCTTACCTCACCGCTCAGCGGTAGAGGTGCTCGCGTGACGACAAAAGGTTGTTGTTGCGTTCGCGGGTAAACACCACCTGGAACAACTGCAATCCCCCGGCAAGAAAAGCTGCCTGGGAGCCAGCCAGATAAAGCCGCCAGGCTCTGGCGAAATCCTCACCAAACTGACCCTGAACCTGATCATGGGCCGCATCGTACCGCGCCAGCCAGTGTGCAAGTGTTTGCGCATAGTGCAGCCGCAGGTTCTCAACATCCAGCACCGAGAAGCGATGCGGTTCGAGGATATCCATCATCTCCTTCAACGTTGGCGGGTAGGCGCCGGGGAAGATGCGTTTTTCTATCCAGGCATTCATGAGCCTCGGACGATTACGGCCAATGGTGTGCACCAGTGCCCGGCCGTCCTCAGTCAGGCAACGATCCACCACGCTCCCCAGTTCTGGGTAGTTGTCCTGACCCACGTGCTCAAGCATGCCCACCGACACAAACGCATCGTGCTCGCCGGTGATATTTCGATAGTCATCCAGCACATAGGTCACACGATCGGCGTAGCCTTCCGCCTTGGCGCGCTGCGAAGCGTACTCGACCTGCTCCGCCGATACGTTCCACGACGATACCGTCACACCATAGTTCAGTGCCATGTGCCGCGCCAATCCTCCCCAACCGCAGCCGGCTTCGGCAACCCGATCCCCGGGGCGCAACTGAAGTTTGCGACAAATATGATCCATCTTGGCCTGCTGCGCCGCCTCAATAGTCATCTCTTCCTCGGGAAAATAGGCGCAGGTGTACTGCATTTCTTTGTCCAGCCACAACCGATAGAAATCGTTACCGATATCGTAGTGATGATGGATGTTTTCCCGGGAGCCGTCGTGGGTGTTCGCGCGGGGTTTGCGCTGCTGTATCCGTTTAACCACACCAGCAATGCCCTGCGGCTCGGGCGCTCTGAAGGCCGCAACCAGCAACGCGACCAGGTCTCCTTCAACAGAAATACCGCCGCCTGAGAAGGCATCACCGAACCCTATATCTCCCTGGCGCAGTAACTGGTTCAAGGCCAGGCGGTTATGGATCCTGACTGTGCCAACAGGTGCGGCGCCTTCAGGGCTAATTGAAAATCCATCCCACAGGGTCACTGTAAAACACGGTGACCCCATCGCATCCAGAACGCGGCGCAACAGATAACGCTCGTGGGGGCGTGATCGGTTTTTTGAAGGATGAGAAGCCGTCCCGCGTTTGTCGATTCGGTCTTTTCCGAACACAGGATTTGAAGTCGTCATTGTCCCAAGAACTATGTGCTTTTTGCCCGGTCTATGACTGAAATGATACTGACCCGGAGCGATGGGTCAAGGAAGAATGCAAACCGTTTTTAAAATCTAGACGGGATCCTCGACTTCCCGCGGCCATGCATTGATCACCGCATGCACTACCGTCGCTAGCGGAATCGCAAAAAAGACCCCCAGTACACCCCACAGTCCGCCGAAAATCAGGACCGCTGCGATGATGGCCACGGGGTGCAAGTTATTGACCTCGGAGAAGAGCATCGGGACCAGCAGATTGCCATCCAACGCCTGGATGATCAAGTACGCCGACACCAGTACAAAGAAGTCCCCGGTAAATCCCCACTGGAACCACGCGACAAACACCACCGGAATCGTAACCACCGCNGCTCCCACAAAGGGGATCAGTACCGACAGGCCCACCAGCACCGCAAGCAGCATGCTGTACTCCAGCCCGAGCACCGAAAATGTGACCACACAAGCAAACCAGACGGTCAAGATTTCCCAGAATTTGCCCCGAACATAGTTGCCGATCTGGCGGTCCACTTCGGACCAGACCTGGCCGACCAGCTGATGCTCGCTCGGTGCAAAGCGGCTCATCCAGGCAACCAGCGATGTCTTGTCCTTCATCATGAAGAAGATCAGGATCGGCATCAGNATGAGATAGATCAGGATNGTAATGAGACCCATCACTGAGGCGAGAGAGACCGAAAGCAGTTTCTGNCCCCACGAAGTCAACTCGGTACGAATCAGTACCATGATCTCACTGATCTGGTCAGCGGAGACAATCTCGGGGTAACTCTCGGGCAACTTGAGCAAAACGNCCTGACCGACATTAAGCATACTGGGAATCTGCTGTACGAACTGGGTGGCCTGCTGCGACAACAGCGGCAGCAAACCAAACAGGATGAGAACAACGAAAAACAGGAAAGCAAAATACACCACCAGCACGGCTATCAGGCGCGGCAGGCGGGCTTTTTCCAGCACACCGACGAGACCCTCGAGGAGATAGGCAATCACCAACGCCGCCAGCAGCGGCGCCAGCATATTGCCCATCAGCACTACCACCACAAACAGCAGAACCAAGAACAGCGTCAGGAATACCACCTGCGGGTTGTTGAACTGGTGTCTAAACCAGTCGGTGATCATCTTCATGACTGCAATCTCCCAGCTAAAGTGCAATCCAGTGCACTTGCTACGCCAAAGAGTCTAACCTGAGAGAATTTCAAAATCGTGGGTAATTTGTGCAACCGAATCAAGCATTTTTGACGCAGAACAGTATTTTTCCGCTGAAAGGCTGACTGCCCGCCCAACGCGTTTAGGGTCAATNTTGCTCGCTGTCACTACAAAATGCAGGTGAATCCGGTTAAACACCTGTGGGGGAGCCTCTTCCCGGTCGGCATCAATCTCGACACGAATATCAGAAAATTCCTGGCGTGACTTTCGCAAAATCACGATCACATCAATCAGTGCACAGCCGCCAAGCCCCAGCAACAGCATCTCCATCGGCCGTGCCCCGAGGTTCTGCCCGCCGACTTTGGGTGAACGATCCATCAGCACTCGGTGGCCGNTCTCGCTGAGCCCTTCAAGAGCATCATCTTCCTGTAGCTGCACTGTTACCTGCATATCCTGCTCTTCCTTCTGTTTTCGCTGTTGCTAGGATCCGAACAGTGCGCCAAGATGCGCACCCGGATCGTCCTGGCGCATAAACGCTTCCCCCACCAAAAAGGCATGGATGTTGGCCTGTCGCATCGTGGCCACATCCTCGACGCTGTGAATACCGCTTTCGGTCACGAGCAACGTGTCGTCAGGCACCTTTGGCGCCAACGCCAGCGTTGTCTCAAGCGTGGTGTCAAAGGTGCGCAGATTGCGGTTGTTGATCCCAAGCATGGCGGGTGCNAGTGNGAGTGCCCGGTCNAGTTCCTCCCCATCGTGCACCTCAACCAGCACATCCATCGCAAGGTCAGCCGCGGCTGAGGCGAGTTCTGCCATGCGGTCCTGCTCAAGGGCCGCCACGATCAGCAAGATACAGTCGGCACCGATTGCACGTGACTCGGCGACCTGCCAGGGATCAATGACAAAATCCTTGCGCAGCACCGGCAGGCTGCANGCACTGCGGGCCGCTTCAAGATCCGCCTCACTACCCATAAAGAAATCGTGATCCGTCAACACAGAAAGGCACGACGCACCGCCCGCTTCATAGCTCGCTGCGATCGCAGCCGGCTCAAAATGTTCTCGGATAAGACCCTTGCTGGGAGATGCCTTTTTAATCTCCGCGATGACACCGGCCCGGCCCNCGGCAAGACTCGCTCTCANTGAGGCAACAAANCCCCGTGGCGCATCCCGATCTGCCGCGCGGGCATANAGNTCNNNCANGCTATGCTCGCGCTGGCGCTCNGCGANCTCCTGACCTTTGCGGGTGAGGATGCGCTCCAGAATGTCGGCTTTCGGACTCAANTTGGATACCCTCCCAAAAACTTCAAGAGATNAGCAANNCNGACNCTCTCTCGATCGTCCAGAAGGCNCCAATCGTACCGATGGCGTAACTCGGGAATTGCTCTAACCATAGCGGGATTCTTAGCGAACGCGCCGTCCACCACAACCCCAAAACCGCCGCAACGAACGCGATCTGACCGATTTCTACCCCAAGGTTGAAAAGCAGCAACGCCCATACCAACTCCTGACGCGGCAAGCCCATCTCGGCGAGGTCACCGGCAAAGGCCAGCCCATGCAGCAATCCGAAACCAAAAGCCACCACCCAGGGAAACCTGATCGTGAAGCTTGTCTCGCCACGCCAACGCCGCACAATCTCGGGGCCCAAAAATAAAATTGAGAGCGCGACCGCGGTTTCGACCAGACCGGAGGGAATATCGGCAAGCCGAAAAGTGGCAACGAGAAGCGTCAGGCTATGCGCTACCGTGAATGCGGTGATGGTCTTCAGCAACAGCCACCGGTCACGAACAATCAGCAGCAGACCCAGCACAAATAGCAGATGATCCCACCCGCTCAGAATATGCTCTATCCCAAACCACAGATAAAAGCCGATGCCCGATGTCGCTTCATCCGCACTTCGTCGAATCATCATGGACGATGCGTCACTCGTGAGCAGCGCCGTTTGCAGGCTATCCTGATCAGACGACAGGTATCGGACTAAGACATCGGTTCCAACACTGGCGAGCCCATCAATCGAGAGTGGTTGTCCGTCAAGCGAAGGGTTGCAGCTCAAGGTGCCGCGATAAATCCAGGCAGTCTGTTGGATCTCACTTTTAAGATCACCACGCAGGTCACAACCTGCGGGGAAACGTGGTGCCAGGGGAAGTCGATTCCCCTGCGTAACGGGCAGCTTCCAAAGCACTTCATAAGTACCAGGGGAGACCTGCTTCAGCTCAAGATACCCAGGCAGCATTTCATGCGCTGCCCCGTCCTGAGGATGGACAAGTACCGCAAACAGGCACAGTCCCCAAACAACAAGGCGTGAGGAGAGTTTCAAGGCTGACCGATCTGAGGGCGCTCGACCCGATATTTTTTCAGCAGACGCTGGTAGGTAGCCTCCTGTCGAGCCTGTCGTGCGCGAACGCGCCAATCGCGTTCCACTTGTGAACGAACACGCTCAAGTTTGGGCACCACTCCCCAGTCAAAAGCATCAATCTTCACCAAATGCTCTCCGTAGGCGGACGCCAGCGGGCCTGCCCACTGTCCGGGCGGTTGCTGCACGAGCGCATTGGTAAAGATAGTCCCAAATACACCGACCAGCTCCGATTGGGTGGCGCCCTCCCACCTGGGCTTTAAAACCATAATCGAATCACCAAGGGCCAAGGGGTCGACATTGGAGTCTGGGACACCCAACTCCTTCAAGAGCCTCTTGGCGTCGGCTTTCGTTGCCGCGCCGCGGCGCTGCGGGTCGAGATATACATGGCTGAAAGTAACCCGTGTATCCGTACGGTACTGGTCTGCATGCTGCGCCAGAAACGCGCTAAGTTCTTGCTCGGTCGGATCAGAAACCGGCGCAGATTCATCGAAGAAAAATTCCATTTTCTGACGCAGCCGCCGCCGGATAATCAAGTCATCACGATCCAGCGCCAGCGCCTCGCGGACAAAGATTTCCGTTTTGATGTAATCATCAATCAGCCGGCTGAGCTCGCTTTCGGTCGGCGGACGCTGCCAGGTCCGAATAAAGGTCTGAACCATGCTTGCGGTACGGGCGTCGGAAACCACAATCTCGGCGCCTGGATGATCATCCCCAGAACGCACGAACTCATACCCGATAAAGATCAGGGCGCCAAGAAAAATAAAGTGAACGAGCGGCTCTTTGAGAGCCGCTTTAAGCTTCGATGACAACATGGCCGCCTTAGTCGAAGAAAACTATTCGGCGGTCAGCCTGGCAAATGAGCGCCGGCGCGCCGGCATACCAGCAAAACTCAAACACTTGATTAACCGCTGGCGTCCTGATGCAGAAAGTTGTGCAGCATCTTGTGACCATACTGTGTCAGGATTGATTCAGGGTGAAACTGCACACCAAAGACAGCGTCTTCCCGATGTGTGATGCCCATAATCTGGCCGTCATCGGCGCGGGCGGTAACATCGAAGCAATCAGGCAGCGAGGATTCTTCTACCACCAGCGAGTGATAACGGGTTGCCTGAAAGGGAGTGGGTATGTCGTCGAAGATGCTCTTGCCCTCATGCTCAATCATCGAGGTTTTGCCGTGCATCAGCCGGGGGGCGCGGATGATGGTCCCGCCGTAGGCCTGCGCGATACTCTGATGCCCCAGACACACTCCGAGAATCGGAATACGTGGCCCGTATTCGCGCACCAACTCCACTGAGATACCCGCCTCGTTGGGCGTGCAGGGTCCTGGGGAAATCACAATGTGCGAGGGCGAAAGCGCATCGATATCGTTAAGCGTGATCTGATCGTTGCGATACACCGCAACACGCTCGCCCAACTCCCCCAGATACTGCACCAGGTTGTAGGTAAACGAATCGTAATTGTCGATCATCAGGAGCATGTCTGACCTGCCGTATACAGCGTTTGCGCCAACGTGATGTGTTGCGGCCTGATGCGGGTTTGGCATTCTCAGGCCCTCGGCCCGCTGCCATGGCCGATGACCTGATTCTAAATCAAAAGGATATCGTTGAACTTCAGCGGCAAAAAACGGCGCTCGAAGGCGCCGTTTGTAGTCGACCCTTTTTTGAATCAGAGCATTAATTAACTGAATACTTCTTTGGTATACACAGAGCTTCGATTATCCTGAGTGAGTTGGTGTGTGATCGAATTCCTCTGAATTGATAATCGTCTCGACCCCGCCGAGCTGCTCTATTAACTGTGCCTGATCGGCAAAGGCAAGATCGTTCGCCGCGGAGGGATCAAGCAAGGCGCGCATCTTGTCATGGCAGCGCTTTAAGTCTCCTGCATGTGCCGGATCCTGCGAGAGGTCGCACAATTCGTCGGGGTCATTGGCCATATCAAATAATTCCGGCGGATACCCCGGATAACAGTTGTACTTCCACTTATCTGTTCGCAGCATGAACATGCCAACGGGCGAGCCGCCATCGTGGTATTCAGATAAAACAGCCCGATCTGTGCCGGCACCGTCAATCACTGAC
>NHDO01000069.1 GCA_002171735.1 Proteobacteria bacterium TMED61 | reverse complement strand
GAACTCTGATTCGAACACCCGGCTCATCATGACTGTCAGCCGGCCGTAGTCCTTGCCACCAGGTGAGGCGGTAAGCCGTACNGCAACTTCTTTTTGCACCATGAAGACCATTCGATCGATTCTGTTGCGCTGCGCCAGGAGGCGGATCATGAGGGCGGTGGAGATGTTGTACGGGAGATTGCCGACAAGAACGACTCGCCCGGTAGGATGAATCTCTTCCAGCGCCAGGGTCAGGGCGTCCTGTTCGTGAATGTGAATGTTTGTCTGTGAGGCATAGCGCTCCCGCAGCCGCGGGACCAGATCCCGGTCAATCTCAACGAGATGCAATTCGTTTTCACAAATCGCAAGTCGGTCACTGAGCGCACCACGACCGGGACCGATCTCACAAAGCACCTCCCCCGGGCGCGGGAAAAGACGGCTCACGATCCGATCAATGACAGCCAGGTCATTCAGGAAATGCTGACCGAAACGTTTTCGGGGCCGGCCGGGGCCGGGGCTTTCAGGAAGGGCCACCGCTTAAACTTATAGCAAGTTCTACTGCGCGGACTAGGCTGGCGACCTGTGCGCGACCAGTCCCAGCAAGATCAAGCGCAGTGCCGTGATCCACGGACGTACGCACAAAAGGCAGGCCAAGGGTGATGTTGACNACTTCACCAAATCCCGCGTGCTTGATCACCGGAAGGCCCTGGTCATGAAACATGGCAACGACCACGTCGAGTNCTTTNAGGTGCTGCTTGGTAAAAGCAGTATCAGCGGGCAGTGGCCCCCGAAGAACCAGGCCCTCGGCCCTCAGTTCGTCGATNACCGGCACGATGATGTCCTGTTCCTCCCGGCCAAGATGACCNGCCTCGCCCGCGTGCGGATTAAGCCCGCAGACCCCAATCACCGGTGCCGGTATACCAAAACGGGTACGAAGGTCCGAATCGACCACGCGCAACACGGCTTCCAGAGTCTCGCGCGTCACCGCGCGCGGGACTTCACTTAACGGCAGGTGAATGGTGACGAGTGCGACACGCAGTTCATCCGTAGCCAGCATCATGACGGGGGTATCCACGCCCGCGCGCTGCGCTAAAAATTCCGTGTGGCCGACAAAGTCGTTGCCCGCTTCAATCAGGGTGCTCTTCTGGACGGGCGCAGTCACTAAGCCGGAAAACGCACCGCTGAGACAACCGTCCGTAGCCGCTGTCAGCATTTCGATCACGTAGGGTGCGTTGGCAGTGTCGAGGCTTCCCGGTACCGAAGACGCACCGAGCGCGACGGGCAACAGTTCTGCCTCACCNCCCGGGGCAACCAGGATGTCGTCTTTCAGCGCCAACGGCAGGTTGAGAAGCGTCGCCCGCTCGAGCAGTAGATCTGGGTCGCCAGCAATGACAAGCGGTGCTGGCAAGGGCTGTTGCAGCAACTGAACGGTAAGCTCAGGACCAATGCCGGCCGGTTCACCCGTCGTCAGNACCAGGGGAGGAACTGTCATGATAAGCGCGNACCGGGTGCTGCCGGATCAACGAAGCGGATGTGCATCACTTACTGGATGATNTCACCCTTGTCGTTATCGACCATCACCGGATTCTCAAAGAACTGGATATCNGGCTTTGAGTACCGTTCGGCAATCCAGGCGATTCGCTCGTCGTCGAACCAGCCCTTGGCGTTCTCTATGGTATCGAAGCAGTACACACCTCCAGCCCGATGTCGCTCAAGGTCCGCAAGATAGTTCTTTCTGATGAGACCAGGAGTATCCTGATACATGGGCGCAGTCTCAAGAAATTTTTCCTTGAGCGTTGCTATATCAAGATCCGAGGAAATTGGGAATGTCACAAGGACAATGATCATGGGACGTCCAATGGCTCATTGAAGAGCTTAATTCCCGCCTGAGGATAGGAAGAAAAACCCGTTAGGCAGGAGTGTAATACTTCATAATATCGTAACCGACATTCANATTTTCGTCTCAAATTTTTTCCNCCGCTCACTGCGGGCCTGTTCGGCACTCGCTCAACTTGATGTCTAAAGATTAATTATGCTCAACTGGATAGAACCAAGTTACCGCTCAAACCAGTATCTTCAAGACGCAAACGAAATAATAGGAGCCCTTAGGGTTGTTGATGAAGCATTCAGAAACACCCGTAACGGTAAGTTTGGGGCGGAATTGGATTTCAACGACAAGAGCGTTGACGAAATATCCGCGCTTCTCGGTCTCGATCTCCTTTTATTACTCGCAACCGGCGGGGCACAGACAAAAGCAGAGAATTTGAAAAACANCAGTNGGATTGCGGGTCTGCATCAGAATTGGAGGCCCCTCGGTGAATCGGTCTTACCCGACGCCAAGTCGAGGAACAACGCGGCCAAGGCAGTGACCATGGCAGCAGCAGCCGGGGTTTCGGCAGCAAACCATTATGGGCATGAAATATTTAATCCAACCGGTGTTGCAAAATCGATTTTCAACCAAGGGCGGGAGTTTTTTGATCTAGTTGGTCCACAAGATCTGAGTCAGGTTCGTTACGATGATCGATTTCTATGTNACTGCGGCTCGACGGAAAACTCAGCAGGCATTAAGAGCACTGATTGCACGAGAGCTATAGATGCACTCAACAGCGCTCGCGGATTCAAAAAAAACCCTTGCAACGGGGTCATCCGCGCTAAGTCTGGCGCTCCATTTTGTTGCGCCAGGTGCAGGTTTCGCAGTCACACCCGCCAAACTGATTGCGAGCGCAGCAGCAGATTACCAGCAAGCCTGCCGCAATCAACGCGGAGAATCCACGATTGGCACCGGTCGAGGTGCCAATCGGTCTTCAACCTTTGACGACGTGCAAATTTGCCATAGGGGATCTGGGTCTGGAAACGATCCGGACAAATGTCTGAAGATCTATCTAGTACAAGAAAAAGNCACCAAAGATTGGTTTATTACCCCCAATGAAAATGCGTACTGGCTCAGTGACGAGTCAAAGCAANAATGTATGGCAGCCAGCTGTTCAAAACACTTTGTGGCCACCAGTCACGGGTGGGAAAGTACCGACAGCAATTCAGATAGCTTGGTAAAGCGACACCACTGTAACGTTTGCGGCGGTATATTTTGTGATGAACACACGACCTTACGTCTCCCAGTCGTCGGGGCCCTAACCCCGCAAGACGACAGCCCGTCAGCGGCACGAAGACAGAAACTTCTGGACAGCTTTTTCCAAGAGGTCCACGCCGACACCTCACGAGACACCATCTACTCTCGCGGAGACCAAGCTACCCTTCAAATATTAGAAGACCAAAGAGTCTGCGTTGATTGCTACACCCTTGCTTGTACACAAAAGGCAGTCTTAAGTTCCGGACTAAATACGTCTGGAAATAACGTTACGACGCTGACTACANGAGCTANANGAGGTTGTAAAAAAGCGCAAGCCGCTCTTCTCGCGATATTCCACGGCAATTTCGCATACGTCTTTGCAAGCTGCTTGGGTNATGATCGAATTTTTAGAATCAAGGATGAAATTGGGACCTAAAAAATAGAAGTGTNTCTATGCTCTACACCGCAAGTGAAAATACGTCAGTAGTATCCCTACGGTCTGGTTCTTGCCACCGAAGGAATTCATTCAACTGTGACGGACTTCGCCAGATTGCGCGGCTTGTCCACGTCTGTGCCCTTGATGAGCGCGACGTGGTACGACAGGAGTTGAAGCGGCACGGTGTAGATAATCGGNGCGATGGCNCTNTCTACCGGNGCCACNTGCANGATNCGNACATCNTNGCTTTCNACNAAACCNNANCCNGGATCNGCAAACAGGAANAGNNGNCCGCCNCGNGCNCGNACNTCNTCAAGATTNGATTTCAGTTTNTCAATCAGNANNTCGTTGGGNGCTACNGCCACNACCGGCATTCTTCTCATCNACCAGNGCNAGCGGGCCGTGCTTTAACTCGCCGGCCGGATAGGCTTCGGCATGGATGTATGAGATTTCCTTGAGTTTGAGGGCACCTTCCATAGCGATCGGGAAATGGGCGCCCCGCCCGAGAAAGAGTGCATGCTCTTTGTCGCCAAAAACCTTGGCCACATCC
The DNA here is from genome assembly GCA_002171735.1 of Proteobacteria bacterium TMED61. Taxonomy (GTDB): domain Bacteria; phylum Pseudomonadota; class Gammaproteobacteria; order Arenicellales; family UBA868; genus UBA868. The sequence goes on along the minus strand of NHDO01000069.1, from coordinate 29,645 downwards.
GCGATCGCATCCTCCATACCCAGTACAGACTCGAGCGCCGTGGGCAGGGTGCGAATCTGACGCACCACATGGGACTCAAAGCCCGCATCGAAACCCTGGCGTCGCGACAGCACCAATGCCAACAACAAAAGACCCGACATGGCGCTGACAAAAGTTTTGGTGGAAGCGACGCCCACCTCCGGTCCGCAGTGGGTCATGAAGGCAAGGTCGGATTCACGCACCAGAGAGGATTCAGGCACATTGCAAATCACCAAAGAGCCTGCAATCCCCTGACGGGTGGCCTCTTCAAGTGCGGCCAGCGTATCCGCCGTCTCGCCAGACTGGGAAATCGTAACAACCAGCGTGCCTTCCCGGGCAGGATGCCGCCGGTAGCGGTATTCACTCGCTACCTCGACCTCACAGGGAATCCCAACGTATTCCAGCCAGTGCTGCGCCACGAGTCCCGCATGGTAGCTGGTACCACAGGCGATGATCTGAACCTGTCGGGTGGCGTCAAAGATCTCCTGTGCGCGGCTGCCGAAAGATTCCTCGAGGACGTGATCACCCAACAGTCGCCCTTCCAGGGTGTCCGCAACCGCTCGGGGCTGTTCGTGAATTTCTTTTTGCATGAAGTGGCGATACTCACCCAACTCGGCGCTGTCGCCCGACTGCGTGCTGGTGTGAACCGCCCGTACCGCAATTTCTCCGGCGCGATCGCGGATAAGACACTCTGTTCCGCGGATATCCGCAACGTCACCGTTTTCAAGTACCTGGTACTCTCGCGTCACCGGCAACAAAGCGTTGATATCCGACGCCACAAAATTTTCCCCATCGGCGCGGCCCAGCAGCAGGGGGGGGCCCTGACGGGCAGCCACAAGCCGGCCCGGTTCACCAGCATGCACCACCGCAAGTGAAAAGCTGCCGTGCAATTCAGCGATCGTGGCCCGCACAGCCTCAGCAAGATCCAGCCCGTTCTGCAGGTGCAGATACACCTGATGCACCACAACCTCGGTATCGGTTTCGGAACTGAAACTCAGGCCCGCAGCGCGTTGTTTATCGCGCAGGGACTCGTGGTTCTCGACAATTCCGTTGCAGACGAGTGCCAAGGTGCCGTTACAGATATGCGGGTGCGCGTTGGGCTCGGTGACCCCACCGTGCGTCGCCCAGCGCGTATGGGCAATTCCGGTCGTGCCTTCGAGCGGCTTCTGCCGCAGCGCCTGCTCGAGTTCACCAACTTTGCCAACGGCTCTAGTCCGCTCCAATCCACCGCCCGGGCTGATCATCACCACCCCGGCAGAATCGTAGCCGCGGTATTCGAGGCGGCGCAGGCCTTCGAGCAGAAAACCACTTGCTTCAGATGTTCTTACTGCTCCGACAATCCCGCACATAATGTTTATTTGCCCTTTTGAAAAAAGTCCTCAGACTCGGCGGGTCATCGCCCCACGAGCTACGACCGGCTCAGTTTTTCTTCTCTTTTTTAGGTCGTTGCCAATCGGTTCGAACCTGTTGCTCCGCGCGTGTCAGTGCCAATTGGCCTTCGGGCACATCGCGGGTAACGGCTGAACCGGCACCCACCGTTGCACCTTTACCCACCGTCACCGGCGCCACCAGAGCGCTGTTTGAACCGATAAAGGCGTCGTCCCCAATCACGGTCGGGTGCTTGTTAGCACCGTCATAATTACAGGTAATCACCCCGGCACCAATATTAACGCGGTGTCCCACCGAGGCATCGCCCACATAGGCGAGATGGTTCGCCTTGCTGTCCTCGCCAAGGGTCGTGTTTTTGGTTTCCACGAAGTTACCGACTCTGGCACCTGAATCGAGCACGGTTCCCGGACGAAGCCGGGCGAAAGGGCCCACCGAGCAGTGATCGGCGATTCGTACACCCTCGATTACGCTGTTGGCGCGAATTTCAACACCATTGCCGATCTCACTATCAATAATCTGGCAGTTAGGGCCTACCGACACCTGGTCACCGAGGGTGACTTCGCCTGCAATGACCACGTTTATGTCGAACACACAGTCTTTGCCAAACTTCAGGTCTCCTCGAAGATCAAAGCGCGCGGGATCCCTCAGACCGAGCCCTGCCTCCATTAGTGCGTCAGCCTGGCGCACCTGGAAACACCGCTCTGACTTTGCAAGTTCTGCCTGACTGTTCACGCCGGCAATCTCGTCGGGGTCAGCGCAACGAACAGTACCTACCGTGGCACCTGTTTGCACCGCGCACTCAATCACATCGGTGAGGTAATACTCCTCTTGACGGTTGCTCGTGTCGATCGCGTCCAGCCATACGTGAAGACCGTCGGCCGGGCNTGCAATGAAGCCGGTGTTGATCTCCGTGATCTGCCGCTCGGCTTCAGAAGCATCCGCCTCCTCGACGATAGCCGTAACCGCCCCGGTGCCGTCGCGCAGTATCCGCCCGTAACCGGTCGGATCTTTCAGTTCTGCTGTCAAAAGCNCTGGACCTTGACCCGTGCACTGCCCGAGCACAGCACGCAGAGTGTCCGCCCGGATCAGGGGAACATCACCGTAGACCACCAGGGTGAGGGCATCCGAACTGAGGTCAGGCAGGGCCTGGCGAACCGCATGTCCTGTCCCGAGTTGCTGTGCCTGCTCAACCCAGTTCACATCGTCAACATCCGCGAGTCGCTCGCGCACCCGGTCCCCGCCATAACCATAGACTACATGAATTCGAGCGGGCCTCAACTGGCGTACGGTGTCGAGGACATGCTCCAGAAGCGCTCGGTCGGCGAGTTTATGCAGCACCTTCGGCAAGACAGAGTGCATGCGGGTGCCTTTGCCGGCAGCAAGGACGATGACTTCAAGCGTCATGGGTCAGGATATTACTGCAATCGTCACTGCGGGGTGTCCCGCGAGCCGGAATTCAGTGGATCTGCTGCTGGGCGTTGGCAGCAAGTTCAGCAGAAGTGGCGTCACGGACGTCGGTGACCCGAACGATGAATGTGATGTCCTGGCCTGCCAGGGGATGGTTGCCGTCAACCGTGATCTCTGCATCATCGACCCGGATAACCCGGAAATGCATCGCCTCGCCGCGTTCGTTTTCGGCGTCGAGTTCGGCGCCCACATGGCGCAATTCCTCAGGCGCATTTTCGATGCTGTCCGAAAAGGTCAGGCCGGGGTCATGCGGACCGAACGCCTCCTGGGCCTTAAGCAGTACTTCGGCGGAATCGCCCGCGCTCAAGCCTTCCAATGCAGAAGTGACCTGAGGGAAAAGAGGGGCCTCATCACTGCCGTGAAGATAGGAGATCGGCAGTCCGGTGTGTTCAACGATCTTTCCTGATCCATTCCTGATCGTATAAGCCACGGAGACAATTTTGTCAGCACCAACCTGATGGGACACGGTCTTCTTCCGCTGCAGGGTGACGGGCCGCAGATCAGCCCCGGCCTTTGCCGCGCAGCTTCTGGATCGCCCGCAACTGGGCCGCCGCCTGAATCAGTTCCGCCTTCGCCTTGGCAAAATCCATCTCGTTGCTACGGTCACTCATAGCCTGTTCCGCACGGCGCTGTGCTTCCAGTGCTGCGGCTTCATCCAGATCTCCAGCGCGCAATGCCGTATCTGACAGCACGGTAACCAGATGCCCCTGGACCTCGAGCAAGCCGCCTGACACAAAGAAAAACTGCTCTTCGCCCGCTTCCTGCTGCACCCGAATCTCACCGGGCTTTAGACGTGTCAGCAGCGGTGCGTGCTGCGGTGCGATACCGATCTCGCCCATCTCGGCCGGAGCGAACACCATGGTGCCCTCGCCCGCCCAGACTTCTTCTTCGGCGCTTACAATCTCAACTCTGATGGTGTTAGCCATTAGCCTGTTTCAGCGGATTAGGTGACAGTTTTCGCCTTTTCAACGGCTTCTTCGATACCGCCAACCATGTAGAAGGCCTGCTCGGGGATATCGTCATACTGACCATCGATGATGCCCTGGAAACTTCGGATCGTGTCCTTGAGAGAGACAAACTTACCCGGAGATCCGGTAAAGGTCTCAGCAACGAAAAACGGCTGGGACAAGAAGCGCTGAATCTTTCGGGCACGGTTGACAACCTGCTTATCTTCTTCCGAGAGTTCGTCCATACCCAGAATCGCGATGATGTCACGCAGTTCCTTGTAGCGCTGCAGTGTGCCCTGTACCGCGCGGGCGGTATCGTAGTGTTCCTGGCCGACGACCAGCGGATCGAGTTGCCGGCTAGTGGAATCCAGTGGATCCACGGCGGGATAGATGCCCAGTTCAGCAACCTGACGGGAAAGCACCAGCGTTGCATCAAGGTGCGCGAAGGTCGTTGCCGGGGACGGGTCAGTCAGATCGTCCGCGGGAACGTAGACCGCCTGGAATGAAGTGATCGAGCCGGTACGGGTGGAGGTGATCCGTTCCTGCAGTACCCCCATTTCCGCCGCCAGCGTAGGCTGGTAACCTACCGCTGAAGGCATACGCCCCAGCAGTGCGGAGACCTCGGTGCCGGCCAGCGTATAGCGATAGATATTGTCGACGAAGAGCAGAACGTCACGGCTTTCATCACGGAAGTGTTCCGCCATGGTCAGCCCCGTCAGCGCTACCCGAAGCCGGTTACCGGGAGGCTCATTCATCTGGCCGAACACCATCGCCACTTTATTCAGTACCCCGGACTCTTTCATTTCATGAAAGAAGTCGTTCCCTTCACGGGTACGCTCACCCACCCCTGCAAAGACCGACAAACCAGAATGCTCTTTCGCAATGTTGTTGATGAGTTCCATGATGGTCACGGTCTTGCCGACACCCGCACCGCCGAAGAGACCGATCTTGCCGCCCTTGGAGATCGGCATGATGAGATCGATGACCTTGATGCCGGTTTCCAGAATGTCGACTGTCGGTGACTGATCCGCATAGCCAGGCGCCTTGCGATGAATCGGCAGGGAGTCTTCGGCTCCCACAGGCCCAGCTTCGTCTACCGGGTTACCCAGAACATCCATGATTCGTCCAAGAGTCTTCTCACCCACCGGCACGGTAATCGGTGCACCTGTGTTGCTGACCTCGAGACCGCGTTTGAGGCCGTCGCTTGACCCCATGGCGATACTGCGGACCACCCCGTCACCGAGCTGCTGCTGGACCTCAAGGGTCAGACCGCTTTCGCTGACCGTGAGGGCGTCGTAGACGTGGGGCACTGCGCCCCGCGGGAACTCGACGTCGACCACAGCGCCGATGATTTCAACAATATTGCCGGTACTCATAGCGTTTTCCTCGTAAAAGTTCCTTATCTCTTTCGTTGATGCACGAACCGCTAAACCGCTGCGGCGCCGCCGACGATTTCAGAAATCTCCTGGGTGATTGCAGCCTGCCGAGCCTTGTTGTAGACCAACTGCAATTCATCAATCAGGTTACCCGCATTGTCCGATGCGGACTTCATAGCCACCATTCGGGCAGCCATCTCGCAGGAAATATTTTCCACCACGCCGCGGTAGATGAGCGACTCTACATAGCGCATCATCAGAGCATCCACCACATCATGCGCGTCGGGTTCGTACAGGTAGTCCCAGTGCTGTTCCAGGCGCTCATCCGACTCAGGTGCTGAAACTGGCAACAACTGGTCAACGCGTGGCTGCTGCGTCATGGTGGTCACAAATCCATTGTGCGCGAGGAACAACCGATCAATGTTCCCCTCACTGAAGGCATCCATCATGACTTTCATCGCGCCGATAAGATCGGCTAATTGCGGCTTGTCTCCCAACTGGGTGGCTTCGGAGACGATGTTCACACCTACGCGCTTGAAAAAACCCAGTCCCTTACGGCCAATCACGGTGACATCAATCTCGACACCCTTATCGCGCCACTCAGACATGCTTTGGAGCACCTGTCTGAAGAGATTGATATTGAGCCCACCGCACAGGCCCCGATCACTGGAGACCACGATAAACCCGACCCGTTTCGGATCGCGAGTTTCGGTGTAACTATGCTTGTACTCAAGATTCGCCTGGGCAAGGTGAGCCATCACAGTGGCCATTTTCGTTGCATACGGCCGCGCCTGGTTCATTCGCTCCTGCGCACGGCGCATTTTGCTCGCCGCGACCATTTCCATCGCCTTAGTGATCTTTTGAGTATTCTGGATACTCTTGATCTTGGTTCGGATTTCCTTGGCGCCTGCCATGGTCTCTGCCCGTGCTGGTCCTTACCAACTGCCGTTGGCTTTGAAGTCCTTCAGCGCATCATGCAGCTTGCTGGCGACCTCATCGGTGTACGCCTGGTCACGATTCATCTCCTCCATGAAGCCGTCATGCTGGCTCTTCATATGGCTCTGCATCGCCTGCTCAAATTCCACGACCTTAATAGTATCGACGTCATCAAGGTACCCTTCGTTGACAGCGAAGAGACTTACCGCCATCTCTGCAACCGACATCGTGGAGTACTGCTTTTGCTTCATCAGTTCGGTCGCCCGCTCTCCGCGTTCGAGCTGTTTGCGCGTGGCTTCATCAAGATCTGAAGCAAACTGAGAGAACGCAGCCAGCTCGCGATACTGCGCAAGCGCCAGCCGAATGCCGCCACCCAGTTTTTTGATCAGTGGACACTGCGCGGCTCCACCCACACGCGAAACCGAAAGGCCTGCGTTGATGGCGGGCCGAATACCAGCATTAAACAGATCGGTCTCCAAAAAGATCTGGCCATCAGTAATCGAGATCACATTAGTCGGCACGAAGGCAGAAACGTCACCGGCCTGCGTTTCGATTATTGGCAGCGCCGTCAGCGAACCGGTCTTTCCCTTGACTTCCCCGTTGGTCCGTTTTTCGACTTCATCTTCATTAATCCGGGCGGCTCGCTCGAGAAGGCGCGAGTGCAGGTAGAAAACGTCACCTGGATAGGCTTCGCGGCCCGGTGGACGTCGCAGCAACAAACTGACCTGACGATAGGCCCAGGCCTGTTTGGTCAGATCGTCGTAAATAATGAGCGCGTCTTCGCCACGGTCGCGGAAGTATTCACCCATTGCACATCCGGCGTAAGGTGCGATGTACTGCATCGCCGCCGAGTCTGCAGCCGATGCCGATACGACGATCGTATGGTCCATCGCCCCGTGTTCTTCAAGCTTACTCACAACGTTGGCCACCGAGGAGGCTTTTTGCCCGATCGCCACGTAGACGCATTTGATACCAGTACCTTTCTGGTTGATGATGGTATCGATCGCGACGGCGGTCTTGCCGGTCTGACGGTCACCGATGATGAGCTCTCGCTGTCCCCGGCCGATCGGCACCATAGAGTCAATGGACTTGAGCCCCGTCTGCACCGGCTGCGATACCGACTTACGCGTGATCACGCCGGGTGCGATGCTTTCGATAGGCGCCGTGCCCGCAGTTTCGATTGGGCCTTTTCCGTCTATCGCTTCACCCAGTGAATCCACAACCCGGCCTAGCAGACCCGGGCCGATGGGGACCTCAAGGATGCGGCCGGTACACTTGACCGTGTCCCCTTCCACGATATGCTCGTAATCTCCAAGTATCACCGCACCGACCGAGTCCTGTTCCAGGTTCAGTGCCAACCCAAAGGTGTCGTTGGGAAACTCCAACATCTCGCCCTGCATNGCATCGGCGAGTCCGTGAATCCGGCAGATGCCGTCAGTCAAACTGACGACAGTCCCTTCCGTGCGTGCCTCAGCACCGGCGTCAAAATCCTTAATCCTTTCCTTGATCAGTTCACTGATTTCGGAGGGGTTCAGTTGCATAGACATTCTTTAATTCCTCTTGCAGCTGTTTTGGCCTGAATCAGCCGCTCACCGCAGCTGCCAACTTTTCGAGCTGGGCCCTGACAGACCCGTCAATAACAAGATCGCCGGCACGGANNACCGCACCNCCGATCAACGAAGCATCTGTACTCACGCTGAGCTCCACCCGCCGGCCCAATCTCTTCTCAAGCGCCTCAGCGATACGCCGCTGGTGGTCATCNGAGACGGGCAGGGCGCTCTCTACCTGCGCCTGAATGGTGCGCTCTGCCTCCGCACGCAGCAGTTCGTACTGCTGCGAGATGGCTTCAAGCGCCCCCAACCGACGGTTGCGCGCCAGCAACCGCACCAGGTTTTTTCCTGCCTCATCGAGGCGGTCACCGCTAAGTTCGATGAGAACGCCGGCCAGCGCATCTCGAGCGACGCGAGGATGNGCGAAGAGNCCGCTGACCTGCGGCTCCCGGGCAAGTTCTGCCAGCGCACTCAGCGCACCGGACCATGCCGCAAAGTTGCCACTCTCCCGAGCCGTCTCAAATACCGCCTGGGCGTAGGGGCGAGCAATACTGGCGTGTTCTGACATGATTGCGCAGCGTTACAGTTCGGTGATCAATTCGTCGAGCATCTTGGCGTGAGCATCAGCATCAACCTCACGGGACAAGATCTTNGAAGCNCCGGTCACCGCCAGTGCTGCGACCTGGGTTCGCAATGCCTCNCGTGCCATATTNGCTTCCTTGTCAATCTCACCGCGGGCCGCGTTCAGGATCCTGTCGCCCTCGGTACGCGCATTACCTTTGGCCTCTTCGACCATTTCGGCTTCGCGCTTTTCCGCCCGGCGGATGATTTCCTGCGCCTGTTCTTTCGCTTCGCCGGTCACCTGCTGCGCATGCTCTTGTGCTTTGGCTTTTGCCTGCTGGCCTTCTTCGGCAGCCGCGAGTCCGTCGGCGATCTTGGTCTTGCGATCGTTCAAGGCGGTAACAATCGGGGGCCAAACAAGCTTCATGCAAAACCAGACGAAAACGACAAACGCCACACTCTGGCCAATTAGCGTCAGATTGATGTTCATAGCCGTTACCTAATCTGGTCCGCGTTTAGCCGCCAACAACAGCAAACATGATGTAGAGCGCGATGGCGACACCAATAATCGGGATGGCGTCCACCAGGCCCATTACGATGAAGAACTGGGTGCGAAGCATCGGCAGCAGTTCCGGCTGGCGGGCAATACCCTCCAGAAAGCGTGCACCGAGCACACCCACGCCTACGCCAACGCCAACGCCAGCAAGGCCAAGCAGTACCGCGCCGGCAACGTAGAGTAGAGCTGTTTCCATGAGATTCTCCTGTTGGAAGTTTGTCAGGTTAAGTCAAATCGGGATTCGAAAAACAGTTAGTGGTGGCTGTGCGCCATCTCCAGATAAACGATCGTCAGAGTCATGAAAATGAACGCCTGCAACAGCACGATCAGGATATGAAACACCGCCCACGCCCATTGCAGTACACCGCCAGCAATGGCCAGCACCGCACCGCCCGAAAATAGCAGGGCGATCAGAATAAAAATCATTTCCCCGGCAAAGAGATTACCAAAGAGACGCAGCGACAGCGAAACCGGTTTGGAAATCAAGCTGACGAATTCAAGAAAGAAGTTTGCGGGCAGGAAAAGAACCTTCAGAATTGGGTTCTTCGCCTGAAAGGGCTGCATCGTAAGCTCTGCTGCGAATCCCCCGATGCCTTTCACTTTGATGCTGTAAAAGAGTGTCAGTACGAATACGCCGAGCGCCATGCCAAAAGTCGCGTTGGGGTCGGTGGTTGGCACAACCTTCATATATTCAATGCCCATCAGTTTAGCGATTTCGGGCAGCCAGTCGACTGGAACCAGATCCATCGTGTTCATCAGCAGCACCCAAACAAACAGCGTGAGGGCGAGCGGAGCGACCAGATCATTCTTGTGGGAGAACGAACTGCGGACATTGTCGTCAACGAATTCCACAATCCACTCGACAAAATTCAGCAGGCCGCTTGGTGTACCGACGCTGGCGCGCACAGCAGCCCTTCGGAATACCCAGATAAAAAGCGCGCCAAGCAGCACCGACCAGAACATTGTATCCAGATGAACTGCCCAGAAACCCATCGCTTTGGCTTCCGCTGCGCTATGCGCGATACCCCACGCACCATCAGGGTGCTGACCGAAGGTCAGGTTCTGAAGGTGGTGCTTGATGTAGCCCGTTGTTGTCAGTACTTCGCTTGATGCCATCTCAAAACGGTTCTCAATATTTAACCCGCCGGTCGCTCACCAACATCGTTCCGTTGGGCAAAGATCGCCCCNATTGTCGCCGCGAGCAGCGTTGCCAGCAATCCCGCCAGAAAACCCCCAACGGCGAGTTGATCCACCAGCGCGAAAGCCGTTGCACAGAGCGCGCCGGTAATAACCAGTTTGCCAAATTCTGCNCGNTACAAATTGACCAGCGTAGCCTCTCCCGAGATATTAGCTGGCACAGAGAACACCCGCCAGACCGAGTACCCGTTTGCTACGAAAGCAATTCCCCCGCCCANAAGACTCGACCGCGCCTGGCCATCAACCAGTAAGGCCAGCAACGCGGCTGTCAACACCATGGTTGCGCCGGCAAACACGANCACCCACCGGAGCACATCTCCGGNATTCACCGTTATNTCCGACCGAGTCGCTCCCGGCGCCTCTGGCNTCGTGCCGATCTCAATCGGATTTCGGGCCGCGACCATAGAGCTGTTTGGCCATTTTATACTGCANTAAAGGGCGCGCAGTATAGGGGAGCGCGGGCCNATGGGTCAATCATATGTCCCGATAAAGACCGGTTATTGGTTCTGATTTAGGCCAGATCGAAACCCGTGTCCGGGATCATGGATCAAGCCAGCAACTCTGCCCAGCGTGCGCGCAGGCGGTCGAGGTCCGTATAGCCTGTCGCAAGCAGTCCAGAACGAGCAGGTGCATCGGGCGGGTGCCGGTNCCAGATCAGGCTTGGAAAGCCAGTAACACCGAACTCTCGGACCTTGTGGAGCTCGGATNCNAACTGTTGATCAACCGCTCTCGANTTCAGATCCTGNGCGAAACGCTGCACATCCAGACCAAGTTCTCCGGCCAACATGATCAGGGTGCTTTCCTCGCTTGGGTTTTTGGCGAGAAGAAAGTAAGCGCTCTGGACTGCCTCATACATCGCCTTTCGGGCCGATAGGGTCTGCAGACCGGCTGCCACCACCGCTCGGCAGGCGGGATATGTAGTCCGCCGGGGTGAACACTCGCCCCAGAATGCGAAATTGAACTTGGCTCCGGTTCGCGCCGCAACGGCGCGCCAGGCCCCCTGAACATAATCGCGGGTCGCTGCGTCCATCGGCTGGTCCGTATCGGGCGCAAGCCCACCCATGAGATCGACCACCCTGACTGTCGCGGGCAGCTCGCTCTGGAATTCATGCCAGACGGATCGAAACCCCCAGCACCAACTGCACATCGGGTCGATGATCAGATAAATCGTGAGTGCCATCTAGCAACCGTATTTCCTTAATACAACGATAAAAGAGGCTTGTTTTCCCGTCACCGGGACTTAAAGCCATTGTGCGAGGCCACCCTAGCCGGCCAACCGCTCGGCGTCATTCTGGCTTCATCTGACACTCTGGCAGCGGGAACCGCCGAGGATACTCCAAAGGCAGCGATGCAGCAGCAGCGCTGCAGCAAACCGATACCACAATTTTCTAGTGGGTCCGCTGGAAATCGATGTCAACATCAACGACGGGGCACGGATTGCCCAGGTCAGTCTTCATCTTTTCTTCTCGAGCCAAATGGTTTTCATGAAACTCGCCTTAAGCGAAGCCAAGGGCATCCTCGACATAAAACGCCGTATTCACCTCCCCGAATTTGACGAGGGCAGTGAAATGGAGTGCGGTATTGATTTCCATGACTACCAGTTCGCTACACCCATCGAACTGGATACCTCTCTTGGAAAGTTTGAAAAGGGGCACATCCTGCACTGGAGTTGAGCCCGCGGTCAGGCCATTGTCTGAGGGGTCGAAACTGATCAGCACGTAGAGCCCGTGCGTTTAGGCGACATAACCTGCGTGCTAAGATTTGCAGGTCAGCGTTACCGCAGTTTACATGTGTGAATATCGAACACGCCCGTTTCAACATGATTGAGCAGCAGATCAGGCCCTGGGGCGTGCTCGACAGCGATGTCCTGGCAGCACTGCAATCTGTCGGCCGGGAGACTTTTGTACCACCCGACTACCGCCATCTCGCCTTCGCTGACGTTGAGATACCGATCGGTCAGGCCCAGACCATGATGGAGCCCAAACTGGAGGCCCGACTGCTGCAGGCTCTCGCCCCAAAAACCGACGAGAACATCCTCGAGGTGGGTACGGGCTCAGGCTACATGACAGCACTCCTATCCCATGCGGGGGCGAACGTGACCACCGTTGAGATTTATCCTGAACTGATCAGCAGTGCAGCTGAGGCACTTGCCGCAGCCAGTATCAGCAATCTTTCCATGGAGCAGGGCGATGCCTCAACAGGGTGGGGCCCGGAAGCTTTCTGGGACGCAATTTTGCTCACTGCGTCAGTACCAGAGCTGCCGGTCGCCTTCACCGAAAGCCTGGTGACCGGTGGTCGGCTGGTCGCTGTCATTGGCTCGGGTCCGGCCATGGAGGCCGTACGCATAGACCGCGACGAAAGGGGCGTACTTTCGCGGATATCACTTTTTGACACTCGTCTTGCACCGCTGGTCAACGCCTCAACCGACCGCATTTTCCAACTGTAAATATAGCGAGCTCTGATGAAATCAAACTCCCGCGGGGCGCTGCCCCTGTTGTTATCCCTCGGCATTGCGCTCGGGATGGGTCGTGCCGCTGCCGCGGAAGATATCGTCTACACCGTGCAAACTGGAGATACGCTCTGCGAAATTGCAGAAGGTTTTAACGTCAGCTGCGCCAGCCTGATGGAAGTCAATGGCCTCAGCACCGATTCTCTTATTTACCCGGGCCAGATGCTCACGGTAATGGCGGGCGGGGAAGCGCCCGAACCGGAAAACGAATCAGCTCCAACGGCTGGCGGAACCGAAGACAGTGACATCGTTTCGACCAGCGTTTCTGAAGCCAATTCTCCTGATGCCGAGGATCACAAAACAGATCTGCTCTCGGTGTACCAGATGGCCAGGGCGCAGGATCCGGTCTTCGCAGCCCAGAGTTATCGCTACCAGGCAGCCCTTGAGGTCGTACCCAAATCGAAAGCAGCCCTCCGGCCACAACTGAGCGCGAGCGGTAGTCACAGCGAATCGACCTCTGACGCTACCACAGCTACCCTCGCATCGATTTCGCTCTCGCAGTCTCTCTACAACAAAAGCAACCGGATTTCTGTCGCCCAGGCGGATCAGCAGGCTAACCAGGCCGAACTTCAGTTCGTCGTTGCATCAGCGGATCTTGTCAATCGCGTAGTCAACGTCTATTTTTCGGTCCTCGCAGCCCAGGACAACGTCGGGCTCTCCCGTCGAAACGAACGCGCCATCGGCCGTCAGTTGGAACTCGCTCAGGAACGCCTTGAGGTGGGGCTCGGTACGCGGACCGATTTATTTGACGCCCGAGCAAGATTTGAAAAAGCCGTAGCGGACACGATCGAAGCGGAAAATCTCCTTGAAGATTCCCGGCAGACACTGATCGCGCTGGTTGGGGAAGAGGTCGGTGATCTGCAGCCTCTGCCCGATTCCGTCACGCTGGGTATGCCTCTTCCGGACGACAGCGAGACCTGGGTCGCTGAGGCACTGAAAAACAACCCCGAACTCAAAGTAAAGTCCCTCAACATTTCGCTGTCAGGCCTAGAGATCGACCGACAAAAAGCGCAGCGCCTACCGAGCATAGGTTTACAACTATCGGGAAATTATTCAGACACCTATGCCGGCGACGATACCAATGCCCGGATGATGTTCTCCGTAGACATTCCTTTCTACCAGGGTGGCCTGGTCAATTCGCGTGTTAGAGAAGCAGCAGAAAATCTGAACGCGGCGCGCTATGACCACGAAGCCGCTATTCGTGAACTGCGCCGTAACACGCGGCAGACATTCCTCGGCATTCAAAGTCGTCTGCGGCGGATCGATGCGCTGGCCGAAGCCGTCCGTGCAGGGGAAAACGCTTTACTTGCAAAAGAAGAAAGTTTTTCTGCCGGCCTGACCACAAACATCCAGGTGCTCGATGCTCAGCGAGATCTTTTCCAAGCACAACGCGACTATCTAAAGGAGCGGTATGACTACATCAGGCAGATGCTCAAACTTGAGGAACTTGCCGGCACGCTCGATGAAGAGGATGTTCGCCGAGTAAACACGCTCCTGGCGAACTCCAGCTAACCGGACGCCGGCGGCCGCATCGCGAACACGATCCGGCGCCCTCCAAGTACGGTACTGAAACGTGCCGTTACCCGACCTATCCCTCCCAGCGCAACGGCAGGTCCTACCGGTCCCAGCGATACGAGATCTCCGGCACGAAGCGTTCTCCCCCGCGCTGCGAGGAGTTCTTGCAGTTCAGCTACGGCACTTAGCGGTTCCCGGTTTCCTAAGAGCCCCAAACCTTTCGTCAATATTTCTCCCCCGCGATCAATGAGCCCTGCCTCCATGAGCCCGTTCAAAAGTTCCCCACCGTCAGATTCGGAAATTGACCAAGGCGTTCCCAGAATCAGGTAGCGGACTCCCGCATTGACCACGGTCAGCGCAGCCCAGAGATTCTGCTGTTTTTCCCTGAGTAACTGGTCACGCACGATAACAGCCGGGATAAGTTCAGAGAAATATCCATGGACTGAGGGCGCTGCGCCGACATTGCCGGCAACCTCGCCGCGCACACGAAGCAACCAACCCAACTGTGCAGATTGCTCCGAACCTTTTGCCCCATAAAGGGTTGCGCCGCTGGAGGTGAACATATTTTCAAGAACAGGCGCGACCACCGTCCGCCCATCTGCCGCCAGCTCACAAAGATACCCAGCGACCCCGCCGTAGTCCGGCGCCAGATTCATCAGCAGTAAATCCTGAACCTCAATCGCGACGCTGGCATTGAGCTGCGGCAAAAGCGTCGTCATTTTTTGGCGCGCCGCGAAAGATTCAAGGGTCTGCTCAAGCGCCTCCTGACCCGCGTCGGCACTTACAATTGATATCGCCCAAAGGAACAAAACGCCAAAAGCCAGAAACCTCCTGGTCAGACCCCTCCTCTGACATCGCATTATCGTGTACACATACTCTTGACCTTAAACGTGGATACTGCGAATATCATGCCAATCGCACAGCCTAGCATCAAGTGGCGTGCCACGATATTCCCCTCTGGATTCCAGATGGTGACAGAACCCCCCAGAACATCCGGTAGCCGAATCACTATCACGGAAGCCGGTCGGCTTTTTGGAGTATCTACGAACACAATTCGTAGGAGGGTAAAGAATGGCCACCTGACACCATTCCAACGCCATCAGCCGGGAGGTCGCCCGCGCTATGTTTTCGATGTCAATGATCTCGTTCGAGTTTTTGGAGAGCCGCAGAACCAATCTGGAGATACATATCAGGGTAGTGACAGCGGCATGCCACGGAACGTTCCAACTGAAGAAAATACTGAAAATAAAGAGATTTTCGATCAACTCAACTCATTCCACCAACTTGAAAGAGAGCATGCTGTATTGAAGGCCAGATTTGAAGCCCAAAGCCGGCATCTTGAAGACCTACAGCGATTGCTGACCCCACGGCTAGAGGCACCACAGCCCGTGGGCCAGCGGGCTGCCCAATATCTCGGAAAGCTCACCAGAGCCTTCAAAGGAGAAAACCGATAATGCCCGTACTATCCCCCATCCGGAACTGGCCAAGGCTTGCAGGAGCGTTTCTAGCCATGCTGATATTGGTCGCCACCCCCATCGGTGCCGGAGCCAATACCGCGAATGACCCGCTACAATCTTTTAACCGGGCAATGTTTGGGTTCAACGATGTCGTTGACCGAGCTCTGATCCGCCCACTGGCGGTCGGTTACCGGGCAGTACTGCCCCGGCAGCTTCGCGATGGTGTTAATAATTTTTTCGATAATCTTCGCGCACCCACCACGCTGATCAATGACGTTCTTCAAGGTAAGCCCAAGCGTGCCCGGGATACGGTCAACCGGTTTCTAGTCAACAGTACGATTGGCCTGCTGGGTTTTGTCGACGCTGCCTCCAGACTCGGGTTTCCGGACCACGAAGAGGACTACGGCCAAACATTGGCGGTGTGGGGGGTTCCTGCCGGGCCCTACCTGGTGTTGCCGTTTTTAGGCCCAAGCACGGTGAGGGATGCGCTGGGCCGGGTGCCGGAATTTTATATCGCCGACCCACTTTGGCAGCCCGATGATACAGTGGTGACCGTCACGCGCTTTGGACTTCGCGCAGTTGATATCCGCTCGCGACTGCTCGATCTCGACCGCATCGTTCAGTTGCAGGTCGATCCTTATCTTTTCTTCCGGGAGACTTATCTCCAGAACCGCCAGCGCGCCATCATGGACGGAGTAAAGCCCGATAGAGCGGGAAAATCTGAANCTCTAGAGCAGCAACTGCTCGAAGACTGACTAGAACGGATGCGTTCGGATGGCGACTTGGGCCATAGGAGACGTTCAGGGATGCCTTAGCTCGCTGGATCAACTCCTCGGCGAAATAGCCTTCAGGCCAGAAGTTGATAAGCTGTGGCTGGTCGGCGACCTGGTAGGCCGTGGTCCGGACCCTTGTGGCGTTCTGGACCTTCTCATNTCCTTGGAAGAGCGTGNAGTCTGTGTTCTTGGAAATCATGACCTGCACCTCATTGCGGCAAGTTTTGAGCTGCAGCAGGTTAAAGCTGAAGATAATCTTTCACCGATCCTACAACACCCAGACCGGTCAAAATATATAAAATTTCTTTTAAAACAACCACTTATACACTTTTCGTCCGAGATCAACTGGATCATGGCGCACGCCGGCGTTTATCCATGGTGGTCCCTTTCCGAAAGTCTGAAACTTGNCGAAGAGGTGTCCTTCGTACTCAAGGGGCGAAACCCGGAGAGTTTTCTCGAGCACATGTACGGAGATCACCCTGTGAAATGGGACACGCGACTTTCGGGTAAGGACCGCTTGCGGTTTATCACCAATGTGTTTACCCGGATGCGNTTGTGTAATGCGAAGGGCCAGCTTGATCTCAAACACAAATCCAACCNCGCCNGCGCGCCCGTTGGTTTTCTGCCCTGGTTTGATTATGAAAATCCTGGNCTCGGTGACACCCNGGTGGTTTTCGGCCATTGGTCCACGCTCGGCCTTGTCCAGAAATCGCGCTACCTGGGTCTTGATTCGGGCTGTGTCTGGGGGGGGCGTTTAAGTGCTGTACACCTTGAGTCAGAACACGTTAACATCTTCTCGGTGCCCTGTGGGTCCACTGCAACTATCAATCCCGCATGAATAACGCTTACGAAATTGACATTGAGATTGAGACCTCCTACATGGCGGAGCACTCCGAACCCGATGAAGACCGATACGTTTTTGCCTATACNATTACCCTNGTTAATCGAGGCTCGGTTGCGGCGAAACTGCTTTCTCGACGNTGGATAATTACTGACTCGGACAACCGAACGGAAGAGGTGGAGGGCGAAGGCGTCGTCGGGGAACAGCCCACCCTCAAACCCGGCGAGGGATTTCGCTATACCTCAGGTGCGGTAATCGAAACCCCGGTNGGCACGATGCACGGTTCCTACAAGATGCTGGCAGAGGACGGAGAGACGTTTGATACGGATATCCCCGAGTTTGTGCTTTCCGCGCCCAGGGTACTACACTAAAATATATAAATAATTGATTTATTTATGTTTTTAAACATCTAGATTGCTGACAGCAAACGCATTGCGCTGAATGAAGTCCCGCCGGGGTGCAACCTCTTCCCCCATCAGTACCGTGAAGATTTCATCCGCNCCCACAGCATCCTCGATCTGNACCTGNGACAGGCGCCGCTGCTCAGCGTCCATTGTCGTCTCCCAGAGCTGTTCCGGGTTCATCTCACCGAGGCCTTTATATCTCTGAATATTGATCCCACGGCGTGCCTCAGACATCAGCCACGACAATGCCTCCGTAAAGGACGCCACCTGTTGCTCGCGTTGGCCACGCTTTACAGTGATCNCCTCGCCGACTTCAGACCGGAGTCGTTGACCTAGGGCGGTGAGAGAGGTGTATTCGGTCGACTCAAAAAAGTCCTTCAAAAACCGACTTTGTTGGTAGCGGCCATGCCGTTCACTGTCAACGACCAGAGCCACTCCTTCGGTCTGATCATCCCAGCCCACACGGTAGGNAGTGCCGCCGGTNTTTGCCTCGACATTGAGCACCTCACTCAGCACTTGAGCAAAAGCATCGCGCTCGGAGGCCTGTGAAACGGCNGAAATCTCAAACTGTGGTTGCCCAGAGAGCGCCCAGAGGACTTCAGCTTGATAACGCCTCGCCATTCGTTGAATAGCGGTTTCCACTGCGAAAAAGTCGCTGCAGATACCCCGAAGCACGTTGCCCGAAAGCGATCTGGCGGTATCGTGCTCGGGNACCAGTTCAGCGTCTTCAAGAGCCAGGTCNAAGAGCATCCGGTGCAGTTCGTCATCATCCTTGACGTAAGTTTCTTTCTTTCCTGAAGTGAGTTTATAAAGTGGAGGTTGCGCGATATAAACGTGGCCACGCTCGATCAGTTCGGGCATCTGGCGNTAGAAAAATGTCAAAAGCAACGTACGGATATGAGATCCGTCGACATCAGCATCGGTCATTATGATGACCCGGTGATAGCGCAAGCGACTGACATCGAAGTCNTCGTTGCCGATTCCTGTCCCCAAAGCGGTNATTAGCGTTCCGACCTCATCCGACGCGAGCATCTTGTCAAAACGGGCC
This sequence comes from Proteobacteria bacterium TMED61, assembly GCA_002171735.1. GTDB lineage: Bacteria > Pseudomonadota > Gammaproteobacteria > Arenicellales > UBA868 > UBA868. The sequence goes on along the minus strand of NHDO01000069.1, from coordinate 11,101 downwards.
TTTTCGACGTTTAGAATCTTGCCTTTGAGNGGAAGAATTGCCTGAAAACGCCGGTCCCTNGCCTGTTTCGCCGAGCCGCCAGCAGAATCACCCTCGACCAGATAAATCTCACAGAGAGCTGGGTCTTTTTCCTGGCAATCAGCCAATTTTCCAGGTAATCCACCAATCTCCAGAGCACTTTTGCGCCGAGTCATCTCCCGCGCCTTTCGAGCCGCATCGCGGGCACGCGCCGAATCGACGATCTTCTCCATAATCCCGCGCGCTTCGCCAGGGTGCTCCAGCAGGAACGTGCCGAGGTGATCGTTAACCAGGGATTCCACAGGACCGCGGACATCGGAGGAAACCAGTTTGTCTTTGGTCTGTGAGGAGAACTTGGGATCCGGTAACTTGACCGACAGCACAGCCGTAAGNCCCTCTCGGCAATCTTCGCCGCGCAAACTAATCTTGGCCTTTTTAGCGAGTCCCGATCCTTCCATATAACGGCCCATGGAACGCGTGATCGCCGACCGTAGCCCCTCGAGATGGGTTCCGCCATCGCGCTGCGGGATATTGTTGGTGTAGCANAAGACGCTCTCCTGGTATGAGTCATTCCACTGAAGGGCAAGCTCGACGATCACATCGTCGCGCTCATCGCGGATATAGCAGGTAGTCGGATGTAGAGCGCTCTTCTGGCGGTTAAGGTGAGCCACAAATGCCTCGATCCCGCCTTTGTACTCAAAAATATCTTCAGTATCCGCTCGCTCGTCGACTAACTTATTTCGTACCCCCGAGTTAAGGAATGACAACTCGCGAAGCCGTTTAGCAAGGATATCGTGGTGCATCACTGGGTCTGAAAAGATCTCTGGATCCGGTCTAAAGTGCACCTCTGTGCCGGTTCGCTCAGTTTCTCCTATGACCGCCAGAGGGTCTTTAGCGAGACCTCTTTCGAATTCCTGTCGGAAAATCTGACCTTCCCTGTGGATGGTGAGCCTCAGATANGANGAAAGNGCNTTCACGACAGATACCCCGACGCCGTGAAGCCCTCCGGATACCTTATATGAATTCTGATCGAACTTCCCGCCAGCGTGCAGTTGGGTCATGATGACCTCGGCTGCGGAGCGACCCTCTTCTACAATCATTCCCGTCGGGATACCGCGCCCGTCATCGATAACGCTGATGGTTTCATCTGCGTGGATCGTAACGGTTACCTCGCTACAAAACCCCGCCAAAGCCTCATCGATTGCGTTGTCGACGACCTCAAAAACCATGTGGTGTAGGCCTGTGCCATCGTCGGTATCACCGATATACATACCCGGNCGCTTTCGCACCGCTTCAAGGCCTTTGAGCACCTTAATGCTGCTCTCATCATAGANAGGGGAATTCGCCATAAGTACTCCAGAAATAGGTCAATAATTATACCATCGAGACCAGGTCATCACCCTGGAAAACGGCCATTTTTAAGGGTTTTGGGGGTTCCACGTGGAACACGCCTGNATATAGACGGNCTGTTCCACGTGGAACGTCTTGAGAGTGCCTAAAGGCGCATCGGCATGATGAGGTACAGCGTATCGTCGTTGTTAGGGTCGTGCAGCATACAACCTGTATTAGCGTCCTGAAATTCGGCTTCTACATTGTCNCTGGTTAGTGCTTTCANTGCATCCATTAGGTAGGTCACGTTGAAGCCAATTTCTACNTCTGTCCCTTCNTACTCCACGGGAATCTCGTCGGTAGCTTCTTCATGCTCGGGATTATGTGCACTGACCTTGAGACTTCCTTTGCTGAGCTCCAACCGGATACCCCTGTATTTCTCGTTGGTCAGTACAGCGGTTCTTGCCAGTACTTCATGGAACTGCTGACGGTCAGCAACCACCTTCTGTTTGAGTACCTGCGCCATAACCGCTTTGTAATCCGGAAATTTGCCATCGATCAGTTTGCTGATCAGGATTGCTCCGGNGCGCTCTAGACTGATGTGGTTGTTGTTGAGTTCCACCGTAACATCCTCCGTACCCTCTCCCAGAAAGCGCCCTAGTTCTGCGACTGCTTTGCGGGGCACAATTACNTGCCGCTGGCCGCCCACCGAGCTAGCGAGTGTTGCGCGGCTTCTTGCCAGACGGTGTCCGTCCGTGGCGACGGTGGTGATAGTGTTGCCCTCCAGTTCCACCAGAACCCCATTCAGAAAGTACCGGACATCCTGCTGTGCCATNGAAAAAGAGGTCCGATCTAGAATGGTNTTGAGGTCCTTTCGGGAAATAGTGATCCGTTCCTCCCACTTACCAGCTTCAAGTCGGGGGAAATCCTTGGGGGGTAAAGCCTGAAGCGTAAAGCGGCTCCGGCCAGAGCGCATTTTTGCTTTATCGCCTTCCCCACTGAAATCAATAGTCGCGGTCTCGGGTAGGGCCCGGCAGATATCCAGTAGTTTGCGGGCGGTAACCGTGCACTCGCCGTCCTCACCACTGAGTACCTGCGCCTCGATACTGATCTCAACTTCGAGGTCTGTACCAACCAGCGTCAACCTCTTCCCNTCCAGACGTAAGAAAACATTAGCGAGTATCGGCAACGTCTGTCGNCNCTCTACCACACTGGTGACGATGCTCAATGGGCCTAACAGAACTTCACGCTCGATCTGAAATTTCATATTTTATTTAAAAGGATGATAGTGTTAATAAGGCCTGTGGATAAGTTAATAACTCTTTTTTTATTATAAATTTCAAATACTTATATATTTATATCAGTTAGGGATCNTGTTGAAAGAGTGCGGAGAGTTTNTGGATAAAAGCACCCTTTCTTTCAGAACCNGATTTTAGCCGACATTATCCACAATTTATCCTCACTAAGCGCCCAGGATTCTTTGTAGGTTCTGATAATCCTCGCGCACCCTGGCGTCTGTCGCAACCAACTCCTGGACCTTGCGTTGAGCATGCAACACAGTAGTGTGGTCACGACCACCAAACGCGTCCCCGATTTCCGGCAGACTCATATTGGTTAACTCCTTAGCTAAAGCCATTGCCATCTGCCTTGGCCTGGTGATCTGTCGGTTTCGCCGCTTTGAGTGTAGGTCAGCAATCCGCATCTTGAAGTACTCGGCNACAATCTTCTGGATATTCTGAATGGTCACCCGNCGCTCCTGGAACACCAAAAGATCACGCAGAGACTCGCGGGTGAGCTCCAGATCGATGGGTCGCCCGGTAAATCCACTACTCGCAACGATACGGTGTAGTGCCCCTTCGAGCTCACGAACATTGGAACGAATCTGCCGAGCAATAAAAAACGCTACTTCATCCGGTAGNAGNACCCCTTTCAACTGCGCCTTGTGTTGCAAGATCGCGACACGGGTCTCAAGTTCGGGTGGATCGATCGGAACAGTGAGGCCGGAGCCGAATCTCGAGATAAGTCTTTCCTGAACGCCNGTAATCTCTTTNGGAAAGCGATCACTAGTGATGATAACTTGACGCTGACCTTCAAGTAAGGTGTTGAAAGTATGAAAGAATTCCTCTTGAGAGTGCTCTTTTCCGGAAAAAAACTGGATGTCATCAATAAGTAACGCGTCGAGCGACCGATAGTAGCGTTTGAAGTCGTTAATGGCGTTGTGCTGTAGGGCTCTTACCATATCGGCGACGAAGCGTTCGGAGTGCACGTACACCACATTGGCTTTAGCCTGGTTGTCCATCACCAAATTACCCGCGGCTTGCATGAGATGGGTTTTCCCAAGCCCGACACCACCATAAAGAAACAGCGGGTTGTATGCCTTGCCGGGGTTCTCCCCGACCTGACGGGCGGCGGCTCGTGCGAGTTGATTTGATTTTCCGCCGATATGACTATCAAAGGTGAAGGCCGGATTCAGCCTACCCTCAAACCGTACAGGCCCGACACCAGGCCGTTTGCCCGCCTTTTCAACTTTCCCNCTTAAACCNACTGTAGGTGGCGTAATGCCACTNCCTACCTCGANCTTGAGTTCAAGAGGTGTCTTACTGAAACTGTTTACTAAAAGCACCACTTCATCGAGCAACTCTTTGANGATGAAATCACGGACAAACTGGTTNGGGGCAAGAAGNTTAAGGTCTCCNCCCTCTTCGACCGCCTGCAAAGGGCGAATCCAGGTATTGAATTGCTGNGAGGAGAGATCATCTTCGAGACGCCCTAAACACAGGTTCCAGACAGCAGACAACGGCAAATCTCCTAAAGTTGNATGACTAATNCGCTTTTGAGGTTTCCCTAAAACTTAGCGTTTTAGCCTGTTTTGACTAGTTTGATCCGAGNAAGTAGACTAATTTTAGGCGGTATGAAGAATTTTATCCACAAGATAAAAATAAAAAAATCTTATCCACAATTATCTAAAAAACAGTGAGAAAACAAGAAAAACATTGACATTTTTCCGTTTTAAGAGGTACATTCCAGCGCCCTTTTCCGCTTCAGGGTCTGTATTGCCATGAAAAGAACTTTCCAACCCAGTGTGGTCAAACGCAAACGACGCCATGGTTTCCGGGCGCGCATGAAAACCCGCGGGGGCCGAGCGGTTCTCAACGCCCGGCGNGCGAAAGGTCGGGCAGTGCTCAGCGCTTAAGCTGCGATCGCGCTAACAAGCGCGCGGCTATGATCGGTTACGACTTCGCCGCAATCCGACGTCTACTTCGGGCAACTGCTTTCAAAGCGGTGCTGAAGGANCGGTGTAGCAGCAAAGACCAGCTATTTGTTGTTTATGCAAAAGAGAACGGCCTCACACGTGGGCGCCTTGGAATAACTGTTTCGAAAAAGACGTCNNCGAAGGCTGTGCGACGCAACTTGATTAAGAGATTAGTGAGAGAATCCTTCCGGTACCACGCGCTGGATGTTANGGGCCTGGATGTTGTCGCAATAGCGCGCCANCCCAGTGCGAGCGCGGCAAACAAAGACATCTGCCAAAGTCTGGATAGGCACTGGCACCGAGTAAATAGCCAATGCAGAAAATCCTGATTGTTTTCTTGAAAGGATANAGGTACCTGGTGAGTCCATGGTTCGGGCAATCCTGCAGGTTTTATCCTTCNTGTTCGTGTTATGCCATTGAGGCGGTTGAGAAACGAGGNGTGTTCTTGGGTTTATGGTTTGCGCTTCGACGACTCGGCCGTTGTCATCCTTGGCATCCCGGCGGTTATGACCCAGTTCCCGATGGCCGCCAGACAAACTTTCCGGGTGAGGCGACCTAAATGGACTTTCAGAGAATGATCCTTTTTGGTGCGCTGGGTATGGTGCTGCTGTTGTTATGGCAGTCGTGGCTCGAGTATGAGTCGGGCAAGAACAACACNGGCTTTAATTCAAACACCTCTATGTCAGCGGCTTCCGGGACAGNGCAGAATGGCGCTAACGGAACAAACGTTGAGGCCGATGATGTACCCCAGGCGCCAACCGCCTCAGCAGCACCCGAGACTACAGACACCCCATCCGCAATCCCGCTAAGCCAGAGTCTGCCAGGCGCGCGCCGGATCNCGGTGGAAACGGATCTGGTCCGTGCGGAGATCGATACTCAAGGCGGTGATCTCAGGCATCTTGGTTTACTTACCTACCCAGTTTCTCTGGACCAACCGGACATACCCTTTGTGTTGTTGAATGATTCGGGTGCAGATCTATTTCTGATCCAGGATGGTCTGTTAAGTGCAGGCCAGCAGGCTCCAAATCACCACACAGTTTTTTCTACCAACCGCCAGAACGTCACACTCTCCCCCGGTGAAGACAGTGTTCAGGTTCACCTAGACTGGACCTCTGACGAGGGCATTCTGTTTAGAAAGACGTTCATCTTTCATCGGAACAGTTATTACGTCGACGTGACTTTTACGGTGGACAACCAAAGCAGCGAAGCGTGGGCGGGCTACCGGTATTCACAGATCCTGCGCACTCANGTCGCTGAACCGAGTAGCGGCTTTGGCTTCCTGGGGAGACTGCCGAGTTATAAAGGCGGTGCCATATTTACTCCTGAAGATAAGTACCAGAAGATCGACTTCGAGGAGATGTACGAGGCGAATCTCGCGCGATCTACCACCTCGGGCTGGGTCGCGATGCTGCAACATTATTTTGTAGGCGCGCTNCTTCCGANCTCGGGTACGGGCTATGAGTTCTANTCGAACGTAACTCGTCGCGACAGTGGACCACGTTATCTGATCGGCTATAAGACCACCGAGCCAACTACGGTTCCGGCAGGCGGTTCCCAGACGCTACAAGCAAAAATGTACATCGGGCCTAAAGAAACCGAACGGTTGATCAAGGCCGACAATCAACTNGAACTCACGGTTGACTACGGCTGGCTGACACCCGTGTCATCACCCCTGTTCTGGGTGATGACCTACATCAACCGGGTTGTGAANAANTGGGGCGTCTCCATTATTCTGTTGACGCTCCTGGTCAAGCTGGTGTTCTTCCCGCTTTCCGCGGCGAGTTACAAATCGATGGCGCGCATGAAAAAGATGCAGCCTCGAATGCAGACGCTTAAAGAACGCTTCGGCGACGATAAGCAGAAGTTCCAGGCGGCCATGATGGAGATCTATAAAAAGGAAAAGATCAATCCACTGGGCGGCTGTCTGCCTATTGTCATTCAGATACCGGTTTTCATTGCACTTTACTGGGTACTTTTGGAAAGCGTAGAACTGCGCCAGGCGCCGTTCGCGCTCTGGATCAAGGATCTGTCTCTTCAGGACCCCTACTACGTGCTGCCGATACTGATGGGCGCTTCCATGTTNGGTCAGCAACTGCTGAATCCCGCACCGATGGATCCAATGCAGCAGAAGATCATGATGGCTTTGCCGTTGGTTTTCACCATCTTCTTTCTGTGGTTCCCGTCGGGTTTGGTCTTGTACTGGCTGGTCAACAACGTCCTGTCGATTGCCCAGCAGTGGGCAATCACACGCAAGATCCAGGCCGCCGACACCAAGACCTAAGCGGNCGGCCGACTGTTTGCGTTGGGNACCNGACAAAAACCGTGAGCGNCNCCACTCGAACCATCGCCGCCAGAGCGACCCCACCCGGNATCGGCGGTATAGGNGTGGTCCGTGTCTCGGGTCCCNAATCCTTACGCATCGGCCAAGAACTGACCGGTCGCCAGCTACAGCCACGCGAAGCGACCTCGACAGCCTTTCATGGTCAGGACGGCCGCACCCTCGATTACGGCATCGCAATTCTTTTTAAAGCTCCCGCTTCTTATACGGGCGAGGACCTACTGGAACTCCATTGCCACGGCGGACCGGTCATCATTGACAGCGTCCTGGCTGAATTAAGCGATATGGGAGTTGACTTCGCGCGCCCCGGGGAATTCACCGAGAGGGCGTTTCTTAACGGAAAAATGGATCTTGCGCAGGCCGAAGCCGTGGCTGATGTCATCAATAGTCAGACAGAAGTCGCAGCCCGCTGTGCCTTAAGATCTTTAAGTGGTCACTTTTCGAATGATATAGGGTGTGTTTCAAAGAATATAGAGTCATTTAGGGTCATTGTTGAAGCAAATATAGACTTCTCAGAAGACCCCGTTGGAGAAATAGAACATAGCGTAATTAAGAAGAAGATAAGAGAACTTAAGGCTATTATCAAAGATCTTATAGATCGTTCCAAACCGGGAGAATTGTTATCTACAGGGGCCGAGGTCGTTCTGATCGGGGCCCCAAATTCGGGTAAATCGAGCCTGCTGAATACTCTTGCAAGATCTGACCGGGCCATCGTTACCTCCACGCCGGGGACAACCCGGGATCTTTTAGAGGCAACAATTTCTCTTGAGGGGCTAGCGATCCGGTTGATTGATACGGCAGGTCTTCGACAGAGTGAGGATGAGATAGAAGCCGAGGGTATGCGCCGGGCGATCGCGGCGACAGAGCGGGCTGATCTCGTGCTTGAGGTTCGAGATGATACCCAGCCTAGTCCCGTTGACCTCGAAATTCCTGGTCACGATTTAAGTGCTCAAAGCAAAATCGTGGTTTTAAACAAGTGTGACCTCAGTGGCCGTACCTTCGGTACAGCCGAAGAAGCAGACGGGACTCCTGCTGTTGCGATCAGCGCGACAACTCGACAGGGCGTTGACTCCCTAGAAAAAGCCCTGCAACAGAGGTTGGGTTATCAGGGAGCTGGGGAGGACACCATCATGGCGAGGCGCCGTCACATCGATGCGATGCGGCGTGCGACCTCACACCTTGATCAGGCAATGATCCATTTTGAAAGCACGGATCTTTTGGCCGAAGAATTTCGTCTCGCCCAAAACGCGTTGGGTGAGATTACCGGAGAGGTTACGGTAGAGGATCTGCTCGGGGAGATCTTTTCTAGTTTCTGCATTGGCAAGTAGAGCGCTAGGCTAGTGTTAGATTTTCGCGCTCACCGCAGTGTTTGGCATTCGTTGGGGGGAGCGACAAATTCTAAATACTGTGAGACCCCTAATTAAGAGGAAGAACTAAACCCAAGGTGTGCGTAGCGATCCTGTTTCGTTTAAAAAGTGGACTTCTTCGGAAATTATTGAAGAAATACCGCAAGTTCTTATGGCCCTTGCACAAAGAGTACTGCCCTTATTAGGCTATACGGTCAATAATGATCTTCTTTATCTTGCCGCATAAATATTACTGAGTAGTACGTTTAATCCAGATATTTTCCAGCAGATCTGATTCGGTGCTGACGTACGGCCCAAGTCTTGGATAATCTTCTATATTCTTCTTTTGGTAGGTCGACAGCTGCAGCGCTTGCCGCTGTATAGAGGACCTGGGGGTCTACACCACATTTCTCCAATTTTTCAATAAGATAGTTTGGCTGATATTGTGCCATGTAGCCCAATAACCACCATTCAGGCGGAGGTTTCCGATTCGCTGGCATGGACCAATAGTACTACAGAGTAGTAGTAATTTTTCAAGCCACCAGAAAAATAGTTCTCGGTGATAGCAGGTGTAAAGAAAGCGAGAGAAACAGCGTGCCTAGGGGGATACATTCGGTGATGGGGCTATCAAAAAGAGTGGATCCGGAATTGCAATATATTGAAGAAAAGGGCTGTGGGCTTTGGAGTTCGCCGCCGTATCGGCGCGAATTTAAGGGAATGGGTGGTCGCGAGCGTGGTATATAAGCGCCCGCGACGGCATAATGATATGAGCCTTTTGTTACGGGCACAAAACGAGAGAGAGCCTATGGGTGAGCAGACACAACTCGCGGGAAGCGAGGATATCTATTCGAGGAAAATCCTGACGCAACTGATCGTGTTGGGGGCGGCCATCATCATAGTGGGCCTATGGCAGTCTGATTTCCTGTCAGAGATCTACCTGAAAAATCAGTTAACCCATGTTGGCTGGTTTATCAACGGGGGTATTTTGGTGCTCTTTCTCGCCGGTATTTATCACATCGTTCGGGAATTCCAGCGTTTGAGCTGGGAGGAGCGGGCGATTAGCCGCGTGCTGCAGAATCTGGATCAGGGCGTTTTAGCAACGGAGGGCGCCGAAGCGCGCTCCCTGATGGTCCGTCGTTACCTTGCGCTTGAAGATTTGCATCGCCAACACGCTGTGATCAACCACAGTGCACTGGCAGCGACACTGGTTGCGCTTGAATCAAGCCGGGTGAGCTTTCCCAAATTCGTGCACAACGTGCTCATCCTCACCGGGGTCTTCGGCACGATTGTTTCGTTATCGATCGCGTTGCTCGGTGCATCTGATGTGATCACGTCTACAACGGAAATCGGTGGCTTGAGCATGATCATCCACGGCATGTCGACAGCGTTGTCGACCACGATGACTGCGATCTTTACTTACCTCTTTTTTGGTTATTTCTATCTCCGGCTGATGGACGCCCAGACCCATGTGGTGAGCCGGATCGAGGAAGCGACAAGTCGCATCCTGTTGCCAAGGTTCCAGATTGAACCGGAAAAAGCAGCAGAGCAGCTTACCCATATCGTGCGCACGGCCGCGGCGCTGGTTGAGCGGCTAGATAAGTCGCAGGCCGGCTATGCCGAGGTTGCGGAAGACATGCGCAGTCTCCTGGCAAGTTATCGTGACGAAATGCAGCGCAACAGCGAGGGTCTGATCGAGATGACCCAGGTGCTTCGTGAAGGTTTCCGGCTGAACGACCCAAAACGGTAACGGTCTGTGGCGATTTCCCGGACAGACGGTTTCGTAGACCTGCGGGTCTCGCCCACAGTCAGTGGGCGATCAGATGAAGACAGTGTGTGGCCGTCGTTTACGGACATCATGACAGTCGTCGTGCTGATCTTCCTGGTTGCGTTGGTCGTGATCCTGATGCGGAACACTGAACTCGTGGGCCAGCTGCGTGAGTCGGTCACCCAGACCGAGACAATGACAAGCCAGCGTGGTGAAATGGAAATGCGCATCGCGACTTTGGGAGACGAAGTCGTGCGTCTTCGCTCGATACTTGAACAGAGCGAAGTCGAACGCTCAGCAGCCGAGCAGACTATCGTGCTGAAGGAAGGCGAGATCGCGTCGTTGTTGGATGACGTTGGCGCCCTTAAAAAAATTCGCGATGCGCTGGCGGGTGAGAAAGCCAGTCTTGACGAACAACTTGCTGCTGTGAAAGAAGAACGCGAGCAACTCAGCGGAGAAAAAGCAGCGCTGTCCGATGAGCTCACGGAGGTGAGCTCAGCACGCGAGCAACTCAGCGGAGAAAAAGCAGCGCTTCTGGCCACCCAGCAAGATCTTGAAAATCAGCTTTCGTCGCTGGAGCAGGATCGCATCGCTTTGCAAGCCACGAGAGCATCCCTGCAGACTGAAGTTGCTGGACTGATTGCTGCTCGGCAACAACTCACGGAAGAAAAATCCGAACTCGCTCAGGAACTCGCTGGGGCAACTTTAGAACGCAAGCAACTCAGCGGAGAAAAAGCGGCGCTGTCCGATGAGCTGGCAGGCGTTACGGCCGAAAGTACGATACAGCGGGAGCAACTAGCGGAATCGGAGGGGCTTAGGGAACAGCTCGCACTCGACCTGACGGGCCTCAATAGTGCGCTGATGTCTTTGCAGGCAGAGCAGAGCCGGTTGATCATGGCATACGAGACACAGGCCCAGGACCAGGCTGCAGTGACCAATGCACGTGACGCTCTGTTGCAGGAGCGTGATGCCCTTGCCGACCAGATCAACGCACTTGAAGTCACTCGGGGTTCCCTCCGGGTAGAAGTCAGTGCGCTGCGTGAGGAGATGTC
>NHDO01000068.1 GCA_002171735.1 Proteobacteria bacterium TMED61 | reverse complement strand
GAAATTGTACCGCACCCTTCCGTGAACGGCACAACACCTCTAAACGATTCGTTAGTTTTACCAGATTTTCGCATCAGGAATCAAGAACCCATTTTCCCGACGTTTCTGACAGTTTCATAATTCCGGCCAATCCGGGCCTGTCGGAGCAACAGCGGATACGTGCGATATATACCCAAAACACGCTGATCACGGACTCCTGATCGCTGGCATCCATCCAAGATGCGTAACCCACCAAAAAGAACAACATGGAAGACATTAGCTACCTGACCGAAACCAAATTTACTGACTTTTCCCTGGAGCCTCAGTTATTTGCCGGACTCAACGACGCCGGCTTCGAATACTGCACCAAGATCCAGGCAGAGTCGCTGCCCCCGGCACTTGCCGGCAAAGACGTCGCGGGCCAGGCCCAGACGGGAACCGGCAAAACCGCCGCGTTTTTGCTCGCAATTTTCAATCACCTGCTCACTCATCCACGGCCCGACGCTGCTGGGGACGTGAGCCCGCGTGCTGTCGTGCTAGCGCCCACCCGGGAACTCGCCATCCAGATTCATCGTGATGCCCAGACACTTGGCAAAGCTACCGAATTGAAACTGGGTCTTGTCTACGGAGGCACTGGTTACCACGAACAGCGCGAAAGCCTGGCTGGCGGCGTTGACGTGCTGATTGGCACTCCGGGACGCCTAATTGATTACTACAAACAGCAGATCTTCGACCTTAAAGCCGTGCAGGTCGTCGTGCTGGATGAAGCGGACCGTATGTTTGACCTGGGATTCATCAAGGATATCCGCTTCATCCTGAGAAGGATGCCGCCCCCAAAGGAACGGCTCAATTTGCTGTTCTCGGCTACGCTTTCACATCGTGTTCACGAGCTGGGCTATGAACACATGAACGATCCGGAAGAGATCAAAATTGATTCGCAGACCGTGGTCGCAGATCACTTGCTGGAAGAAGTCTATTACCCTGCCAACAGTGAGAAGCTGCCACTGCTCCTTGGCCTGATGCGCCAAACCGACGGTGAACGTGTGCTGGTCTTCGCAAATATGCGGGTAACCTGCGACCGACTCGGACGCTTTCTTAAACAACAGGGTTATTCCGCCGGCGTGCTTTCCGGCGACGTGCCCCAGAAAAAACGCGAGCAACTTCTAAAAGGATTCACGGAGGGCAAGTGCCGGGTGCTCGTCGCGACGGATGTTGCGGCACGGGGCCTGCACATCCCGAGCGTCAGTCACGTATTCAATTACGATTTGCCACAGGATGCCGAGGACTATGTGCATCGGATTGGTCGAACTGCGCGCGCCGGGGCCAGCGGTCACGCTATCAGTTTTGCCTGCGAGGATCACGCTTTCTCGCTGATGGATATCGAGCAATACATCGGCCATCCGCTTACCCGCCAAGAAATCTCCGAAGGGACGCTGGAGGCGCCACTTCCCGGTGCCCAGACTGATGGGCGGAAAGCTAACGCCCGCAAAGAGCGCAAAGGACCAAATAAAGACAAGCCGCGTCGACCCGAGCGTTCCGTCAGACCAACAAAGGAGGCTGCTTCGGTAAAACCTGCTGAACCGAAACCGGCTTTAGACACTGCCGCTACAGACACCTCCGAATCGTTGACACCGACAGCTCCTGCCAATCCAGCGCCCGAAAAGACGCCGGTCGTTTCACAGCCAGTGCAAACCATCCAGGCACCGCGTCAGCGGCTGCGGCCCAAGGTGGAGATTCCTGCGGTCGGCTGAACGATCAGCCTATCGCGTTTTTGCTCGGCAGCAGCGCAAGACTCTTGTCCGTGTCTTCTCTCAAAACCCATCAGGCGGTGACCCGGGAAGCATCCGGACTGCGCCGCTACCAAGACGTGATGGTCGGGTCCCGCAGCATCGCCACCACGCTTTACTTTGAATGGTGCTCCTGGCTGGCGCCGATTCCCGGGGCTTTCGGCCTCATGTTGAGAAAGATCTTCTGGCCAAAACTGTTTAAGCACTGTGGCACCGGTGTGATGTTCGGCGCTAACATGATTCTCCGTCATCCAGGGCGGATTCGTATCGGTAACAATGTGGTGTTGAGCGAAGGAGTACTACTGGATGCCCGAAGCCCGACAAAAGAAATGGCCATCGAAATCGGCAACGATGTAATTCTTGCAAATAACACGATGGTCTCGTGCAAAGAAGGCACGGTAACGATCGGTAACCGTACAGGCATCGGCGCCTACACGATCATACAATCAGTTCAGCACTGTCCCGTAACGATCGGCGAAGATGCAATATTGGGGCCGAGATGCTATCTGGTGGGCGGGGGCAACTATCAGACTGATCGATTAGATATCCCCATCGCCCAACAAGGGATGCGTCCCAGTAATGGCTGCAGTATCGGTAACGGAGTATGGCTTGGCGCCAACGTCTCGGCTCTTGATGGTGCACATCTCGCGGAAGGCAGCATCGCNGCTGCCGGAGCCGTCGTGGTAAAGCCAGTTGCAGCCCGAGAGATAGTCGGCGGCGTGCCGGCCCGCATCATCGGCAAGCGCGACGACAACTGACAACAGCCTTATCGGCGTTCTTGCATGCAGAAAAAGACGTTTTTCCTGCTGCTGAAAATCTCGCTTTCAGTCGCACTTATCCTCTGGANCACAGAAGATATCGCGCTGGACTCTGTGTTTACTGTCATGGCGACTTCCAGCACGTCCTTGCTGATTTTCGCCTTCAGTTTGTTTTTTGTCGGATACGTGATTACCGCGTTTCGTTGGCGAATATTAATTCGAGTGCAGGGAGGTGACGCACCGATCTTTTTCCTGGTGCGCTCATTTATGGTTGCACTTTTTTTCAACAACTTTCTGCCATCGACCGTGGGCGGAGATGTCGTGCGGATGTACGACTCGTGGCGNCTTGGCAATAGTAAATCGGACGCAGTCACTGTTGTGCTCGTGGACCGTTTCCTTGGAGTGATCGTGCTATTGTGTTTTGCGTTGCTAGCGCTGATCTTTGATGACGCAGTTGCCGGTGAGATCCCGTTTATCGTAGCCTGGGTGTTAGTGGGTCTAGGCGGAATCGCTCTCAGCACTTGGCTGGTGGTGAAGATTCCCGCGTCCTACGCGGAGGCATTTTGCTCAGAACGCGGGAGGATCGTTGCACGGATTGGCGGTATCCTGTCAAAGATCCTTCGGTCCTTTCAGGCCTATCGCCACGCACGAATAGAGATGCTTCGTGCCGCAGCACTGTCAGTGCTGCTTCAAATCAATGTAGTCGTTTGCTTTACCTTACTTGCGCGGTCCATCGGCATTGAGGTACCGATTGAATCGATGTTCCTGATTATCCCGGTCGCCATCTTTATCATGATGCTACCCATCTCAATTAATGCGATCGGTGTCCGGGAAACAGTTTTTGTATTCCTTTTCTCCCTGTACGGTATCGAAAACGTTCAGGCACTGGCTTTTGCATGGATGGCTTTCGGTTTGACTCTCNTACAAGGCATCCTAGGGGGAATAGTGTTTGCACTTCGAAAAGAGCACCGCACCACCTAACGACACGTCGACGGCCCTCCTGTCAAAGCGTTGGGGACAACACGCACTTCAGGAATCCGACCCCCGCCCCGNCAGAGCACTTGAAACTTATCATTGAACTCACTAAGGTTNCTCTCCNGGAAAAACGGCCCCTTCCGCGACCACCAGCCGGAAATCTCGCGCGGCCGCATGTATTGAGGTCATGAATAACCTTTTCACTTCAAAAGCTATTGGCGTACTGCTTGCCCTCAGTATTACTGCTGCCGGGGCGGCCCCCGACGTCAATTCCGGTGAATACTTTAACCAGCCGTATCTCGCCGGTATCGAGGTAGTACCGGCATGGGACGCAGGCCTTCTCGGCGCGGGGGTGGTCGTTGCCGACCTTGACTCGGGAATTCGCGCANCCCACGTCGACCTGGTCGGCNAGATTGCTCCGGGCGGTTATGACTTTGTTAATGATGATAAAGNCCCTGATGATGATGAAACTTCGCTCNCCCACGGACACGGCNCTGCCTCTGCCGGAATTATTGTCGGCAACTGGAACGGTGTTGGGGTAGGCGGCATTGCGCCGAGCGCCCGGGTGTTACCGGTCAAGATCACCGACCATAAAAATGAAACGAATGGCACCCTGATCAGCCAGGGAGTCGACTACGCTGCTGCCAACGCCAGCGTCAAGATCATTCTGCTGGAGGCGGTCGGCGCCTCCACCTCGGCAGAAGAGTTCGATTCATTTGCCAACGCAGTGGCCAAGGGAAAGCTCATCATTGCGCCTTCGGGCAACGCCAAGCAGGCGGGGCCCTTCAGTCCTGCAAGCAGTTTTGCTTTGCTTGGCGGTGCGGCATTGATCGTGGGCTCCCATAACGGCGCGGGGGATCTTTCTTTTTTCAGTAACGGTGCAGCGGGCGTCGAGACCAACTTTATTACCGCCCTGGGACAGGACGTTGTGGCCGCAGGCAACCGCAGCGATGACGACTATTTTCGTGTCACCGGCACCTCGATGGCAGCGCCGCAGGTGGCGGCGGCGGCGGCATTGATCTGGGGACACTCACCTGGGCTCACCGCCAGTNAGGTGGCCTTTATCCTGAAGTCCACCGCGACCGATATCGGCGCTGCTGGCGTTGACAACCGAACCGGCGTGGGGGCACTCAATATCGAGGCAGCGCTTGCGCCCATCGGGATCATTACCGCCCCGATAGAAGAGGAAGAGACAGACGAGGACACCGAAACCTCTACGGAAGAAGACGAAGACGCCACATCCGATGACAGTGACTCATCGGAAGATGCAACGGATTCAGGGGGCGGCAGTTCCGGCGGGGGAGCCGGCGTGGCGCTNGCGGCGCTGGTGGTCGGCGGCGTAGGTTATGCGCTTATCGGCAATAGCCCGGACCTTAGCGAGACTCTGGTGCTGGACGACTTCGGCCGCACTTATGAACTTGACCTTGAAACCCGGATCAGCGTNCGCNANCCNGGNCCGACNGCNAAGTCNGTNNTTCAGGAACTCGATACCGAAGAAGTCAGCGAGAGCATTATCCAACGCAGCGACTTCAGGGTAACCACCGTCTACCGGGCCGACCGCCTCGAGGCATTTTCAATATTTGATGATCCCAGCTCGCCAGAGCAGCAGAGCCCTGCCCGTATGCGGATCCAAGCCACTCACCAAGATGGCCTGCACTATGCCTTCGGACTGAACCAGTCGTTGACGCTTTTTGATCAGGGCCTGACCGCACAAAGCGATACCGCGGGTATTGCTGGTGGCTTTCGTTCCAATGCTTTTGCGAATCCGTTTTTCGGATTCACCGCCGAGGGATATCATGGTGCTATTGCCTACGCACCAAAGCAGGGTCTGCAATCGGGGGTCTCTTTTGCTTCTGTGGACAATGAGCAGCGCCATGGCTTGCAAAGCGATACCTCTGCGGTACACCTTGGACTTGCGGGCGACACCTTTGGCGTCGGAGCAACGCTTGGCCTGATGGAAGAAGAGGGCAACCTGCTGGGCGGAGCTTCCGGGGGCGCCTTGAGCGCAGCACAGGCCGAAACATTTTTCACCGTGTTACGAAGCCATCTCGATCTTGGCAAACACTGGTCACTCATCGGGAAATATACCCATGGGCTGACCTTTGCTGATGACTATGCAAAGAGCTTGCTCAGCGATTTCTCGCAAATCGAGAGCAACAGCTGGGGCCTTGGCCTCGCGGGACGTAATATCTTTGCCTTTGGAGACCGTCTGGGGATCGGGTTGTCACAACCCCTTCGCACTATTGCAGGTGACGTGCAAGTCAACACGCCCTATTGGGATCCGGTGCGCGGCGCCGTTGGCTTCAAATCAACACGCACCAGTCTGGTCCCCGACGGACTTGAAACCAGTTTTGAACTCTTTTACCGNAAACCACTNGGCAAACNGGCNCAGTTCATCACCTATATGGTNGTTCGCGAACANCCGCTGCACCGNAAAGAANACANACACCAGGCCAGCGTTATTGGCGTAATCCGCTGGCGTTTTGGGTCACGCTAACACCGTTTAAGGATTACTGTTACCCTAGCGCTTGAACCGGATGCGCTGCCCTGCTTCGCTCCATCGGTAGAAGACATTGGTAAACCCCCACCAGCATTCCTCCGGAACAAAAGGCGCCCTGCTGGTGGTTATCGCCTTTCTTGCCTACTACCTTGCAACCGCGATGGCCTTGCCGTACGGCGCCGGGCCAGACTATGACGCGCACTTTGACGGTGCACGATTTATTTTCTCTGAGGGCCGACTTGCCGTCCTACCCGAAGACGCTTCGAAACTGCACATAACCGCCTACGGGTCCACCCGGGTATTGCGTCCGCCGCTGTCGTATCTCGTCGCCGCGGCGGCGGCACATTCACTCTCCTGGACCGGAATCGAACTGCAGATACTGTTCCGAGCGGGCTCGGCTCTGCTGTGCGCTCTGACTTTGGGCTTGATCTTCGCTGCACTGAACAGATACCTCAACAACCGATGGTTGGCACTCGGCGGCGTGCTGCTGGTTGGCCTGCTGCCGCAGTTTGCTTTTATCGCGTCCCATCTAAACGACGACAGTGCGGCCATCTTCTCGGTCACTTTCTTGATCTACTACCTGATCCGCTTGCTGAGGGACCCAGTCAAGCCAAGTCTGGTGCTACTGACCGGAGTAGCAATTGGCCTTGTCATCTTGTCCAAATTCACTGCTTGGGTATTTCTACCCGTTACCGGGTTGGCGCTTGTGCTATTCGCCCGGCCCGAAGCAGGACGGTGGATTTTTTCCATCGTGCTCCTGGGTGTCGGCATCATTCTAGGCGGTGGCTGGTGGATAGGCTTCAACATCTGGCACTACGGCTGGAATGATCCGCTTCTGTTCAACATTGGGGAAACCCTCAGCACACAATATTTGACGGTAGATCCAGACCGTGTACGCAGTTTCGCTAAAGAGGGAATTTCCCTCGCTGATCTGATCCTCAGAAATTACGACCACTTCCTCGACGAGACGCTCGTTGCTTCTATTGGCAATTTGGACTGGCTGCGTCTTCGGCTGGGGCTTCCCCAATACCTGCTTTATACAACCGTGCTCGTGATTGGTGCTGTATATGTTCCGGTACGCTGGTTGGGTGTTTTGCTCGCCACTATTCGTGGCGTACGTTCAAACGATCCAAGAAAACTGCTATTCGAAAGCCTTCTCTTCCTGGCCATCGTCTTTCAGTTCTTTGCCTATACGCTTTATGAGTGGATTAAAGAAATTCAGATCCAGGGGAAATACCTGCTACCGGTCCTAATGTGCCCGGTCGTGCTCTTTTTCGCCTGCATTGACTCGATCTGCGCTTCGGAGACGTTCAGACGATGGCGTCCCCTGTTAGTTTTTGGTTCAACCCTCAGAGCAGTTCGTGTCCCGGTGCTTCCGGTGATCACGATAAGTATCATTTTCGCGGTTCATATGGACGCGCTACGGCGGTTTGTTATTCCCTACTACGATCCCCCGGCTAAAGTGTTGGGGTTGGGAGAGGGTTTCCGGCAGCTCGACCTAACAGCGGCAACGTCTATTCTAGTTACAGAGAATATTGAACTAACAATTGACGAAAGCGGCTGGCATATGCTGACAACGAGCAACGACGGTCAGATCCACTTCGCCCCATCCGTATGTGAATATTTTCAGACAAATAATATCCTCAAGATCAACATGCGAAGCGATGGTCCGGGGATTTTGCAGTTCTTCTGGTCGGATGGCGGCCGCTTTGTTGACAAGATGGGTCAATCCTCGATAACGACAAAATTTGAGCCAGGAGAAAATTCACTTGTGTTACCAGTAGGGACTGGTAAATGCAAACGGCTTCGCCTCGACCCAACTAATGTAGGCGGTCAAAAAATCCTGCTTCGATCGCTCTCGGTAGCGCCGCTATCGATTACTCGCTGGCCATATTATTTTCGGATTTTCAGGTCTCGTAGCAATGGCCATTAGCGCCTGAAAGCTGTTGTAAGACACTCTAATCGGTATAAATATCGGGCCAGTTGTCGTTTCCACTGTGAAACGTCAAGCGCAGCGCCTGATCGGCAGGCGCCCCCACCGGCCAGAGAAAGATTTCATAGTCAGCAACGTCGTGCTCGTGGCCGCCAGCGCTGGCACCTAGCACAAGATACCGTCCGTCCTGATTTAATTTGGGAAAGTACTCATGACTGTAGGGCGTCGGAAGATCCAGCCACGGCTCAGCCATACCCTTACCAGGGATCTGTCGATAGAGTCGGTTCTCCATCAATCCGCCGTGACCGATCCAATAGACAAACTGCCCTTCGGGAGACCATGTAAGTTGACACCCTCCTCCAATGGATATCACCGTTCCGTTGGAATAATTGATCCCTGTCTTTCGCTGAACCCCGCGCCAGGTTGAGGCCAGCCCTTCAGATGTAGCATTGAATGAAGGTGTTTGTAACTCCACTCCAGCCGGAATGCCGCCAGTACCAGCGCGAAAAAGTACGCGCTCCTTGCCACTGGATAACTCATACTCGACGAATGCCGATCCACGACGCTGGAAATAGATGTGTTGGCCGTCTGCAGACCAGCTGGGCGCACCCGCATACTCAGCGAGTAAGCGTTCACGTCCGCTCTCCAGATTCAGCAAATAAGTATCCCAATTGACCGGGTCACGCAACGATACCCAAGGCTCCCTGGAGCGCATGAACACGATCTCACTGCCACTGGGAGAGATTCGCGGAAACGTCTCGGTGTGGGGATGATCCGTCAGCCGGCTAATGCGCCGGTCGTCAAGACGTATCTTGAGAATATCGTGATTCCCATATCGGTTCGAGCTCCAGACAACCCAGCCACTGATTCCAGTTGGGCCACTCGCAGACCCATCTGAAACCTTTACAGGCAGCCCATTTGGGGGAGGTGCTACCTGCGAACGCGCCAGGTGAACGCGATCCAGTTGGTAAACGAATAAACCAGCTGCCAAAACGAGGGCCATCGCTGCAAGCCCAACATAGCCCCATCTCCAACCCGATGGCGCTGGGAGGGTATCACTATTGTGTTTTTGATACCCTGCACTATCGGTCCTAATGAGAAAAAAGAGAACCAGACAGATTCCGCCGATGACGTAATCCAGTACCTGGCTCGCAATATGCACGGTGAGTAGTACCATGACTGCGGCCGCCAGAGGATATCCCAGCAGTAACAAAGCGGCCGCACCGCCTGCTTCATAGGCCCCAAAACTCATCAGTGTCGGCACCGGCACGCTTGCCCCAACTTCCGATGCGACCAGGGCAACGACGACGTCGGCCACGCTCGCCGCAACAACCTCCATACCGGGACTCGACGTGACGGAATAAAAAAGAAGCAAGAGGCCACCGTACTTAAGTAGACGGATCACCACCGTCATACCAAGAGCCCTTCCCAGTATCCCCACGCTTTGGCACTGGATTAGTGCATCTGAAATATCGGACAAAAGAGAAACGGGCCGACGCATCCACGACCGGTCAGCGTTTCTGTTACGGGACCAGCGCACCAGTGCCCGAAGACCCGGCCACAGGACGACTACAGCAATCACGCTCAATATGATCAATAGCAGCGCGGCCGGAAACGATCCCTCTCGCAAGGCAGGTCCGGTCAGCGGTACCAGCGCCACCAGGAACAGCAGGGGGATGAGAACAACAATATCGAGCAGCAGACTAAGCGCCACGGCAGCAAGGCCTGTGGCTGCCGGGGTGGCGCAGGCCCGTTTTAGCATCGCGACAAATACCAGCTCGCCGATTCTGGCAGGTAGCAAATCCACCACCATATTGCGTACCGCAGTCACGACTAGTAAAGGAGTGAAACGCGTTTTTGAGACGCCGATCCGGGCATCCACCAGCAAACGGTAACGTACGGCGCGGGCAAGCGTGTTGGCCACAACAACCAGCGTGTACAGCAACAGCACCTCAAGCGATATGGCCTTTAGTGATTCAAATACCAGCGACAGATTCACTTTACTGCCGGAGCGCTCCACCAAATACATCAGACCAGCCATCAGGAGCAATGAAGAGGCAAGTCCTGTCATCAGATGCAACAGACTTTGCCTAACAGCGATTCCGGACTGTCGCCTCATCGCGTGATTATCCCATGCCCGGGAAATGCGAAAGACCGTACAATCGGTCTGTTCTTGGCCCTACCGTGCTGTCCGACCCTTTTGTTGTTGCACCGCACGTAAGCCTTTTCTACTGACAATCTCAACCATGATATGTGCGGAATTGCGGGAATCCTGAGTCCGGATCCGGAACAGCGGGCCGTCATTGATACGATGGCCGATACGCTCGTGCACCGGGGACCTGATGACATGGGCTTTTTCCGCCAGGGCCCTATGGCACTGGCACAGACCCGGCTCAGTATCATCGATCTGCAAACCGGTCATCAGCCGATCCTGAATGAGGACGAAACCCTGGTGCTGGTATGCAATGGAGAGATCTACAACAGCCCCACCCTACGTGAAGCGCTGACAGAAAAAGGGCATCGCTTTCGCACCCGTACCGATGTTGAGGTCATCCTTCATCTTTACGAAGAACATGGCGATGACTGCGTCAAACATCTGCAGGGCATGTTTGCCTTTGCGCTCTGGGATCGTGCGCGACATCGCCTACTGTTAGCGCGCGATCACATGGGCCAGAAACCGCTGTTCTTCAGTACAGCATCAGGGGCATTTTCCTTTGCGTCAGAAGTGAAATCCCTGCTGGCATCACAACTCATCCAGCCCAGGATGGAACTTGAGGGTCTGTGGCATTACATGTCGCTTCGCTTCATGCCCGATGAATTCACATTCTTCAAAGACATCCGGAAACTCCCGGCGGGAAGCCGACTGGTTTATGAGAATGAAACTGTCAAGGTTGATCGCTACTGGAATATCGACTTTGTGAAGAAACACTCTGGATCGGAAAAAGACATCGAAGAAGGCCTGCATCAGACCTTGCTCGAAACGGTGGAGTCACACATGCTGAGTGATGTCCGGGTCGGAGCATTCCTGTCGGGCGGCATCGACTCCGGCACCGTCTCGGCCATGATGGCAAGTCTTCAGGACCAGCCTGTCCCGGTCTTTTCAATCGGCGTCAAGGAACAGTCCTTCAACGAACTGCCCTACGCCAGAATGGTCGCTGAACGCTATGGCATGGAGGCACACGAAGAGATCGTCGAATCAGACATGATTCACAAAATTCCGGCCATGATCCATCACATGGATGAACCCTCGGACCCCTTTGGCGTCGGCGTTTATCTGGTCGCCCAACTTGCGCGGCGCACGGTGAAGGTAGCTCTCTCCGGCGACGGCGGAGACGAAAGTTTTGCCGGCTATGACCGTTTTGCCGGGCAGCGTCTGGCCGACTACTACGCCGTGATGCCGCGCTGGCTGCGTCAAGAAGTAATGTCTCGGCTGATTCGCCTGATTCCCGACACCTTTCAGTACAAGGCCATTGCACAGAAAGCACGCTGGCTCAATGAAATGTCCCTGCGCGACCGGGGGGACCGCTATGCCCACAGCATGAGCTTTCTGCGCTTCACGGACGATAGCAAACGGTCGTTGTTTACTCCTGAGGCGCAGGCTAGCTTCGACGCACAGGATTCACGGGAAAAGATCCTGGCCTACTTCGATGCGCATAACGTCAACGAGCTGGTCGACCGGATGCTGTACACAGACCTCATGACCCGGATGCCCGACCACCTACTCGTCATCGCAGACCGTATGTGCATGGCGCATTCTCTGGAGAATCGCTCTCCCCTGGTAGACCATAAGCTGGTCGAGTATGCCGCCGGCATTCCGGGAGGAATGAAGCTCAAGGGAATGAAGCTCAAACACATTCTGCGATCCGTGTCTGCCCGTTATTTGCCACAGGAACTGGTGTACCGCGAAAAGCAGGGATTTGGTTTTCCAATTGCGCTCTGGCTGCGAAACGACCTCAGCCATTTTCTACGGAATCTTTTTGCTGAGTCTCGTTTTGTCCAGGCCGGTATATTCGACGGCGCCACAATACAAACGTTGTTGGATGAACATCTCAGTGGGAAAGCGGATCACAATTTCCGGTTGTGGATCTTGCTCAACCTGGAGCTGTGGCACCGGATGTATTTTGAAGGCCTCTCCGTCGATGAGATGCGAGGACTAACGGACCAGATGCTGCATCACTGAAACAGGGGATTTAACTCCTGGTCCATAACTAATCACCTAAGCCAACTTGGACGATTATGTCGACTGCCGAGCAAATCAACTCGGAGACCCTCCGGCCGAGACCTTACTCATAGATTTTGTAGACTAGCACTCGATCGCCTGATTCCCCGGCAAATTCCTTTACAGGAGACTTCCCAAGAGCCTCCGTGAATAAATCCTCCCTTGCTTTGTCTTCACGACTCAGGCGCAACGCGAAATATGAGCCCTTGGTCCACCATCTCCATTCTGTAAGGCCCAGTTTGAGTCTCGCCCACCGTGGTTCTATATATTTAAGATCCGTGTGCCTTCCCGCGTAGTATGCTAAGCGTCGGTCGTTAGTGACGAGTGATTCCGGCGTCGTTGCACGGTCTGCTAACCACAAGCCGGCGTCCTTGATAGCAGTCGCACGGGTAACGTTGTCGAGGCCGCTGACACTCTCGCCCACCGCCCACAGCAGCAGCACACCCACCAGCGCCCGTGCCGGTGTCTTGAGTTTATGCCATCTGATCGCTAACGCCACACGCTCAAGCGCAAAAGGAATGAGGATCAGAATCGTAACCGCGAGCGCCAGCGGATAACGCGCGACAAGGAACAATTTGATCACTGCGAAGACCAGCAGTATCACAAGGTGCATGCCGACCAGCGTCAGCCAGATCCGGTTCAGTGATTTGAGCGGGAAACGCACACCGACAACAACTCCGCCAATCGCAAGCAACGCCCAAGGTATGGTGAGCTGCGACAAAGTCGCTGACAGCAAAATCATGAGCACCGCAAAAACAAACAGGGCCCAGGCATATTCCGCAGCATAGGTGCCCAAGAACTCTGTACGCAGCAAGGCTATCTTGTAGGACACGCTGCTAGTAATCTGATCCCACGCGATACTGATAACCTCCAGCGGCGCGCTGGCCGAGACTTCTGCGGAAACGCCGCCGTTGGGGGCGATTAACCACCAACCCAGCACCAGTGCGAGAACAGCCGAAGATAAAACCGTCAGTGCCAGTCGGATCCAGGAGGAACCGCCACTCTCTCCCCGGACAGTCAGGATCAGAAGCGGTGCCGAAAGAAGAAACACCACGCCTTCAACCCGAAAAAGGCTGGCAACCAGTAGTGCCACCACCACAGCGGCCGGGTAGCGCCACCCCGAAGCCTGGAGCGAACGGGCAAGATACAAAAGCGCCAGCAGGTAAAACGCGAGATACCCCGCATCACGAATTATGAAGGCGCGATATTCATTAAAAGCGGGATGCAGCACCGCGACCAGCGCTGCCAGTATTGTCAGCCGCCGTGACGTACCGCCAAAGGCCCTCACCACGCCGACAAAGAGCAATGAAGAAGCGGTGAAGAAGGAGGCGTTGAGCAACTGACCCGCCACTTCGTAGCTGGTGCCGAGGACTTCGCTCGTCCCCCACATCAAAAAAGAGAAAAAGGGCCATTGATGTACAGCGAATGCGCCTGCCCAGTTTCGGGCTGCGAGTTGTTCAGCGGCACGGATGTATTCCACGCCATCGTTATTGATGACGTCGTCGATGTGGATGCACCAGGCCGAGGCAATCACCCCCGCAATAGCACAGAAGATTAGCGTGACGCCGAGAAAAAGTGGGTCTGCCGGTCTGTCAGATAACAAATTCATGCTAACCGAAGGACTGTCATGGCAGCAGCGTTTCCGACGCGAAGAGATCGGCGGTCTGCTCCCGCTCGCGGACCACGTGTAAACGATCGCCGTCGACCATTACTTCCGCCGGGCGGGGACGGGCGTTGTAGTTCGATGCCATCACGAAACCGTAAGCACCGACCGAACGTACGGCAACCAGATCGCCCGGTGCAACAGCCAGCTGCCGATCACGGGCAATGAAATCGCCTGTCTCACAGACCGGGCCAACAATATCGCACTCGCGCATCTTGCAATTGCGGCCACGATCTACCGCGAGCACCTCGTGCCATGCCTGGTACAGCGCCGGGCGTAGAAGGTCGTTCATCGCGGCATCAACAATCACGAAATCCTTCGAGGCCCCAGGCTTGAGATACTCGACGCGGCTCAAAAGAATCCCGGCGTTCCCGGCGATGGCTCGGCCGGGCTCGAGGGTCACACTGAGATTGCAGTTGCGCCGCTTTAAGATCGCCAACATGGCCTGCACATAGTCTTTGGGGTCGGGCGGGGTTTCATCGGAATAACGTATGCCAACGCCACCACCAAGATCCAGGTGCTGCAGTGTGATACCGTTTTGTGCCAGTGCTTCCACTAGGTCCAGCACCTTTTCCAGGGCATCACAAAAGGGGTCCACCTCGGTTAGTTGCGAACCGATATGGCAACCGATGCCAGCCACCTCAATTCCTGCCATGGCATCGGCTTTGCGGTAAAGCGCCAGGGCATCTGCCGCAGGCACACCGAATTTGTTCTCCCGGAGCCCGGTAGCGATATACGGGTGGGTTTTGGGATCAACATCGGGGTTGATACGAAACGCAACCGGCGCTGTGGTGTTGGCAGCAAGCGCAACCGCATTCACCCTGTCCAGTTCCTGCCCAGACTCGATGCTAAGGATTCGAACACCGGCCCGGAGCGCCTGTGCGATTTCATCGCTCGACTTGCCGACCCCCGAGAAAACAACATCGGCCGCACGCCCTCCTGACGCCAGGACCCGATCCAGTTCTCCCATCGACACAATATCAAAACCGGCACCCAGGCGCTCAAGCACCTGCAGCACTGCCAGGTTACCGTTGGCCTTGACCGCAAAACATATGTGATGAGGCCAGTCACCGAACGCGTCATCAAAAACCCGGTAATGGCGTTCCAACGTTGCTCGCGAATAGACATAGCAAGGGGTTCCAACGCGCTCAGCAATGGTCGCAAGCGGGATCTCTTCTGCGTGCAGCTGATCCTGTCGATATCCGAAGTGATCCACGTTCGGATTAACTATCGCTGTCTTCAGACTCTTCCGAGGCAGGCATTTCAGGGATATACAAAGGCCCTTTCTGACCGCAACCTGAACTCAGCACACCTGCGCACAACACGATAACGATCAGTGTGAGCATCGTTGCGTTTCGGATCTGGCTCATTGCAAGGAATCCCATTTTGATTACGCTATCCCGCCGGTCAGCGTCCATCCAGGGCCTGGCGGGCCTCAACCACCGCCTGGCGGACCTGGTCAGGAGAAGTACCGCCCACATGATTGCGTGAATAAACAGCGCCTTCAAGCGTCAGGACCTCAAAGACGTCCTCGTCTATCAGCTCACAAACACCACGCAACTCATCAAGCGAAAGGGTATCGAGTTCCCGCTGTGCCGATTCGGCAAGCTGGACGGCCTTTCCCACTGCTTCGTGTGCGTCCCGGAAGGCCAAGCCCCGGCGCACCAGATAATCCGCGAGATCCGTTGCTGTCGCATGTCCGCGACCCGCAGCCTCGCGCATCCGTTGTCGGTTAAAGGTCATATTCGGCACCATAGCAGCCATTACCACCAGACAGGCGTGTGCGTTATCAAAACTGTCAAAAAGGGGCTGCTTGTCTTCCTGATTATCCCGATTGTAAGCGAGGGGCTGGCCCTTCATCAGCACCAGAAGTGAGGCCAGATTTCCGACCGCACGGCCACTCCTGCCTCGCACCAGTTCGGCGACATCGGGGTTTTTCTTCTGTGGCATGATACTGGACCCGGTGCAGAAAGCGTCTCCAAGGTCCACGAAACCCAAATGCTGCGAGGCCCATAACACCAGTTCTTCGGCCATTCGAGAAAGGTGCACCATCAGCAGTGCGACGCCCCCGCAGAATTCGACCACGAAATCCCGATCGGACACCGCGTCCAGGGAATTGCGGGAGACCCCATCGAATCCAAGCGCGACTGCGGTCATGTTCCGGTCCACGGGAAAACTGGTGCCCGCAAGCGCAGCGACGCCCAGCGGCGAGACATTGACCCGTCGACGGCAGTCGGCCAGACGCTGCCAGTCACGTTCCAGCATAGCGTTCCAGGCGAGCAGGTGGTGCCCGCAGGTCACGGGCTGGGCGGTCTGCATATGAGTCATCCCCGGCATGATCGTCTCGGCTTCGCCTTCTGCCAGTTCGACCAAGGCTCGCTGCAGCGCGGTAAGGTCTGCCTGTAATTGATCGATCGCATCACGGGTAAAGAGCCGCAGATCGGTTGCCACCTGATCGTTCCGTGAACGTGCGGTGTGCAGCTTCTTGCCAGGNTCCCCNACNAGTTCGGTNAGCCTNGCCTCGATATTCATGTGGACATCTTCGAGCGCGGCNCTCCATNGAAAGCGGTCTGCTGAAATNTCCTGCANGATGGTATCGAGGCCACCGATGATTGCCCGACCATCGGCTTCACTGATGATCCCNCAAGANTGGAGCATAAGCGCNTGGGCGCGCGAACCTTCNATGTCGTATTGNGCGAGCCGGCGNTCAAAATGCTCNGAGGCGGTNAACGCCTCTACNGTAGCGTCCGTATTGCCGCTAAACCGCCCGCCCCAAAGTTTGTCTGTTCCCATAATCNTCTCCAGATTCCACTGCCTGTACCCGATGTCNGCAGGCGGGCGGGCTGGACAAAGCCAGATTCGGGTCGGTTACGCTATTGCAGCGCCGACATANAGACGGAAAGCGCATGAATCTGCTGCGCCGAAAGCCGGTGCGCNATCGGCCCCATGATTTTGCCGNCACGTTCACCGGACTTGAAGGCCAGCAACTGACTCTCNAGGTACTCTGNCCACTGACCNGCAACCCGGGGATAGTTNGAAGGAATCCCGTGTCCCGCTGGACCATGACAGGCCATGCACGCCGGTATCGCAAGTTCGGCCGAACCTCCCCGGTAAAGAGACTCACCCTCACTGGCCAACGCAAGCTGGTCTTCGCTGATGCTGCGTAGCGCAATCGTCTGCGAGGAATACCACGCATCGATATCAGCCATGTCTTCCGCGCTAAGCGNCTGCGCCAGGCCCATCATGATGGCGTTGGCTCTCTTGCCTGACTTGAACGCNGCCAGCTGCCCGCTGATATATCCGGACACTTGCCCGGCGAGGGACGGAAAACCNGNGTTGGCGCTGTTACCATCAGCCCCATGGCAAGCCACACAGGCCTGCGCTTTGACCTGTCCAGCTGCAGGGTCGCCCGCGACAGCTTGGGCCGACATGCCTGCCATTAAAATGGTCGTGATGATGAATACCAGCCGATTCATTAAACTGCTCCTGTTGTTAACGAGCCCGCTGACCGGGGTCGCGTGCGCCTGGCAGACCAGTACGCCTGTGCGGAATTCGGTCACCGGCGCGCATGAAAGCCAGTAACCGGACCAAAACTTAATTATACCCCGTGACTTCAAAGACCTGCGAACCACAACTGCTCCGAAAGGCCGAGTATCACTGCGCCGCACACCACCGTCGCGACTGGATGGAGGATACCGGTGCCGAGGTTGCNTTTGCCGGAAGATCCAATGTCGGCAAGTCCAGCGCCATCAACGCTATCACCTCGCGCAAGGCGCTGGCCCGTACCAGCAAGACCCCCGGCCGGACCCAGCAAATTATTTTCTTCACGCTCGATGCAGATTTTCGCCTGGTGGACCTGCCCGGTTACGGTTACGCAAAAGTCCCTGCGGGCCTTAAGCAGCACTGGGAGAAAACCGTTCGGCGCTATCTTGAGGAGCGGGTATCCTTGCGAGCGCTGATCCTGCCCGTGGACTGCCGACGAGAACCGACCGCNTCGGACTGGAAAATGATCGAATGGTGCGCTGCNGCCAGTCTGCCTGTCCATATCCTGCTGACCAAATGTGACAAGCTAGGTCGGGCAAAACGGATGCAGGCGTTGCGCGCAGCCCAACAATCTCTCAGCCAAATGCCACTCACCACAACACAACTTTTTTCCGCTACCAATGCGGTCGGTATCGATGAAGCACGTCAGCAGATAGCCGGGTTGCTCTCACGAACGGACTGAACCCGGCCGTCAGCTGTGCGCCTGCGCCCAGTTAGAACCGATGCCGACATCCACTTTCAACGGAACGGCAAGATCAGCCACTGAAGCCATCAGTTCGGCCACCGTCTCGGACACACGCTCGGTGTCCGACTCAGGTGCTTCCAGCACCAACTCATCATGCACCTGCATGATGATGCGCGCCCCGCAACCATCCTCACAAAGCCACTCGTCCACCGACAGCATCGCAAGTTTGATGAGATCAGCNGCGGTTCCCTGCATCGGGGCGTTGATAGCGGCGCGCTCAGCGGCTTGCCTGCGGGCATGATTGCTTGAACTGATATCTGNCAGAAAAAGTCGGCGACCGAAAACCGTTTCGACGAACCGTTCCTCGCGCACCTTAGCTCTGATGGTATCCATGAAGGCACGTACACCAGGATATCGCTCGAAATAGAGGTCGATATATTCCTGTGCCTGCCCGCGCTCTATCCCCAGTTGTCGGGCGAGACCAAACGCGGACATCCCATAAATAAGTCCGAAGTTGATCGCCTTGGCACTGCGTCGCTGATCACCNGACACGTCTTNGGCAGNTGTACCGAACACTTCGGCTGCAGTNGCCCGGTGGACATCTTCNCCTTTTGCAAAAGCCTCTAGCAGCCCTTCATCAGCAGACAAGTGCGCCATGATACGAAGTTCGATTTGTGAATAATCGGCGGCGATGAGCCGCGTGCCTGGGGCGGGAACAAAGGCCTCACGGATGCGACGACCCTCAGCGGTGCGCACGGGGATGTTTTGAAGGTTAGGGTCACTGGAGGACAGCCTTCCCGTCGCGACAGCGGCCTGGTGGTANGAGGTGTGAACGCGACCGGTATCAGGGTTGACCAGAACGGGCAATTTTTCGGTATAGGTAGAGCGCAATTTACTGAGTCCGCGATGCTCCAAAATCAGGCGGGGCAGTTCATGCTGCTCGGCCAGTTCCGCCAGNACGCTCTCGGCAGTCGACGGCTGTCCTTTGGGGGTCTTGGCGAGTACGGGCAGTTCGAGCCGTTCAAACAGGATCTCCTGAATCTGCTTGGGCGACGCGATATTGAAAGGCGCCCCNGCCTCCTCGTAAGCCATTGCCTCCAACTCTGCAGTGCGCTNGGCCAGTTGNGCNCTTTGCNCTGCNAGCATATCGCAGTCNACCCGCACGCCGGTGCGCTCGATCTTTGACAGCACNGGCACCAAGGGCATCTCNATCCNTTCGAANANTTCNCGCNGNNCCTGCTCGTTCTNCAGNCGNTCNAACAGNACCCGNTGCAGTCTTAGCGTGACTTCGGCATCCTCTGCAGCGTAGGGGCCGGCCTCCTCCAAGGGCACTTCGTTGAACGACAGTTGGTTCTTACCCTTCCCTGCGACCGCTTCGTAGGAGATGGTCTTATGGCCAAGGTATTTGAGTGCCAGTGTATCCATGTCATGACGCGATCCAGTACTGTCAAGCACATAAGATTCGAGCATTGTGTCGAAGCGCATACCGGCAAGGGTGATGCCGTGGTTATTGAGCACGGTACAGTCGTACTTGAGATTCTGGCCGACCTTTTCCTGATTGGGATCTTCCAGCAAGGGTCGTAACGCTTCGAGCACCTCCTCGCGATTCAATTGCAAAGGCGCATCAAGATAATCATGCGCCAACGGGACGTAGGCGCCCTCACCCGGCTTGACGGCGAAAGAGACGCCGACAATCCGCGCGCGCATCGCATTGACCGACGTGGTCTCGGTATCGAAAGCAAAGAGTGGGGCCTTGGATAACTGCTTCAGCCAGCGAGATAGAGCTTTTTTATCAAGCACGATCTCGTATCGGGCAGTCACTGCACCATCGCCCTCGTCCACTTCGTTAAGACCGCCCAGGTCGGCGAGCCAGGTCTTGAACTCAAGATCGGCGTACAACTGGCGTAGTGCATCTTCATCTGGCGGGCCAATTTTGAGATCGTCAGGCTGCTCCTCGAGCGCCACATCACACTTCACGGTTGCCAACTGGTGCGAGAGCGGCAACTGATCCAGCGAGGCACGCAGATTCTCTCCTACCTTTCCTGGAATCCCGTCGGCCTGCGCCACCAACTGATCTAGGGATCCGTATTCCTTGAGCCAGCGCACGGCGGTCTTCGGGCCAACTTTAGGGACCCCGGGGATGTTGTCCGAGGTGTCGCCGACCAGCGCCAGAAAGTCCACAATCCGCTCCGGGGGGACACCGAATTTGGCTTCCACTCCTTCCACATCGTAGACCACATCCTTCATGCTGTCGCACATGCGCACCTTGGAATCCACGAGTTGCGCGAGATCCTTGTCCCCACTGACAATCAGGGTTTCCATGCCACAGGCGGTCGCCGCTCGGGCAAGCGTACCAATCACATCATCGGCTTCAACGTCGGGGACTGACAGCAACGGCAGTCCGAGCGCATCGATCACCGCATGGACTTTGTCTATCTGAGAACGTAACTCATCCGGCATGGGCGGGCGGTTCGCCTTATAGGCGCTGTAAAGCCGATCTCGAAAGGTTTTGCCGGGCGCATCGAACACAACCGCAAGATAAGGCGTATCGTATTCACGCATGAGTCGGCGTAGCATATTGACGATGCCATAGACCGCACCGGTGGATTCGCCGCGTGAGTTGGCGAGGTTGGGCATAGCATGAAAAGCCCGGTACAAATACGACGAGCCGTCAACAAGTACCAGTTGTTTGAACATGGTGTTTGTGGGATGTCCTTTTGGGTCTTGTGCTGCGGGGTCGTTACCAAACAGGGCCAGTATACGTTTCCTGACGCAGATCTGTACGCCTTGCGCTCCATCCTTTTAGGGCCGATGATGGTAGAACAGTACCGCGCTCTTTTTTAGCTCAAAGCTTACCCATGCCTCTTACTTCTTTTCCCCCACCGTTGGACCAAAACACAACAACGCCTGCACAGATATGGAGGCGGGTCGCAGGTGCACTATTACTTGGGTGGCTGACCGGTTGCGCACAGACACCGACAGAAACAACCTCCGGTGCCCACATCCGCTTTTACAGCATTAACAGCGTCAGCCAGCTTTCCGAGTTATCGCTTGTGCCGGGGCGAGAGGAACCAGGCTGCCAAGACATGCCGCTTGATCTAAAGGTTCACCGCGTCGCACAGGTCGGGTTTGCTGTGTGCAAGATATTCGCCAAAAACGAATGTCCCGATGACGCGGCGCTGGTGATGCGGTGGTCGGGCAAACAATCCCGAAGCGACCCCAACAAGAATCAGCCCACGATTCGAATCACACCCGGATCACTCTGGCTCTTTGAAGCAGGACGCGAGGTCGAGGTCGCCTCCTGGCACTGCGATTTAGAGGGCTGAAAAAACCGTCCAGCTGCACTAGATCAGCCGGCCTGGCGACGCGCCAGCACCATTCCCTTCAACAGATTCAGTGCCTCACCCACCTCGAAGTCGCGATCCTGCAGGCGCTCTGAACCGCCAGCCGCTTCCGTTGCGTCAACAGTACCCGCTGCTTCGTTTTGCAGATGTCCCGCAAGATCAGCCTCACGGGTGCCCGAATGGGCTGGCACCTCAGCAAACTGCAGGCGGCGGCTGACGATATCGGGCTCAATTCCGGTTGCCTGAATCGAGCGGCCGTTGGGTGTGTAATAGCGNGCTGTGGTCAGNTTCAGCGCTGCCCCGTTGTTCATCGGAAGGATTGTCTGTACAGAACCCTTGCCGAAAGTCTTGGTCCCGAGTATCAACGCACGGCCGTGATCCTGCAGAGCGCCGGCGACAATCTCGGAGGCCGAAGCTGAACCCCGGTTTACTAAAACCACCATCGGCGCGCCGTCCAGGGCATCGCGCGCCGTAGCGCTGAAGGTGTAATCGGCATCGGCAGTGCGGCCCCGGGTAGAAACAATAACGCCCTCGCGCAGAAACAGATCACTGACCTCGACGGCGCCGTTAAGCACTCCNCCCGGATTGTTACGAAGATCCAGCACCAGGCCACTGAGCGGTTCACCGGCCTGTTCTTCGAGCCGCTCNAGTTGGCGGCGCAGCGATGCACTGGTACCTGACTGAAACTGACTGACCCGCACGTAGCCATAATGGTTCTCCAACAGTTCACCGCGCGCGCTGTGCAACTGAATAATGGCCCGCTTGAGGGTAACATCGAACGGCTGGTCCACACCCTCACGCGCTATGGTCAGGGTAATCTCACTGCCTGGCTCGCCACGCATCTGCTCAACCGCGTTGTCCAAGGAATTGCCCTTCACCGTCATACCGTCCAACCGAATAATGAGATCGCCGCTTTGAATACCGGCCCGGTCGGCAGGCGTCCCATCAATCGGCGCGACGACNCGAATNACCCCGTCTTCCAGGGTCACTTCAATCCCGAGNCCCCCGAATTCACCCCGCGTATCAATATNAATCTCGTGGAACGANTCCGGATCGAGATAGCTCGAATGCGGATCGAGCCCACCCAGCATTCCCCGAACAGCATCACGGAGTAACGTGGCATCGTCAATCGGCTCGACATAATCGGTCTTGATCATGCTGAATATCTCGGCAAACAGCCGCAGGTCCTCAATTGGCAACGCTGTTGCGTCTGAACCCTCATCGGTGTGTGCCGTTTGCGGCATAGCGACAAACCCGAAGAGCATTAAGGAAGCCAAAAGGCCGAAGGTTTTAGTCAATTTCATATAAGGAAGCCACAAGCGGCAGTTACGACGGCGATGGATAATGCGTGTCAGTATACCGCNCGACTGCGACGGGGCCGTGACCACCATCAGGACNATGAGTCTTCAAATCTGCCNGGATCCCGGCGAGAAAATTCAGGTTTTCGAACATTAGTGTATGATTCTTCGTTAATATTCCAAGCAAAAGATCAAACTATATGGCNCTCTCGGAGAAACATATCGACTNCACCAGTAATCAGACAGCCGAGATGGAGCCGCTTTTTCTGGCCAACGAGAAAGATCTCTACATTGCATCGAGATCCCTTAAGGCCATGGGGCATCCGTTGCGCCTTAAGATTCTGTGCATCCTGGCGGAAGGGAGCGAGATCAGTGTCCAGGATCTGGTAGATCTCGTTGGCACCTCGCAAAGCAATATCTCTCAGCACCTGTCCATCCTGCGTGACAAAGGAATCCTGGCAGCACGAAAAGACGCNAATAAAGTCTACTACCGTATCGGCGATGACAAGATTCTGGCTTTGATGGAAACCATGCGCGAGGCCTTTTGCAGCNCCCACGAATAGGCCCNCAAAGGCCGCAAATGACTGGCCTCNGGGTCATTTNCCTGTTGTAGACTACCGCTCCCTATCCCCTTTCAGTCAGNCCTCATGGACTTAGAGTTTGTCGTCAGTAACTGGCACCTTTTTGCGGCCTTAGTCGTTATTTCCCTTCTCATTGGCTTCGACACACTTCGTCGAGGTGGTGGCGGCGCCAATCAGGTGAGCGCTGTCCAGTTGCCACAATTGATCAATAAGGAAAACGCAGTCGTGGTGGATGTCTGTGAACCGGACGAATACAAAAAAGGTCACATTCCCAAAGCCATCAACATTCCGGTATCGCAGATCAAGGAACAGTTGGGGCAGCTCGAAAAATTTCGCACCAAGAACCGGCCGATCGTGTTGTCGTGCCGCAGCGGTCAGCGGGCAAGCCGTGCGGCGGCGGTTCTTCGCAAGAACGAATTCAAGACCGTCTACACCCTGAGTGGGGGGCTAGCGGCATGGCAAAAAGAGAACCTGCCGCTGGAGCGGTAAACCTGACGGAACCGACTATGAACGAAGCTGCTGACCCATCCGCAAAATCCAAATTTCACCTACACCAGGTCTTTATCAAGGACGCGTCCTTTGAGTCCCCTCGAAGTCCCGAGGTATTTACCTGGAAAGACTACCGCCCTGAAACGGAAATTGACCTTAAGGCACAGCAGAACGTTATCGATGCTGAACAACACATTTACGAAGTCACGCTGAAAGCGACCGTCACTGCACGTCACGAAGAGCAGGCGGTGTTTCTGGCAGAAGTACAGCAGGCAGGAATCTTCACCGTCCAAGGCAGTAGTCCAGAAATGCAGGAGATGATGCTCGAAGCCGCGTGCCCGAACGTTCTGTTCCCGTTTTTGCGCGAGACCNTCGCTGGCCTGATCTCCAAGGGGGGTTTTCCCCAGTTCCTGCTCGGCCCGGTGAATTTCGATGCGATGTACCAGCAGAAGAAAGATCAAGAATCCGGCCAGGCTGCCAACGGCGGGGCCGAGTCGATCACTACGACTTAAACGCTTAAGCCGAGCGCCAGGCATTCGTCCGACTCGTCAAATACCNTGAACGCTTCGCCCTATCGTGTCGCTGTNATCGGAGCAGGTTCCTGGGGCACCGCTTTGGCCCTGCTCTTGGCGCGCTGCAAACAACAGACACTGCTGTGGAGCGGCGAGCCCGGCCATGCGCAAGCGATGGCCCAGAGCGCAACGAATGAAACTTACCTTCCCGGCATCCCTCTCGATGAATGGGTAACGCCATCGGATGANTTTGTAGAGGCAGCAAANGCAACGCATCTGGTCCTCGCAGTNCCGAGCCACGCATTTCGTGACGTCCTGACACGGTTGAAAACACAATTGCCGAGTNACGAGCGACGTTATATCTGCTGGGGGACCAAAGGTTTTGAGCCCGATACCTCGCTCCTGCTAAGCGACGTATTTGATGAAGTCATGGCAAAGCACGCCATCCCCGCTGTCGTGTCCGGGCCGAGTTTTGCGGGGGAAGTAGCACGGGGACTTCCTAGCGCACTGACCGTCGCGGCAGAACACCCTGAAGACGCTGCCATTGTTGCGGCCTGGTTCCGAGACCAAAACACCCGGGTCTACACGAGCACCGACTTGCGAGGTGTCCAACTCGGCGGTGCGATCAAAAATGTGATGGCTATTGCTGCGGGCATAAGCGATGGGCTTGGATTCGGGGCCAACGCTCGGGCGGCGCTGGTCACACGAGGGCTTGCTGAGCTGACCCGCCTGGGTCAGGCACTTGGTGGGCGTGCAGACACCTTCACGGGCCTAACGGGTTTGGGTGATCTGATCCTGACCTGTACTGATGACCAGTCCCGAAACCGGCGCGTGGGCCTTGCCATCGGTCAAGGTCAGGATATCTCCCAGGCGCTGAAAACTATCGGTCAGGAGGCTGAAGGAATCAATACCGCGCGGGAACTCTATCGGCAAAGTAAAGCGCTCGGTGTCGAGATGCCCATCAGTGAACAGGTCTATCGAATTGTCTTTGAGGGGCTGAATCCTGAAGAGGCTGTAACCGCGTTGCTTTCGCGAGAAGCTCGGGCAGAGGGCTCATAAACCTGCGAAAACGGCTGCCAGGTTTTCCGGCGCGCCTTATCGCTTCGCGTCTCCCTGACTTACCTCGAGAGTAACGGTGTCATCACGGTCTCAAGCTCGCTCGGCTGGACACCGAAAGACAAGAGGGCGTTGCATTCACAGGTGCTCGGCGCCTGAAGCGAGTAATAGTTATCCAGTGTAAAGAGTGGATCGGGAAGCTGCTGCAAAACAAGGCCCTGAAGCCGGGCTGCCCAATCCGGCACACCGATTATCAGCCGGCGCTTTCCAATCACTGACGCCGTGAATTCGATCAACTCACGAAACGTGTAGGTCTTCGGGCCGCAAAGATCGTGGGAACGACGGACACCCGGAGCAGTGTCGTCTGCCAACACGCTGACAAAAGCCCGGGCCACATCATCCACCCACACCGGGGCGAACGTCGCGCCCGGACACACCAGCGGAAACACCGGCAGCCAACGCAGCATGCCGGCGAACTGTCCAAAGAAATTATCGCCCGCCCCGAAAATAATCGACGGCCTGAAAATATCGACTGCTAGAGACTCGGAGGCGGCGTTCACCCCCTCTTCGCCTCGGGCTTTTGATCTCAAATAAGCACTTGGCGGATCTTTCATATCAGCTCGAAGTGCGCTCATATGCAGATAATGTTGGACACCCGCATTGGTGCAGGCCTGCGCCAGCCGGACCGGCAGTTCTGTATGCACAGACTGAAAGCGCTGCGCGCGTGATTCATGAAGAATTCCGGCGAGGTTGATGAGCGCGCGGTGTCCCGTCAGGGCATTGACGCAATCCTCGGCCGACTCGGTATCCACTTCGACAACCTCTGCCGGAGCCAGCCGAGCCACGAGATCGCCAGATGACCGGCGTGTAAAGATCGTGACCCGGTAACCCTGCGACAACAACCGGGCACAGAGGTGACGTCCGACGAAACCCGTACCGCCAACGATGGCGATTGGCTGTGTTGGCGTAGCGTCTGGGAAATTGCTCATGCTTGGGAAATCGGTGAGATGCACTGCGGGCTGTCATTTGCCGGACTGTTAACGAAGCGGCTGACGGGCGACGAGCGCAAACGTTGCGGATTTGGCCGAAGCATCGCAGTTGCCGTGTCCAGGTCCAGTGAAGACGCTTTGAGCCACTCCTGATGATGCGTACGGTCTAGGATCATAGGCATGCGTGGGTGTATGTCCCGACAGAACTCGCTGGCCTCAGTGGTGATCACACAGAAACTTTCAGTGGGCTGCGCTGTCAGAGTCATGTTATGGGCCCAAAGGCCCGCCATCACAAATGGCGCACCGTCCTCAAGCGTGATGTAAAAAGGCTGCTTAGTACCGTCCGCATGGCGCTGCCATTCGAAATAGCCGTCGCAAAGCACCAGACATCGGCTGGTACGAAAGCCGTCCCGGAACATCGGCTTTTGGCCCAGTGACTCAGATCTCGCATTGATCGGTTTTGGCATCTTGGGATTTTTTGCCCATGCCGGCACAAATCCCCAGGTCAGGGACCTTAGCCCCGGGCCAGTGTCCGTAGCGCACACCACCGCAGCCGCGTGCGAGGGTGCCACGTTATAACTCGGCGCGACGGAATCGTTGCTTTGGACGATGAGGTCCGGGGCATCGATTACCTTCAGGAAATCCGATACCGGACGGTGCCGGTCAAATCGACCGCACATTAGGAACGGGCAGGCATTGTGGTTTCGTTGTCTTCACTTACTGGGTCGGCTAGATTTGAGCGTCTCAGGCAATACTACTGCAGATAATGAGCAGCTACGAAAACTATTCCAAGACCAGTGCGAGTTACGACACGACTCGCCCCCCTCAAGGGCTCGATGTCATCCGCGCAGTATTGTCGACAAATGCCGTGCCGCTCGAAGCCCAGATGTTGCTCGATGCAGGCTGCGGAACCGGACAATACACCGCGGCGCTCATCAACGATGTTGCGCAGATCACAGCGATTGATCTTAACGAGGCCATGCTGGGTGCAGCCAGAGAGAAGCTGCATGGCGAGGCGGGATCAGGGCGTCTTGTTTTCCATCAGGCCTCGCTTGAGACATTGCCGATAGACGCCCAGAGCGTTGACGCCATTATGGTCAACCAGGTGCTGCATCATGTAGCGGATAATCCGGAAAAGCACTGGCCCGGGCATCAGCGGGTGTTCGCGGAATTCGCCCGGGTACTCAAACCCAAAGGCATGATCGTCATCAACAGCTGCAGCCATGCCCAGCTGAAATCAGGATTCTGGTTCTATCAATTGATTCCCGATGCTGTCGAGCGCATCTGCCGGCGAACCTGCGATCCCACGGTAATCGCCGAACTACTTCAGGGAGCCGGCTTCTGCCAGACAAAACATACCGTGGACACCGAAATTGTGATGCAGGACGCTTCCTACTTCAGCGCCGAAGGCGTTTTCGATGCCAACTGGCGCAGTGGGGATTCGATCTGGGCCTTGGCGACCCCGAATGAACTTGAGGCAGCGCTCCAACAAGCACGTCAACTTGCTGAGACTGGAGAACTCGAGTCATTCATGAGCCAGCATGACGCGGCGCGCGGCGAGGTTGGGCAGTTAACGTTCTCCTCGGCTCAAAAAATTTAAGGCCCAACCCGGGCAACCGCTTTGCACGCCTCGTTCACGGCAACCGTTAAAATCGTGTGGATTTTGTTTTAGGCTTCAATCTATGCGAAAAATCCTGCGTTTTCTGTTGCCGTTGCTGCTCGTCGGAGCGGGCGTTGCCGTCTTTATACAATTCAAATCCTCAGGGCCCGAAGACGTGCCGACGATGGTCACCGAACGACGCTGGCCGGTCGAAGCAGTACGTGTGCAGTTTAGGGAAATGCGCCCCACGGTCCGGCTTTACGGCCGTGTGGAGTCTCCGACGGAATCTCGCATCCGCTCAGCGCTATCAACCGACGTCAGCGCCTCTTTTGCGCTGGTGGGACAAGCTGTCCGTCAGGGGGAAGTCCTGCTGCAGTTGGACGGCATGGACGCCACTCTGGCACTGTCACAACGACAGGCTGAACTTGCAGAAATCGAAGCCCGTATAAGAAGCGAAAATAGCCGCTACCGCAACGACCTCGCCGCGTTGACACAAGAGCAACAACTGCTGGCCCTGACCCAGAGCGCACTACAACGTGCTGAAAAACTGGCGCAGACCCAGGCAGGATCACAGGCGAATGTCGACAACGCTCGCGAAGCCGTTGCGCGCCAGACCCTGAGTCTTTCCAGTCGCCGCTACGCTATTGAAGACCATCCTCCTCGTCTCGCCCAACTGCAGGCTCGCCGTCAGCAGGCCGCGGCACAGCGCGACCGGGCTGCCAGGGACCTTGAGCGGACGCGGGTGACGGCTCCCTTTGCCGGAAGAATCATCGCGGTACACGTATCCCCGGGAGACCGTGTGTATCCGGGAGATCGCCTCGTTGACCTGTTTGACACCACCGCCACCGAAGTCCGGGCCCAAGTGCCCAACCGTCACCTGAAGGCGATCCGACAGAGCCTTGCGGACGGCATCACTATCGACGGTACCGCGGTGATGGACGGCAGCGAGTTCGCGCTCGAACTGACGCGCCTTTCAGCCAAGATTGAATCCGGAGAGGGTGGCGTCGATGCCTTTTTCCGATTCCGAGGGGGCCATCCGTCGCTGGAACTCGGCAGAACCATGGCGGTGCTCGTTACCCTGCCGCCCCAGGGGGGTGTTTTTGCCTTACCCGCCACCGCGATATACGGCGCCGACTCAGCATATCGTATCCGTGACGACCGACTGGAACGGGTGCGGCTTCAGCGGGTAGGCGGCTACCGAAACGGAGAATGGGGTACCTGGAGCCTCTTTCGGGGCAAGGCCCTTGAGGCAGGAGATATCCTTCTCGCGAACCAGCTGCCGAATGCGATTGAAGGCCTAGGCGTAGAAGTCATCTCGCTGCGTAACTGAGTGGCCAATTGAAAACCTCGGTGCTAGCTGTCTTCGCCCGTCATCCGGTCGCCGCCAACCTGCTGATGGTGATGATGATGATCTCGGGTTTGTGGGGGTTGTCTCAGCTCAACACCCAGTTCTTCCCAAGTTTCGATATCGACTTCGTCTCTGTTCGGGTGACCTGGCCCGGCGCAAGTGCGGAAGATCTTGAAACGCTCGTGACCGATCCATTAGAGCGTGAACTCAAGGGTATCGATAACGTTAAGGAACTCGCCTCACTGTCGGTTGACGGCCAGTCACTCATTACGCTTGAGTTTCGGGAAAACACAGACATGGGCCCTGCGCTGGACGAGGTCAAAGAGCGAGTGGATCTCGTCACCAACCTGCCCGA
>NHDO01000067.1 GCA_002171735.1 Proteobacteria bacterium TMED61 | reverse complement strand
GGCCGAGAAGATCCCCGGATTCGCAGGCTCGGCTGGGCGCTCTGTGCTGCAGGCCTGCGGGGGCTGATTCCGGATGTCCCGAGTATCCGAGCCCTGACGATCTCTACCCGTCAGCCAGATGAAGTCGCCGCCCTGCTGAAGTCTCTGGCAGGAGACCGCACTCTTGTGACGACCGATGACATCGTCCTGATGTCGGTGTCCTTTTCAAGCATTTTTGTTTTGCGCGCCGCACTGGATAAGGCGCTGGCTGATCGGGTCAACACCCTTGGCCTAATCGGCGGCTATTTCGATATCGAGAAAGTCGCAGATTTTCTAATCACTGCGGAGCGCGCCGACCCCTATGGCAGACTGTTGATCGCACGAAGTTACTTTACTGAGTTTGAGCCTGCAAAAGCGAAGGCTATTGCGGCTCTGAAACAGGCGATACAGACATCTGCGATTAACAACCGCGAACCAATTTGCCTCGATACTCTGCTTGATATAAGTGATCCGGTAGAGCAGTCGCTGCACTGGTTGTTGTCAGATTCGAAAGCGCAACAGGAATTTCGCGACAAGGTACTCAATGTATTCGATAGCACCTGGGCGGGTTATCGCGTACCG
Organism: Proteobacteria bacterium TMED61; assembly: GCA_002171735.1. GTDB lineage: Bacteria > Pseudomonadota > Gammaproteobacteria > Arenicellales > UBA868 > UBA868. The sequence continues at coordinate 11,125 of NHDO01000067.1, read as the reverse complement.
ACAGCGTTTCCCAGTCGTATGCCCCCGGTTTTCCTGCTGCATGGGAGCAATGACCCGGTCATTCCTGTGGAGGAATCGTATCGCCTTGCCCGGCGCCTCGCGAGTCAGGGTATCTCACATCATCTGTGTGTCAGCGACCTTCTGGACCACGGCAACACTTCGATTTTGCTTCGCCGGATCGTTGATGTGTATCGACTTGTAGCCGGTTTTGCCTGGTTCCTTGCGCGGACACGTAAGCCGTGTTGATTGAGGGGCAATCAATCAGTTCTGTTCGCGGATGCTCTGACAGGATACGCAGCAGCGCTGCGCGGGATCAAGTGCGAGACGTCCTGTCGCGATGGGTTCTCCGCAGTCATCACAGTGCTCGAAGTCTGGGTCTGTATCAACGCGGCGCAGCGCGTCTTCGATGGCCTCGAGCATGGCGCTTCGCCGACGCCCCATTTCCAGTGCCATTTGATGATCCTGCATGGCTTCAGCCCGGGATAAGCGACCCACACGTGCCTGATCAAGTTCTATGGTTTCAGTTGGGTCGAGCGCAACCTCCCGGGAAAGCTCCTCTCGGCGGGCGAGCAGTACGCGACGAAGCTCGTAACGATCGATCGGCATTCTTAAGATGCCTCCAGACAGTGGTTATGACACCATTGCGGCAAAAAAAGAGGGCGCCAAGGCGCCCTCTTTGACGAGACGCTTCGCCAGTCTAGAGGTAATAAACCACACCCCCCATGATCGCGGTCAGAATGATCGAAGAGGTGATTACCGAACTGACGGACTGGATTGCACCGTTCATCTTTCCCCAGATCGCGTTGGCTTCAACGATTACGACAATCGCCAGGCCAATCACCAATGCCATCGTGCTCATCGCCATGTCACCGGCACCGCCCCAGACACCGCCATTGGCGATGGGGCTGGCATGACCAGAGGCGACCATGAAGAACAGCATCGGCAGCGAGAGGAGTGTATTGGTGCGTGATGCGAGTGCCGCTTTTGGTCCTGCCGCTGCTTTGTCGCCGGATTCCAAACCAATGACAATTTTCTGGTTGGGCCAGATGATCAGCCAGACGTTGAGCATCATGAGGGTACCCATCAGCGCGCCAAGAGTAATGCCCAGGCTGAGACGCATGTGGAGGATGTAGCCGAGCAACAGCAGGCCGCTCAGGAAGGTAAACATGGCCGCCCAGCGGAACCACCATAGCGCCCGCGGCGCCAGTTTCGCCATGACATCGGCTTTGGCGGAATCATCCGCTTCCTTAACGTACTCGGTCTGCACGAAGTTGAAGTAGTACAGCAGGCCAATCCACGCCACGCCAAATACGATATGACCCCATCGCATAACTATATCCATTACATATGCCATTTCATTCCTCTCCCAGATACGGGTTGCTTGAGTACCGGACGGCGTTTGGGCCGGTCGGCAGTTAGAAAGCGCGGACCGGCTGTTCGCAAATTACCTTACGAAAAGCAAGCCTGCATGTCCCTACGACAGGTCAATTTTAGTGCAGCTTGCCCGGCTGCGCCAACGCATTTGCAACAGCCAAGTATGAAAACCTCACGCTACTGAGGGTAGGCCGGCCAAGGCCATGGCAACTTCGGATTCATCGTAGGCGTGATCTTCCAGTCGTCCCGCGTTGTAATCGGTGTAGGCCTGCATATCAAAGTAGCCGTGCCCGCATAAATTGAACAGGATCGCACGCGACACGCCTTCTTCTTTGCATTTCATGGCTTCCAAGAGTGCCCCCTTGACTGCATGGTTGGCCTCCGGCGCCGGCACGATGCCCTCGGCACGGGCAAAGGTAATTCCGGCATCGAAACACTCAGTCTGGCTGTATGCAGTCGGTGTAATCTCGCCAAGGTCAACCAGTTGACTGACCAGCGGCGCCATTCCATGGTAGCGGAGGCCACCGGCATGTGACGCAGGCGGTAAAAATGAAGACCCGAGGGTATGCATCTTGACCAGTGGCGTAAGGTTTCCNGTGTCNCCAAAGTCGTAAGCGTATTTCCCCTTGGTGAGGCTAGGACAGTTCGCCGGTTCCACTGCAACCACCCGGGTATCGTGTTCTCCACGGAGTTTGGCGCCGATGAACGGGAAACTGAGGCCCGCGAAATTACTGCCNCCGCCGGTACAGCCGACGACAACATCCGGNTAGTCGTCGGCCAATTCCATTTGGCGCATAGCCTCTTGTCCGACGACGGTCTGATGAAGNAGGACATGATTGAGCACGCTACCGAGGGAGTACTTGGTGTCGTCACGCTGGGCTGCGACTTCTACTGCCTCGCTGATCGCAATACCGAGACTGCCCGTNCANTCCGGGTTNTCGGCGAGGATTTTTCTGCCGGACTCCGTGAGATTACTCGGGCTTGCGTGGCAGGTCGCACCAAAGGTTTCCATGAAGGCGCGCCGATAAGGTTTCTGGTCGAAACTGACTCGCACCATGAATACCTCGATCTCGAGACCAAAAAGAGACCCCGCCAGCGCAAGTGAAGAGCCCCACTGGCCTGCGCCAGTTTCGGTGGCAATGCGCTTGACGCCTTCTTCTTTACAGAAAAAAGCCTGGGCGATGGCCGTGTTCGGTTTGTGGCTGCCGGTAGGGCTGACGCCCTCATACTTGTAATAGATCCGCGCTGGTGTATCCAATGCCTTTTCCAGTCGGCGCGCCCGGAAAAGCGGGCTGGGNCGCCACTGGCGATAGATGTCACGCACGGGGTCCGGGATATCGATAGCGCGCTCGCTACTGACTTCCTGCATGATTGATGCCATGGGGAAAAGTGGCGCAAGATCATCAGGACCCACCGGCTCGCCGGTCCCAGGATGCATGACGGGCGCAGGGGGTTCGGGCAAGTCTGCAATGATGTTGTACCAGGTACGCGGTATCTCTTCTTCGTCAAGCAGGAATTTGATCTGATCTGTCATGATGTTTCCTTAAATCGGATGAACGTCTATGGCCTTGTAGTCGAGGTAACGACTCCCGAAACGCCACTGGTGTCGCCATAAGNCTGTCAACCTTACACCAGGTCGGATATCCCCGGGGAGATTTGCTTTGAGAAGTCGTCGCCTACTTCCCGGCAACGGCGGTGCTTTCCGGCCTACCAGCGATACCCAAAGCCTATGGTGAAAGTCTGGTCAAGCTCCTCGATGTCGGCTGGCGCGCCAGAGTCATATTCGAGTTTCAGTTCGGTATTGACGGTAATCTTGTGGCGGACCGGCATCTTGATACCAATCCGGGTGTTGATCACGATGTCGCTAGTGTCTTCCATATTCCACACCCCGACCTGGTTGAGATAACTGTTCGTATTCGGACCAAAATAGGTGCTGTGCATATCCATGTTCCAACTGAACGCAAAATAATTCTGCTGTTCAAGTTCAGTTCGACTCTCTGATACATAACCCAGGCCTGGTTCTGTTGAAAGACTGAACTGGGGCTTGGAGTACCACTGTTTGCCGTAGTAGGCGCTGAACATATTGCGCCGCTTCAGGTGGGCAAATTTGTCCNCCTCAAAGTAAAGGTTGGCACCCGCGTATGTTGTGTCGCTCAGAAATCGGTCAGANTTGGCGGTCACGCTATAGTCATCGGANGTTATGGTCTCGTTGGCCTCGTCCAATTCACCACTGACNCGCAGCGTATAGCGGACCTCGGATTGCCTCCAGACAGAGTTCAGGTCTAAGTCGATCTCCTGCTTATCGGTATTTCCAGACTGGAGTTCNAGGGCGAATATNATTGAGCCCGTCCAGTGGTGGCCCNCACCCAGCATCCAGGGTTCAGGATTGATNGCGTCAATATCGGNNAGCGAGTATGCCGTGACTCCGTCTTTGGTAGTGATCGCCAGGGGGTCGTGAGTCATCTTTACGTTAGGCAGGCGGATCACCCGCCCGTCGTTGAACTTGAAGACCACTGTCTGCTGAGAAACGAGCTCTTTGACGTCTCTAACAGCAATCGATAGGGCGCCCCGCATGCTCAGACTCAAACTTAATCTGCCCTGAATTTGCGCTCAACAGTTTTCCGAAGAGCACGGAGCCATCGCTCAGTTTTAGCGTGTCGGGCAATGTCGAGGTTGTCGTGTCAGCCAGAAGCGCTGAACTGAAAAACACCGAAACGGCAAGTAAAAGCCTGCGGCTAACAGTTTTCAAAGAAAAGGGGCTGAACATAAGTGTCCGGGCGAATCCAGTCGGGGAAGGGTTTGGGCGAAATTATAGGGACTGGGGAATACTAATTGAAAGTCTGGCCCCAAGAATTCCGCGAACACGGTTCACCTCTTTGCGGGAGCACACCCAGACGAAGTGGCTGCTGCCCCGGCAGTCGGAAGTGCCGAAGCTGGCAAGTGGGAGAACCGTATTCTGGTGCGAGTGCAGAGTTTGAGCCCAGAAAGGCTCAAGATCACGACTTGAACATCGGTACCAGATCTCGGCCAGTGCACAGTATGTCACCAGAGTGTCGANNTGCCAGTACTTTGTTTTATCGGTTCACAGATGTTGGCGAAGGTGTACGCTAAGACCGCCTGGACCGAAGGCTGATCCTACATAACGGTACCAACCTCGATGCAGTGGCATTGGACCCGGTGCCCCGATCGCGATAGATGATCGCTTTAAGCACCGAATGACCGGTANATAGGTGCCCGGTGTTTGCAACCGATCTGCTTGGCTTTTTGCCTGAGACTGCCAGCGGTTACGGCATCCGTTGGGACATCAGCGAAGATTATGCCGCGTTGCGATTGCTCCCGAGACGGATGCTCAGGCCCTAAGCCCCCGGCTGTAGGTCAGAAGATAGAGACTTAGTGCGAAAAAACAAATGATGAAGAAACCAATCATCCCGAAAGAGAAAGACAGGCTGACATCACTGATGCCCAGGAAGCCGTAACGAAACGCATTTACCATGTACAAGATGGGATTCGCTTTGGAGACTTGCTGCCAGAAGTCACCGAGTAGGTGGATCGAATAAAAGACACCACCAAGGTAAGTTAGGGGCAGCAGCACGAAGGTAGGAATNATAGAAACGTCGTCAAAAGTCTTCGCGAAGATCGCGTTGACAAAGCCACCAAGCGAAAACAGGACCGCCGTCAGAATAACCACGCCTGTCAGGATGCCAAGGTTAAAGACATTGAGATCTGTGAACAGCAGGGAAATTCCGGTCACGATTAGCCCCACCAACATACCCCGGGCAACACCNCCCGTGATGTATGCCAGCAGGATGATGCTGTTNGGCGTTGGTGAGACCAGCAATTCTTCAATGGACTTGCCCCATTTGGCGCCGAAAAAGGAACCCACAACGTTCTGGTAACTGGCGTTGATAACAGCCATCAGGATCAGTCCCGGAACGAGAAAGTCCATGTAGTCAAAACCGTCCATCTGTCCGATTCGCTTACCGATGAGATTACCGAAAATCACAAAGTACAGCAGGGTCGAGATCGCTGGGGGAATCAGCGTCTGTTGCCAAATGCGCATAAAGCGCGTGATCTCTTTGAGGACGATTGTCACGTAGGCGATCCATTGTTCGCGCGCGGTCATTTTCCCTCCGATGGGGTTTGGCCTACACGGTTGATAAAGAGCTCCTCCAGCCGGTTGGCTTTGTTTCGCATACTGCGTACCCGAATATCGTTGGCTGACAGCAGGTCGTAGAAATCGTTGAGGTACTCCTCCTTCTTGATATCAATCTCGAGCGTTGTTGGGTCAATCAGTCTTGCGCTGCTGTCGAGACCGGGCGGCAGGCGCTCGAGTGAGTGTTCAAGATCGAGTACGTAGGTTTCGAGGTGGAGTTGGCGCAGCAGGGCGCGCATAGAGGTNTTNTCCACAAGNGAGCCGTTATCGATAATGCCGATGTTTCGGCACAGGTGTTCCGCTTCCTCGAGGTAATGNGTCGTNAGGATNATNGTGGTACCTGCGCGGTTGATCTNTCGNAGGAAGTCCCACATTGACCGACGGATTTCAATGTCCACCCCGGCAGTGGGCTCGTCCAGTATCAGCAGGCGTGGTTCGTGAACCAGGGCACGCGCAATCATTAACCGGCGCTTCATTCCTCCTGAGAGCTGACCCGCCTGTTCATCCCGTTTGTCCCAAAGACCAAGCAGGGTCAGATACTTCTCGGTTCTGNCCAAAGCCGTTGGTCGATCAATACCGTAATAACCGGCTTGGTTGCTCACAATCTGCAGCGGCGTCTCAAAAATATTGAAATTGAATTCCTGGGGCACCACGCCAAGAAAGGATTTTGCCTTGGGGAAGTCGATATCGATATCCACACCGAATACCTCGACNCGTCCACCAGTNTTGATAACCAAGGATCCCAATACGCTGATGACAGTAGATTTGCCAGCGCCGTTAGGTCCNAGTAGGGCGTAGAAATCCCCCGTGGGTACGGCGAGGTCAACTCCCTTCAGCGCGGTGACGCCATTGCGGTAAGTCTTGGTTAGTTGGACGGTTTTAAGAGCGAATTCCACGCCGGNGNCCAAAAGAGNGAATNCTGANGNNNANATATTNCAGATGGTGTCTAAGGGCGCCGTTTTCAAGAGCGCCAAGGTCTTATTGTCGTAGGACACACTTCTGGTANAGATCTTTCAGTCGGTTGTCCGGATCGTAGCGCGCCTTGAGCGCGCGGTAATGTTCGCCCCCGAACTGCCGATCAAATGTTTCCTGACTGTAGAAACTTTCCGAATACAGCGATTTGATGCCGCCGAGCTTCGCTACCTCGTCTTCGATGAGCCGGTTGAAATGTCCGCGTAGATAAGTCTGTCGGCTACGGACTCCGTCCCAGAAGCCAAAATTGATATACAGCGTATCATCGCGCATGGGGAAAAGCGGATATTCACCCCGACTTCGGTCGTGCTGGGCAGGACAGATCCAGACGGGTTGGATCCCGATCTCACGCTCAAAAAAATCAATAAACGCCGGTGCGTTTTCTAGCGGGATATCCACATCCTGAATCACTGATTCGCGATGAATGCCCGTTAAAGCATTCAGTCGACGGGTCAATCCGACCCGCGTGTTCCAGCGCATCAGTTTCTGATAGGTAATCGAGTTCAGCCGCTTGCGGCCCAGAAAGCGCCGCATCAGTGGGTTCTGGGCATACAGGTTTTTTGAGCACCAGAACCAGTCGGTATCCCAGCGCCAGAGGTAGTCGCGAACGGTCAGGTAATCCTCACTGCGCTCACGAATCGAGCGGTAATAAACCTTGAGATAAGTGTAGTCACTCGTGTAAGGCGCTTCGTCGCAGAACTCACCCAGTACCAGGTAATGTTCACCGGCAGAGAACACGACACCATCAACAAAGTCATAGGGCTCGCTGCAGGCAGTTTCGATTCGGGAGAAAAATTCCGTACGGTCTTGAAAGTGCAGATGGGTTAGGCGTACATAGGGCTTCACCGGGATGCCTTCGATCTTAAGGCGCAGGATGTACCCCAGTGAGCCGTAAGAATTAGCGAGGCCGAAGAAGAGATCGCGGTGTTCGTTATCGGGCGTACAACAGACAATGTCGCCATTACCCAGCAGGACATCCATTTCCAGGATTGTTTCGTGCGGCAGACCGAATCGAAACGAGGACGATTCGATGCCGATGCCGCCCACTGCGCCACCAATGGTGATCGATTTCAACTGAGGCACTACTGCCGGCATCAGGCTGTGTGTCAGCGCAGCATCGGCTAGGGCTTCATAAGTCACCATCCCCTCGGTTTCGATCACGCGGGTATGGGGATCGACCGAAAGCACGTGCTGGAAGTCACTGACATCAAGCGTATTGTCTTGGATCTCGCGATCGCGAAACAGATTGGATGTGGTTTTGCCGAGCCGAATCTCTCCTCCAGGGTGAAGCCGCAGGCTCTCGGCAAGGCGGTCCCGACGTTCCTGGTAACTCATGCTGCGCGGTAACGTCAGAAGCCGACGGTTTGACTGTCTTTGCGGGGGTCTGAGCCTCCTGTATAGCCGTGATCGGTCCGCATGATGACCTGACCGCTGCCGAAAAGCGCCGGTGGGTCGTGGGGAGCAATCTGGTGGCCCCGTCGTGCTAGTTCCTCGCTGAGATGACCCAGGCCGTCTTCCAGCGTGATGGAAAAATCTTCATGCACATGCCAGCGCGGGGCGTCCAAGGCCTGCTGGGGCGAGCAGTTGTCATGGAGGATGTTGTTCAAGACCTGCACTTGGCCCTGCGGCTGGTGGTGCCCCCCCATCACCCCAAAGGCCATGAACGGGTCTTGTCCGCGAGTCGCAAAGGCCGGGATGATAGTGTGATATGGCCGTTTTCGGCCGGCAACCTGGTTCGGGTGTCCGGCCTGTGTCACGAAACCCTTGCCCCGGTTCTGCATCGAGATACCCGTGTTGGGGACGACCATACCGGCACCAAAATTACCGTAATGCGACTGGATCATTGACACCATCATTCCGTTGGCGTCTGCCGTCGCGAGGTAGACCGTCCCCTTGTCTGGCTCGATTTCAATATCCGGCGTGTTGGCTCTTTCGAGACGGATGTCACTGGCGCACCGTGCCAGAAACGCTTCGTCCAGAAGATGGTCCGTTGACACCGTCATAGCAGCAAGGTCAGCAACATGGCGGTGCGCCAGAAAGAAACCCGTCTTGATGGCTTCGATCTGCAGATGCACCCGGTCAGCCGACAACGCTTCGTGATTTTCGATCTTAAGATGGCGCAGGATGCCGAGTGCGATCAGCGTGACGATGCCCTGACCGCTTGGTGGAATCTCATGCACGGTCAATCCCGCGTAATCCAGCGCAACGCAGTCCGTCCAGAAGCCTTCGTGGCTTGCCAAATCATCCGGTGTCATCACGCCGTTGTGCCGGGCGCAGTCTGCTGCGATCTTCTGCGCCAGATCACCCCGGTAAAAGCTTTCTCCTTGCGAGGCGCAGATCTCCTCGAGTGTGTCGGCCATTGCCGGGCAGCGGAAAAGTTCGCCTTCTTTTGGCGCTCGCCCGTCGATGGTAAAGGTATCGTAGAAGCCCTCGTTCTGAACAAACTTCCCGACGACGCGATCCCAGGCTTGGGCTACTACCGGGGAGACAAGGTAGCCGTCTCGTGCGTAGCTGATGGCGCTACTGAAGAGCTGATCAAAGGTCAGAGAGCCAAAACGTTTCCAGAGCTGCACCCAGGTATCGACGGCACCAGGAACCGTTACGCTGTCCCAGCCATGCTCAGGAACGCCATCGCGGCCGGCAAAGTATTCTGGCGTCCAACCTGCCGGAGAGCGTCCGCAGCCGTTAAAGCCGTGTAGGCCCGAGTCGTCCGCAATGATGGCGAAGGCGTCGCCGCCGATGCTGTTCATGGTGGGCTCAACGACCGTCAGGCAGATGGCGGTCGCAACAGCGGCATCCACGGCATTGCCCCCACGACGCAGCATCTCAAGACCTGCCTGAGCCGCCAGGGGTTGTGAGGTACTCACCATCTGGCTGGCATGCACTGCCGACCGGCGGGATGGATGGCGATGGTGGCGATCGATTTGCTCAAACATATCTGGGATTGACCGGAATTTTTAATAGGGCCACAAGCGGTTCAGGGATTGATGTTGCCGTGACTCGCGTGGGTGACACTACTCAGCGGGCAGTCTAGCACCGGTTTTTCCAACCTGGTCGTGCCCGATCAGGAAGTTTTCTTGCATACGGTTTCGAGATAATCCAACAGCGCGTCAAAGTGACCTTTTTCCTTGGCCATATCCATCCGAAGGCGCTCACTGCAGTGCGCATCCAGTGGCATATTGAGCGCCCCCCAGTGGTAACGCACCGGTTCCTGTGGTTCGACATCGCCGATCAGCATCCGGGCTGTTCTATGGGTGAGATCGCCAAACCAGTCGATGCTTCCCTGGCTTTTGACAATGTCCAGATGGGCCAGACCCTCTCCTGCGATATAGGTATACAGGCCCTGGTCATCGCGTTCGAGACTGTTGTGAATATGACCATTGAGGATAGTGCGCGCACCGATGTGCAGCAGTTGCTCGCGCAGCCACTCGCCCTCGCCAAAGTTCTCGATGCTGTGATCAGAGGGTTGTTCTTCTATAGGACGCAGGTCTGTGATTGGCCGGTGACTGAAGATCACGTAGTCACGAATACTGGGGTTATCCTCCAACGGCGGAAATTGCCGCAGTAGCGCACCGCGCATTCCGCCGGACCAGGGGATCGTGTCGGCCGCGGTGTCGAGATTCACAAACTGGATGCCGCCAAGGCGGAACGTCGAGTTGCGTGGCCCGACGCCGCGCTCAAACCAGTGCAGCAGGTTCTGATCGAAACTCCGGACAATGTCATGATTACCGTATGCCGCATACACCGGCACGGGACTGCGTGAGAGGTTCTGGATGACGTTGAGATCGTCGCCCGGCTGATAATAGAGATCACCCAGCAGCAGAAGAAACTGCGCGCCCAGTTGATGGGCCTGCTGCATTGTCCAGTCGAGTTCACGACCCCCTCCGGTATCCCCGATGGCAGCAAACCGGTAACTGTCACTAAACGGCACTTGCCAATGCAGCCTGAGTTCTTTTCCTGGCTCTGTGTCACCGAGCACTGTTCGCTTCAGGCCATCAATGGATTCTTCTTGAATCTGCCCCTCCCCCTCGCGGCTCAGAATCGCCCGGGGGTGAATGTTGTCGATGGTTACCTGGAACGCACCCTGTATTTTCAAGGTCGGCTCCGGTGTAAACGCCCGCCATGAAAGGAATGGTCCTTTCACCTCGGTAAAAAAGGCACCATCCGCCGAAGCGTTAAAATGATTTTCAGAGTGCCAGGCCTCATGTTTTACATGACGGGGCTCCGCCATCAGTGGCATCCGGAGGCCTCGCATCGCGAGAGCATTGATGCCCACGCCGGCCCCCACCAGCGTGAGTGCGCCTAGAAACTGACGGCGGGAAGACGACTTACTCATTAATCTTTGTCTGAAACTATCACTGTGTACGGGGAAGATATGGCCTGATCACGAGTCCGGCATCTAACCGATCGGACTTTCGACACAGGTCTGCAGGCAGTCAATTTAACTGCTTGACTCTGTGCTGGATTTTAGCACCCGATAGGATGCCGGCCTGTGAACTGCTGCCTCACTGAAACGGTCTAATCCGCTTCAGAATCCCGAATCAGTTTGGTCAGGGTATCGGGATCGAGGATCGTCAAACACTGGCGGGTGGCTTCAATGAGGCCGCCTTGCTTCAATTGGTTGAG
>NHDO01000066.1 GCA_002171735.1 Proteobacteria bacterium TMED61 | reverse complement strand
GCCTTCGTCAAAGAGCCATGATTGCGATGGCACTCGTCTGCCTGGCTCCGAGTGGCAGGGAAAATCCTTTAACGACCCCAATTGGCGAGGCAAAGGAACGCGCATTTTCTGGCGCCGCCGTTAGGCCATTTATTTTGGGTTTTCTTCATCCAGGCGCTTTCCGGCGTAAGAACCGGGCGCGTCTTCGAGCACCGGAAAGGCTTTTTTGGCGCCTGGCTTTCTCCCTTTAACGTTGGTACCAGTAAACTTTGACACCCACTGCTGCCAGTTGGGCCACCAGGAACCTTCCTTAATGGGCGCGCTTTGCAGCCAGGCCTCGGCGTCTCCTCTGGGACGACTGCGGCTGGTGCGGTAACCATATTTTTTGGCGTCTGGCGGGTTCACCACCCCGGCGATGTGGCCAGAACCTGAAAGCACAAAACGAACTGGCCCCTTGAAAAGTCCAGCGCCGGCAAAGGTTGAGCGCCATGGTGCAATGTGATCTTCGCATGCGGAGAGGAAATAGCACGGCGTTTTGACCGAAGCGATATCAATCGGCACGCCGCCCAGAATCATTCCTCCGGGCTCCTTAAAACGGTTCTCGAGATACATCGTGCGCAGGTACTCACTGTGCATTCTGGCTGGCATTCGGGTCGAATCCGAGTTCCAGTACAGGAGATCAAAAGCCAATGGCTCCTCACCCATGAGGTAATTGTTGATTACAAAAGACCAGATCAGGTCACTTGAACGTAACATGTTGAAGGTTGTGGCCATGTCAGCGCCATCGAGATAACCGTCCCGGTTCATCTTCTGCTCAAGGCTTTCAACCTGCTGGTCGTCGATAAAGACGCCGAGGTCTCCCGGATCGGCAAAGTCGATCATCGAAGTCAGGAAGGTCGCGCTGGCAACGCGATCAGCGTGATCCGTCGCCTCGAGATAGGCAAGCAGTGCTGCAAGTAGCGTGCCGCCCAGGCAGTAGCCGATCACATTGCTCTGTGTCGTCCCGGTAATCGCCTGGATCGCATCAAGTGCTGCCAACGGACCTTCTAGCAGATAGTCCTCAAAACCTTTTCCGGCGAGCTCGCTTCCAGGATTTACCCAGGAGATCACAAAGACGCTATGGCCCTGTTCCACCAGCCAACGGATGTAGGAGTTCTTCGGCCGAAGATCCAGGATGTAGTACTTGTTGATCCAAGGGGGGATAACCAGCAGCGGGGTGCGGCTGACGGTTGCCGTCGCTGGCTTGTACTGGATCAGCTGAATAAGATCGTTCTGCAGAACGACCTTTCCGGGCGTCAGCGCAAGATTGCGGCCAAGATCAAAGGCCTCGGTATCAACCATGCGGGTTTTGAGTTGCCCTTCATTGCGCTCAAGGTCATCCAGGATATTTTGAAACCCCTTTACGAGGTTCTCACCCTTGGAGTCGACCGTCCTCTTCAGGACATCAGGATTGGTCAGGGCAAAGTTCGTGGGCGCCATCGCATCGACAAATTGACGGGTGTAAAAATTGATCTGCGCGTGCTTTTTGTCATCAATCCCCGAGACTGACTCACCGGCGGCGATAACATAGCGGGAGGCAAGCAGGTACGACTGTTTGATAAAGTCAAAGACGTGTCCGTCGTCCCAGGCATCGCTCCTGAAGCGTCGGTCATCCGCCTCCGGCTCAATCACCTTTTGCCCGCTCGCCCCCAGCGCACCTAAGGCTGTCTGTTGCCATAAAGCCAGCGAGCCCTGCCAGAACTCGGCCTGTGCCTTCATCAGGGCCTGTGGGTCAAAACTGAACTGGGCCATGTTCTTAAGGAATTGTTCGGCGAGCTGCACAGGATCAAGACTGCCGGCAAGATGACCAGACTGATTTGCCATGAATTCGGCTGCAATGCGCTGGCTACGAGCGATAACGCCAACCATGGTTTCGGCCAGTCTTTCCGGATCAACGGCGCTAGGAGAGGAGTGTTCAGGAGGCATTGGAAAGAGGGGTGATAAAAATTGTTGCAGTGCAACATTTTAGAGCAGATGGCAACGGCAGGCAAGTCAGTGGATCCTCTGTTAGGACGCCAACCATGGGTTATGATCCGCCACCTTTGCGCACACCTTCCCCATCCCCCATGAACGATATCTTTGACCGGGACCTCGGCCAAAACCCAGCCAATTACGCCCCCTTAAGCCCGTTAAGTCTTTTGCGGCGTGTGGAGCGCGTTTACCCGGATCAACTGGCAGTCATTCACGGGTCGATCCGCCGCACCTGGGCCGAAACGGCGGCGCGCTGCAGGCGCCTTGCCGCCGCCCTTGCCGCACAAGGAATCGGCAAAGGGGACACCGTGGCCGTGATGGCACCCAATATCCCGGAAATCCTTGAAGCTCATTACGGGATCCCTATGGCGGGCGCTATCCTTAATGCGCTCAACATTCGCCTCGACGCCGCAACCCTCGCTTTTATCCTCGATCACGGTGAGGCCAAAGCCCTGATTACCGATACCGAGTTTGCCCCTGTGATACGTGAAGCGCTGAGCCAGATTAGCCGGGAGATTCTTGTGATCGATATCGAGGATCCAGAAGGCCCGGGCGGCCAACGTCTTGGCGGGATAAGCTATGAGGACTTTCTCGCAAAGGGTGATCCGCACTCCCCAATCGCCCTGCCCCAGAACGAGTGGGATGCAATCTCACTTAACTACACTTCCGGCACTACAGGCAACCCAAAGGGTGTGGTCTATCACCATCGTGGCGCTTATCTCAACGCGATGAGCAATATCATTGGATGGGATATGGCGCATCACCCGGTATATCTCTGGACCTTGCCCATGTTTCACTGCAACGGCTGGTGCTTCCCCTGGTCACTCGCGGCCGTCGCCGGCACCAGCGTATGCCAGCGCTCCGTAAGCGCCAGTGCAATCTTCGATGCGATTGCCGATCACGAAGTCACACATTTTTGTGGCGCGCCCATTGTGCTCAACCTCTTGATCAATGCATCTGACGACGCCAAGCGCGCCTTCAGCCATACGGTCAAAGTTATGACGGCGGCTGCCCCGCCGCCTCCGAGCGTACTCGCTGCGATGGAGCAAAGCGGATTTGCCATGACCCATGTCTATGGTCTCACGGAAACCTACGGTCCCGCGGTCATCTGTTCCTGGAAGCCGCAGTGGAACGACTTGCCTGCAGAGGAGCAGGCAACGACCAAGTCGCGCCAGGGCGTGCCGTACCATGCGCTTGAAGATCTCCAGATTCTGAACCCCGACAACATGGAGCCGGTCGCCCCTGATGCCGCTGAGATGGGCGAGGCTATGTTCCGAGGCAACATCGTTATGAAAGGCTATCTTAAGAACCCAAAAGCTACAGAAGAAGCCTTTGCCGGGGGCTGGTTTCATTCCGGAGATCTTGGTGTCATGCATCCTGACGAATATATTCAACTCAAGGACCGCTCCAAGGACATCATCATATCAGGCGGGGAGAACATCTCCTCGATCGAGATTGAGGATGTCCTGTATCGCCACCCCGAAATACTGGAGGCCGCAGTAGTGGCAAAATCCGACGAACACTGGGGTGAGACCCCGTGCGCTTTCGTTCACTTAAGAGAAGGCTCAACCACATCGGCACAGGACATCATCGATCACTGCCGGGGGCATCTTGCAAACTTCAAGGCGCCAAAAACCGTGATTTTTGGCGAACTCCCCAAGACCTCCACCGGCAAGATCCAGAAATTCAAACTGCGCGAAAAGGCGGCGGCGTCTTAACAACGCCGTGGCCGGCGGGTACACTCGACAACCCCCTTTAATTTAGATTCCCATGGCAAAAGTCCTCGCCACTAACCACACGAGTTTCACGGTCTCGGACCTTGATCGGAGCATCGCCTTTTTTCGAGATGTGCTCAGCTTTGAAGTAACCTCTAAAGCGCCCCGTGCCCCCGAGGTCATCGAACGCGTCACGGGTATTGATGGGGCCAAGGTCATGATCGCGTATGTGCGCGGGCCGGGCCACAGTATCGAACTTATCGAATACAGCGGACCGGATGACCGCACCCGCGTGCGGCCCCGGGCCTGCGACACGGGCTTTTGTCACGTCGCCTATGATGTAACCGGTCTCGATGAACTAATAGAGGCCGCTGCAGCTCACGGCGTTACCGCGGAAGGCGAGATCATTACCGTGGATCAGGGCCCCAATGCCGGTGCAAGGATCGTTTACCTGCGGGACAGTGACGGCATCACTTTTGAACTGATCGAAAAACCGACCTGAGTATCAGTCCGGTCTTTATCTCCCCTTAGGGGATTCCAGTAATCCTCTAGGCAAACGGCTGGTCGATCGAGGGAGAAGGCTGTGTAAACCAGTGCGGTCCGTCCTCGGTGATGTATACATGGTCTTCAAGGCGCACGCCGAATTCTCCATAGATACAGATCATCGGTTCGTTGGAGAAACACATCCCCGGCAAGAGCGCCGTGGTATTGCCCGGCACGATGTAGGTTTCCTCATGAATATCAAGACCGATGCCGTGTCCAGTGCGATGGGCAAGACCTGGGACTTTATATCCCGGGCCAAAGCCTGCTGCCTCAATGACATCCCGCGCAGCCCGATCGACGGATTCAGCAGGCGCGCCGACCTTGGCCGCAGCAAAAGCCGCCGCCTGGGCTGCTTTTTCAAGGTTCCAGACCTCACGCTGTCGTTTGCTAGGCTCTCCAAAAACATAGGTGCGGGTAATGTCAGAAAAATATCCGTCGACCGTCGCTCCCGTATCGATCAGCACCATATCGCCTTCTCTTAATTCCTGTGGATAGGGCACTCCGTGCGGGTAAGCGGTGGGTTCTCCAAACAGCACAATCCGAAACGGCGGCGGCCCATCAGTACCGAGCTTAAGGTGCGCCGCGGTTAAGAACGCCTGTACATCTACCGTACTCATTCCCGCCTCAAGAATGCGGGCAGCGCTTTGATGTACCTTAAGGGTTAGGTTCATTGCAAACTGGATCAGCGCAATTTCGTTGGCGGACTTTTGCATCCGACATCCGGCGGTGATACATGTGCCGTTAAGGAACTCGGCCTGCGGCATGGCACGGCGCAACCCATCAAAGACAAAAAACGGCGTGGCCGGATCCACCGCTACACGAGGCTGCGCGTCGGTCGCGCCAGCAATACATTGCGCAACCAACACAGTGGGATCTTCGTGTTCTTCCCAGGTGCGAATTTGATCTCCAAAAAGCAGCATGGCCCGGGTTTTTTCTTCTTCGAACCCGGGAGTGATATAGATAAGCTCTCCCCGAGCGGGGATCACAGCTCCGTGAAGCCGCTCGGTAGCCCACAGGCGAAGACCCGTAAAGTAGAAAAGACTCGTCGAAGCATCCAGATAGAGGGCGTCAATGCCCTGCTCCACCATCAGCCGTTGCGCATTGGCGATTCGGCCCTGGCGCTCATCCGGCGAAATCGGAATGAAACCTGTCTGCCGGGACAATCCGGCCATTTCCTGATCCGCCGTTGAACCTCCTACACCCAAGGTCATAGTCACACTCCTTTATAGAGCCTTCAATATCTGTATGTATTACCGACACGAACCATACCTAATCCCCAAACGGTCTGCACCAAAAGTGTCATGTTGCCATCGGATGCGCTGGTCTCCACGCAGACATGTCTCTAAGCGACCAGTTGAATGATGTCCCCAGGGCCCGGCCAACCGAGGTGCGATCACTTCGCCGCGCCCTGTCTGGATTGCCTGCCGAGCCCTGAATGGAGCGTTGTCCACGGTCAGTAATCTTCCGTAATGAGGGGAAAGTCTTCTGGTCGATTCAGCCAGTCAGCGGCCAGAAAAAAAGAATCGCCGGCAGACTCATTGCGACAACGAGAATCTCAAGCGGGAGACCCATGCGCCAGTAGTCCCCGAAACGGTAGCCACCAGGTCCCATGACAATAGTGTTGTTCTTGTGCCCGATTGGGGTAAGAAAGGCACACGAAGCCGCCACCGCCACCGCCATCAGAAAGGGATCCGGGTTAAGTTCGAGACGCCCGGCAATCTCAAGTCCGATAGGCGCTGCAATCAACGCGGTCGCAACATTATTCAGCACATCCGAAAGACTCATGGTGACAATCATCAGAATTGCCAGCACTATTACTGGGGCGAGGCCTTCAGTCGCAATCAGAATCCATTCTGCAATCAGTGCAGTCCCTCCGCTACTTTCCAATGCGCTCCCGATAGGAATCAGCGATCCCAGCAGGACAATCACCGGCCACTCAACCGATTCATAGACCTCCGTAGGCTTCACCAACCCGAAGACGACATACACTACTACCACGGCTCCAAGTGCTACAGACAGGTAAAGCCAGCCGAGGCTCGCAGCAAGGATGGCAAGCGCGAATGCACCGATGGCAAGGCCCGCTTTTTGACGCTGAAGCACCGTTAATCCGCGGTCTGCAAGCGCAAGGCAGCCGAGCCACTGGACCGCTTGATCCAACCGATCTTCCGCGCCATAAAGGAGCAAGATATCCCCAGGAAGGATCTGCAACTTGCGCACCCGCTCACGAAAGGAGCGGCCACGGCGTGAAACCCCCAGCAACATGACGCCATAGCGGTACGCCAGTCGAAGATCAGTCGCTGAACGACCTGCAATCCTTGCCCCAACCGGAACCACTGCCTCCGCAATCGCCATGGATTCTCCCAGCAGTTCCACATTTTTATCCGGGTCCCCACTGCCGAGCCGAGCCGCGCCGACGAACTGCTCAATCGACTCGGCTGCTCCCTCCAAGACCAGGATATCGCCTTCCTTGACGATCTCCCGGCGAGCAGAACCGGCAAGCCGCACATGATTGCGGATGAGCCCCGTAATCACCACGTCGTGTTCTTCCGCCAGCGGAAAAGCTTCGCGCAGGGGTGCGCCAATGAGTTTGCTGTTTTCGGCCACCGACGTCTCAAAGACATATCCGGTCAGGTCGGCAAGCGCCACGGCGGGATTCTCCTTCTGACGGTTCGCCGGCAGTAGCCGCCAGCCCACCAGCGCAACAAAGAGTACTCCGGCCACTGCAACCACAATCCCCACCGGAGCAAAATCAAACATACTGAACGGCTCGCCGAGCGCCTCCTCGCGCACGGTCGCCACGACGATATTAGGCGGCGTGCCAATCAAGGTAACCATCCCCCCGAGGATCGTGGCAAAAGAAAGCGGCATCAGGGTAAGCCCTGGGCTACGCTCGGCTTTACGGGCAGCCTCGATATCAACAGGCATCAAAAGAGACAATGCGGCGACATTGTTCATTACAGCCGACAGTAAACCCCCAACCCCTGACATCAGTCCGATATGAGTGCCGACACCTTTGACCCCAGCCACACACACCCGGGCGATGGCCTCGACTACACCCGAATTGAAAAGGCCCCGACTGACAATCAGCACCAGGGCAATAATGACTGTCGCTGGATGCCCAAACCCGGAAAACGCCTTCTCCACCGGAACCGCGCCCACCATAAGCGCCAGAATCAGCGCTGCAAACGCTACCAGGTCGTAGCGCACCCGCCCCCACAACAGAAATCCAAAAACACCAAGCAGCAGGCCGAAAAGAATCAGATGTTCGGGACTGATCGACATGACAGGCATAGGTTGGGAGATTGGCCTACCTATTTAGGCGCAAGCCGGATGGCACCATCGAGCCGGATCACTTCGCCATTCANCATCTCGTTATCGATGATGTGGGATACNAGGTCCGCAAATTCCTCGGGCTTGCCAAAACGTGAAGGGAAAGGCACCTGGCCCGCCAGGCTTTGCTGAACCTCGTCGGGCATGTTCAGCAGCATTGGTGTCCCGATGAGCCCCGGAGCAATAGTCATGACACGAATACCGAATCGCGAAAGTTCACGGGCCGCCGGAAGGGTCAGTGCCACCACGCCGCCCTTCGAAGAACTATAGGCGGCCTGACCGATCTGTCCTTCATAGGCCGCGACCGAAGCGGTGTTGATAATAACTCCACGGCTACCGCTTTCAGAAAGGGGTTCCAACTCTGTCATCCGGGCAGCACACAGGCGCAGCACGTTGAAAGTNCCNANNAGGTTCACATTGATGACCTGCTGGAAAAGATCCAGATCATGCGGGCCGTCCCGGCCAACAATCCTGGATGCNGGGGCGATCCCGGCGCAACTCACCGCAATACGCGGTGCGCCCCATTNCTCCANAATCTCCTGCAGGGCTCCTTCGANNGAGTCTGCGCTTGAAACATCCGCTTCAAGCGCCCACCCGCCTATCTCATGAGCCGTTTTCTGGGCACCGTCCATATCGCGNTCCAGNACCNCAACCCGGGCACCACGCTCTNAAAGCATTCGCGCGGTNACAGCCCCCATCCCGGATCCGCCGCCGGTAACAAGTGCAGGAACATTTTCNAGATTCATCGGCTTAAATCCTTTATTNCTATTGCTCGCTTAACCATACCGGATTAGACCATGCCTTATGGCCTGCGCTATCCACCACCGTGACCCGAAAAAACGCATTAGCAAAACGCCCTAAGGGCAGTCGTGCCGACGTCAGGCCATTGCCCAGCACCTTCTCAGCACGCGAACCCCGACCGGTCACCATAACTGCCTCTACAGCGGAGCACTCGATCAGAATCTCGTCGCCGATGCANTCAATATTGTTAAAGGTTGGACCCTNTGATGAGTAAAAGCGACCCGCTTTAAGGCTTTGCAGAATCGCNTCGTCATCCAGGCTTTCGGCTTTGACATGGATCCAACCGCCAAAGGCGTCATGAGCCATATGGTGGGCATCATCGGTGGCGAATCCATGCAGTCTGGCACCTTCGTTGAGAAGCATGTCGCAAAGCGACCAACCATCGCCGCGATCATTTTCCATCTGGGAACCATGATTGTAGATCTCAACCGCATGGGCAAAGGGCAGAATTCTGGCGTCTTCAGGCGCAAGGCCATACCACGCGGGATGCACNAGACCAATATAGGCGCCCGCATCAAACGCTCTTTTGGCGAGATCTGCTATTCCCTCTTGTGCTTTCGGTGGGGAAAAATCCAGCGGCAGACCCACCGCAAGAACGTGCCATGTTTCCCCGTTGTGTAGATTTCCGGTGTGTAACTCTGCCGAGATCAGAGTCGTGAAGTGTTCAGATCGCAGCGCGCGGGTATCCGTCACCGGGAACCCATAACACTCAAGAAAATGATCNCTCAACGCCAGNAAGTCATAGCCCTTCTCGCGATATCGCCGGACNACCTCATCGGCTGGATAGTCGCCGTCGGACTGTGTACAGTGGGTATGCAGATTCCCTTTGAAAAAATATCCTGGCCCGGAAAATGGGAGGTTATTCATAATCGCGTTTCCTAACCCACGAAGATATGATTCNGGGGGTTGTAATCCGAGGTGTGCTAAGCATAAACAGGCCCGATAATACGACTACTGGCTACGGGGTTGCACTTTTCAAATGAAAGCTGGGCTGCCTTGACCCGATAATCGGAAAGTCCTTTAATCGTCACCCCCCGAGCTAGATAAGGAAGTTCCCGTGAAACTATCGGTCCGAAGATACCTGGAAACCAGGTGATTTTGAATTGGTGGAATGATGTTGACAATCCTAAATAGAGCACTGAAATCAATATGACTGAGACCTCTAACTCGATTGAGCGCGAATCCATGGAAGTGGATGTTGTTGTNGTCGGTGCAGGCCCCGCCGGCCTGGCAACCGCCTGCCGGCTGATGCAGCTTGCGGCCGAAAATGAGCATGAACTCAGTGTCGTGGTGCTTGAAAAAGCCGCCGCGGTTGGCGATCACATTCTATCCGGCGCCGTAATTGAACCCACTGCGCTGAATGAACTCTTCCCAGACTGGGCAGANCGCGGNGCACCGCTCAATACNCCGGTGACNCGCGATGAGATCTACTTTTTCACGGGNCCTCAAAAAGCCGTCAAGATTCCGAATGCNCTCGCNCCGCGCACCATGCANAACNATGGNAATTACATCGTCAGCCTCGGCCAGGTAGTACGCTGGCTCGGGGAACAGGCTGAGTCCTTGGGCGTAGAGATCTATCCCGGTTTTCCGGCCAGCGAAGTGCTCTTTGATGACAAAGGGGGCGTTAAAGGCGTTGCAACCGGAGAGATGGGTCGGGGCAAAGATGGCGAAGCCAAGGCGGCTTATGAACCCGGTATGGAACTGCACGCAAAGTATACAGTGTTTGCAGAAGGCTGCCGGGGACATTTGGGGAAACAACTTATCCGCCAGTACGCACTTGATCATGACCGCTCTCCCCAGCATTATGGCATTGGCCTGAAGGAGTTATGGCGGATCGATCCTGCACTGCACCAGCCGGGGCTCGTGGTCCACGGCGCCGGTTGGCCTCTGTCGGAAAACCAGGCCTCGGGCGGCGCGTTCCTCTACCACCTGGAAGACTGCCAGGTCGCGCTGGGACTGATTGTAGATCTCAACTACGAGAACCCTTACCTCAGTCCGTTTGATGAATTGCAGCGCTTTAAGACCCACGGGATGATTGCGCCGACTCTGGCGGGCGGTGAACGGCTTTCCTACGGGGCGCGTGCCATCACCAAAGGGGGCTTCAACTCGCTGCCCAAGATGTCCCTGCCCGGTGCTTTCATCGTTGGATGTAACGCCGGTACGCTGAATTTTGCCAAGATCAAAGGGACGCACACAGCGATGAAATCGGGCATGTTGGCGGCCGATACCATCATGCAGGTACTGCTGGATGGAGACCCTGGCGGCAAGGATCACACCCACTATGAATCCCACATGCGCGGCTCGTGGCTCTATCCCGAACTCAAAGCCGCGCGCAATTTTGGTCCGGCATTGCACAAGTTTGGTCCCTACTTGGGTGGGGCGTTCAATTTTCTCGACCAGAACTGGCTGCGCGGCAAAATGCCCTTCACCCTCAAGGACCACTCCTTGGACCATGCGTCACTTAAGGAAAGTAGCAGTGTCACACCAATTGAATATCCCAGACCCGACGGGGTCCTAACCTTCGACAAAAACAGCTCGGTGTTTCTCAGCAACACCAATCATGAGGAAGACCAGCCAGTCCACCTTCAACTTGCGGACAGTGAGATTCCGCTGAGAACCAATTGGCCGAAGTGGGCGGAACCGGCGCAGCGCTACTGCCCTGCCGGGGTATACGAGATCGTCGGAGAAGGGCCAGAGCAGCGTTTTCAGATCAACGCGCAGAACTGCGTCCACTGCAAGACCTGCGATATCAAGGACCCAAGCCAGAACATCACCTGGGTGACCCCCGAGGGCGGAGGCGGACCCTCTTACAGCGCGATGTGATCTCGGATTCGAAAGGCAAAAGGCGCGTCAGCCGACGAACGCCCTCGCGTTCTGAAAGATCCTCAACCAGGGGCCGTGCTCATTCCAGTCCTTGGGGTGCCAGGAGTTGGTGACGGTGCGAAAATTTCGCTCAGGATGCGGCATCATGATCGTCACCCGGCCATCTGCCGCACAAAGTCCTGTCACTCCGTCCATCGAGCCATTGGGGTTAAACGGATAACGGTTGGTTGTCCTGCCATAGTTATCGACAAACCTCAGGCTTACCTGATCTCTGGCGCGAAGTGTCGCCAGGGTATCCTCGGAAAACTGTGCGCGACCCTCGCCATGCGCGACCACGACCGGAATCCGGGTGCCGGCCATACCTTCAAACAACACTGAGTCGCTTGGCAGGACCTCGACCATAATGACTCTGGATTCAAACTGCCCTGATTGGTTGGCCCCAAAGTGCGGCCAATGCTGTGCGCCTGGAATTAAATCCTTGAGCGCTGCCATCATCTGGCAGCCATTACAAACACCCAGTGCAAAAATCTCCTCGCGGGCAAAGAAGACCTCAAACTGATGGCGCAGCATGGGCTCAAACAGAATCGACTTGGCCCAACCCTGTCCTGCCCCGAGCACATCCCCGAAAGAAAAACCTCCGCAGGCCACGAGTCCCTGAAAGTTCTTGAGATGATGGCGCCCGTCCTGAAGATCGGACATCGTCACATCCACTGCTGCGAATCCCGCCCGGTCGAAAGCCGCAGCCATTTCCATATGCCCATTGACGCCCTGCTCACGCAGAACCGCCAGACGGGGCCTTTGGCCTCCCAGGATGGCGCGGGTCGCAGGATTGTGTGCGGGATCAAATGTCAACGTTGCACTGAGACCCGGATCTGAAAGGTCCTTGAGGCGGCCGACTTCCTGGACTGTACATTCAGGATTATCACGAAGTCCTTGCATCCGGGAGGTCAGTTCCGACCAGGCCTGGTGAAGACCGGCCCGGCTCGCCTCCAGCAGGACCGTGTCGTTGCCGACAATACGAATGTGATCTGACCCATCAATGACCGACCCTACCGGACGGACCCAAGCGCCAATACCCGCTTTTTCGAATATACCCTGAACACGTTCCACTTCTTTTTTGCTAACCTGAATCACCGCGCCGGGCTCTTCGGAGAAAAGCATCGCCAGCGCATCATCCGTATTGCCAATATCAATCTCGAGCGAACAGCGGCTGGCAAAAGCCATTTCCATAAGGGCGACGACAAGCCCGCCGTCGGAACGGTCGTGGTAGGCGAGTGCAAGCTTATGCGCCAGCAGTTCACGGGTCGCAGCGAAAAATGCGCGAAGATCCTCTGGGTGATCTAGGTCAGGCACCTCGTTACCGATCTGTCCAAATACCTGGGCCAGCGCCGAACCACCAAGTCGGTTTTTGCCCCGTGCGAGATCGATCAGCAAAAGCACCGACTCCTGTGTGGTCTCCAGCACCGGTGTTACCGAGCGGCGAACGTCCGCCACCGGCGCAAACGCGGTGATGATCAACGACATTGGAGAGGAAACGCTGAAATGATCTCCATTTTGGGTCCAGCGGCTGGACATGGACATGGAATCCTTGCCCACCGGAATCGAGATACCGAGCGCCGGGCACAGATCAAGCGTAACGGCCTGCACGGTTTGAAAAAGATCCGCGTCCTGGCCTGCCTCTCCTGCTGCCGCCATCCAGTTCGCGCACAAGTGGACATCTGAAAGTTCGCTGATCCCTGCGCAGGCGATATTGGTGATCGCCTCGGCCACGGCCATACGTCCGCTGGCGGGGGCATTGACCAGTGCCAGCGGAGTGCGTTCGCCCATCGAGATGGCCTCCCCTGTCTGGCTATCAAAACCTGCTGTCGTGATACCAGCGTCTGCAACAGGGACTTGCCAGGGCCCAACCATCTGATCCCGGACGACCTGACCTCCAACACTGCGATCGCCAATAGTAATAAGAAAGGTTTTGTCCGCGACCGCTGGTAGGCGCAACACACGCTCCAGGGCATCGCGGATTACGACGCCATCAAGATCGAGATCAGGGTAAACGCGGACCCTACTAACGGCCTTCCGGTGCATCCTCGGCGCGTTGCCAAAAAGCAAAGGCATCGGCAGATCCACCGGGGATTGAGCGGACAGGGTCGCACCCGTTTGCACTTTGGCCAGCGTAGGATCGACGAGCCTTAGCANCTCCTCAGCATCTGCCTCACCCACGATACTGAAAAGACACCGCTCACGGGCGCAAAGTGACTTAAAGGACTCGAGTTTCTCNGGCGCAACCGCTAGAACATANCGTTCCTGAGCCTCGTTACACCACACCTGCATCGGCGACAAGCCTGGTTCATCAGAGGGTATCGCACTGAGGTCAAAACGGGCGCCGAGCCCGGCATCGTGCACCAGTTCCGGCAGGGCGTTAGACAAGCCCCCGGCTCCAACATCATGGAGGGAAATAATCGGGTTTTGTGGGCCCAGGGCAATACAGCGATCGATCACCTCTTGACAACGCCGTTGCATTTCGGCGTTGCCCCGCTGTACCGAGGCAAAATCGAGTGCCTCGTCGCTTTCGCCCGAATCAACACTGGAAGCGGCTCCACCTCCAAGGCCAATCAGCATCGCCGGCCCCCCTAGAATAACCAGTTGCGCCCCGGAGGGAATCACTTCTTTTTGAACATGACAATCACGGATATTGCCAAGGCCGCCAGCGATCATGATGGGCTTGTGGTACCCNTNGCGGAAGGCNGGNTTCTCCCCGTCGGAGGCAACCTCNAGNGTGCGNAAGTATCCCGAAACATTTGGCCGGCCGAACTCGTTATTGAATGACGCGGCGCCGATCGGCCCCTCAAGCATGATCTGCAACGGGGAAGCGATCCGCGTCGGGCTTTGGTGTGGCAGCTCCCAGGGCATAAGCGCGCCGGGCAAGCGCAAGTCCGATACCGAAAATCCNGTGACCCCNACTTTGGGTTTACCNCCCCGGCCGGTCGCTCCCTCATCCCGAATCTCTCCCCCTGAGCCCGTNGCNGCGCCTGGAAAAGGAGAAATTGCCGTAGGATGATTATGGGTCTCTACCTTGATCACAAGATGCANTGGCTCTGCAATCTGGCCGTATTCGCCGCCGGTNGANAGTGGTAGAAACCACGAAGCNGGGTAACCNCGGATTACTGCGGCGTTGTCGCTATACGCGCTCAGCGTTTTTTCGCCGTTTCGTGCGTGGGTGGTACGCACCATCTCAAAGAGCGAAGTATCCTTAANAACNTCNTCAAGGGTCCACTGCGCNTTGAAGATNTTGTGCCGGCAGTGTTCTGAATTAACTTGGGCGAACATCATCAACTCGGCGTCCGTAGGGTTACGATTCATCNCGACGAATGCGCCAGCTAGGTATTCGCATTCCTGCTNACTCANCGCAAATCCTTCCCGCTCATTCGCNGCTTCGAGGGCTCCAAGGCCTCCGTTGATCACATCAACATACCCGAGCGGCGCTGGCNCCTGCGGTGCGAATACTTGTTCNAGCCTNCTGGGATCNCCAACNACCGATTCNGTCATCGGGTCATGGAGAAATGCCACCAGGTCATCACGGGTCGCCTCGGTGTTTGCCNGCCCATCGATGNGCCACACGACACCGCGCTCGATGGTTTCGATCGACTTAAGGCCACAGTGTCGGGCGATATCAGTTGCCTTGGTGGACCAGGGCGAACGGGTTCCAAAGCGGGGGATTATCCTTATCGGATTGCCTTCAAGAATACGCTCCTGAGCGCTTTCTTNAGATGCTTCCAGAAGGTTTTCGAGAATATCGGTTTCGGCGTTACTTAAGGCCGCACCACTTTCGACCAGATAGAAAAAATGNGCAGAACAGGCGCCCAACTCAAGNCCCCGCTCGGCTACACGAGTCGAAAGTTTTTCAATATTAAAAGGCGTNAGGGCGGGTCCACCGCCCAGCATCAACACCGCGCAGTCCTGNCCGGCTGATCAGGCCTCAATCGGTGCCTCAAGATCGACNCCGAGTCGCAGAGCGACCTCNTCGTAGGCCTCGACTACTCCGCCGAGGCCTTGGCGAAATCGATCCTTGTCGAGCTTTTCACGAGTATCAGTATCCCAGAGCCGGCAACCGTCCGGGGTAAATTCATCGCCCAGTAGCAATTGGTCACCAAAACGGCCGAATTCAAGTTTGAAATCAACCAAAATCATCCCGCCGTCAGCGAAGAGTTTGCTGAGAATCTCGTTGACCTGGAACGTCTGAGTCTTCATCGACTCTACCTCGTCAGGCGTTGCCCAGCCGAACGACGCAATGTGNTACTCATTGATCATCGGNTCATGCAGTTCGTCGTTCTTTAAGAAGAATTCAAAGGTCGGCGGCTCGAGGTCCAGCCCGTCCTCGACGCCCAAGCGCCGACATAAAGAGCCAGTCGCGATATTGCGCACCACACATTCGACTGGAATCATATCAAGGTGTTTCACCTGGGATTCGTTGTCGCTCAACAGCGCATCAAAATGGGTCGCGACTCCCTGCTCTTCGAGATGGCTCATAATGAATGCGTTAAAGCGATTATTGACCATGCCCTTGCGGTCGAGTTGGTCTATTTTCTCGCCGTCAAAGGCCGAGGTATCGTCGCGAAACTCCATAATGAGTCGCGTAGCTTCGTCAGTCAGAAAAACAGACTTCGCTTTACCCGAATAGAGTTCTTCACCNTTTTTCATCTCTCATCAATCCNTTTTTTAAAAAAATTTATCACAAAACCCCTGCGCTACTGAGGGCGCTGCGGACTTCATCATGACGCTCGGTCGGCAGCGGCACCAACGGCAGGCGGATTCCCCCACCAATGAGCCCTTGCTGCGCAACTGCCCATTTCGCAGGGATGGGGTTGGACTCAACAAACATCGCCTTATGCAGGTCTGCGAGTTGGCCGTTGAGTGCGCGTGCGGTGTCGGCGTCACCTGAGATAGCCGCCTGACACATACGATGCATCAGATTGGGCGCGGCATTGGCGGTCACTGATATAGTGCCCTTGCCGCCCGACAGCATCAACTCACAGGCCGTGCCATCCTCTCCAGAATAGATCAGAAAATCTTTTGGCGCCCGGTCAATCAGGTCCCTGCCGCGATCGAGGTCGTTGGTCGCGTCCTTGATAGCAACAATATTCTCAATTTCTGCAAGGCGTAACGTGACATCGTTTTGCATATCAGCCGCGGTGCGGCCTGGGACGTTATAAAGAATCTGCGGCACCGCAACAGCCTCGGCAATGGCCTTGA
This sequence comes from Proteobacteria bacterium TMED61, assembly GCA_002171735.1. Taxonomy (GTDB): domain Bacteria; phylum Pseudomonadota; class Gammaproteobacteria; order Arenicellales; family UBA868; genus UBA868. Next base: position 2,688 of record NHDO01000066.1, on the reverse strand, counting down.
AGTGCTGATAGAGCCCCTCCTGAGGAGGCTTGTTGTAGTACGGCACCACCAGAAGACAGGCGTCGACACCAGCATCGGCTGCGCTTCGTGTCAACGAGATCGCCTCAGAGGTCGAATTCGCGCCGGTACCGCCAATAACGGGAATCCGTCCCGCCACCGCCTTTACTGTGCGAGCTATAACCTCTCCATGTTCATCATGGTCGAGCGTCGCCGACTCGCCGGTGGTACCCACCGACACGATCGCGTCGGTAGCTTGTGCGATGTGGTGCTCTACCAGCCGCTCGAGCGCGCCCCAGTCGACGCCGCCATCATCGTGCATTGGGGTGACCATGGCCACCATGCTGCCTGTGAACATCTGGGAACTCCTTGTTTGGGTATTTAGGAAGCCAAAGCGGCACTACTACGGATCACACTCGGATGGTACTTTGCGCTCATCCGCAACACAAGACACTGAGCCGCCCTTGTGTCAGTTATCAAGCCGCCAACACAGCCTATTATCTTTGACCTTAGCTTTTGCGCCGAGCGCAATCGGCCGGTTGGGCGTTACATGTCCGAAATCCCGGGACGAAAACACTGGACAGGGTGTTCGGACAGCCAGTTCACCCAGTACCCAGGTTTCAGCTTCCCCAGTCGACCCCATATTGGTGAAGCGACCAAAAACGACCGCCGTGACGCCGTCAAGCAGGCCGCTATCCAGCCACTGGCGCCAGTACCGCAACAGCCGGGGAGCGCTCTCACCCGTGTCTTCGAAAAAGAGAATATGGCCGGATAAATCGGAAGGAAGATTAGGGGTTCCCACGAGATTACTTAAAACGCTCAAGCACCCGCCGAAAAGAACCCCTTGGCACTCAATGACGGTCGTTTCCCTTACCGGCGTCACCTCGAACTCACCTCTCCAGGGTCGATCGGAACTGAGCAGGTCGATGAGCTCGACGACATCCGCACCTCCCTGCCATAAAGGTGAGCCCGGCATTGGTGCATGCAGTGACGGCCACCCCAGACGAGCGAACATCGCACTCTGGAGTGCGCTAACGTCGGAGAAACCGATCAGAACTTTGGCCGGATTTTGCGCAAGAGTCTGCCAGTCGAGCTGGCTCATGAGTTCGCTCACACCGTAACCCCCACGAGCGCTCAGCAAATACCGGTGAGCGCTCTTGAGCGCTGACTGAACCTCTTCCAGACGCGTCCGGACCCCGTCACGTTCCAGACGTCCCCGCGCGTCTGTCTGCAAGGGGGTGTAATCTACTTCGAATCCTGCGATGCGAAGCGCCTGAAGATTACGTTCGAGAACATCTTCTTCCGGCGGGCCGGAGGGTTCGAAGACATGAATCGAATGCCTCTCCATCTCTTAATTCATCCGGTCACGGGTTGAGACCCTGCCAGATCAAGTCGCCAGCAACGCCTTCAGCGGTCCATCACGCGACATCAGCTCTTGTGTGCTGCCCTGCTCGAGAATCTTGCCCGACTCCATGACAATGAAATCTTCAAAGTACTCCACGGAACTTGCGCTTTCCAGTGCCCAGAAGATTCCTCGGCCGTGCATATGTTCGCGGATACTCTTGATGAGGTCCCCGCGAACATTGAAATCGAACGGCGCAAGCGCTTCGTCAACTACCAGAAGGTCAGGGTTCTTCATTAAGGCTCCGGCAAATCCCAATTGGCGCTCGAATCATCCGGACCGTTTCCCGACGCCTCGGCCTCCCGGATCCTATGTTTGGCCGCCGCGTCATGCTCACTGCCATCCCCTGTGGTGCATTGAAGAGACCATAATGAAGATTGTGGGCAATGGTTTGACAGCGGCGCAGGTGTCCCAACCCAAAGGAATCGTGACTGTAGATTAAGACGCGGTTGCCGTGCAAAATGTCATTCATCGTATACACCTTGGGTGACCTCTCGAGCCGCCACCATAATCTTACCCGAAGCAGTAGCAACCTCGATCCCTCGCTGATTGCTGCAAACGCAGGAAAGTCCGATCACCCCGCCCTGAAACTTGGGTTTATCGGCCATGTCCGTTACTGTCCAGATTGCCTGCAGCGTGTCACTTGGCTTGACCGGTGCGAGAAAGCGGCAGTGGTGCTCAAGATACGCAATGGCCGTTCCCGAGAAATAGATCCCGACCGGAGCCGCGACAAACGCGCTGGTGAAGGGTCCGTGCAGAATGCGTCCACCGAAGCGGGACTGACTGGCAAAGGTCTCATCCACATGCAGTGGGTTGAAATCTCCAAACAAACCTGCTGCCGTGACCAGATGGGTCTCGGTAATAGTGAGCACATAATCGAACTCATCGCCCACGCTCACTTCATCGTAAGATCTGCCCTGTGGAACCCGCACGTGACTTACCCTCACCGGTAGCTTTCGAGGTTTATTATAATCGCCTCCAATTAAGCTCTTTGCGAACTTCGTCGCCCACTTGATCCTGGTCAATCAAGAAAAGCCTTGGCCTACTAATCGTACTGACAGAAATCAGCGCACTCTAAGGTGGTATCCCGGCTATTACTTAACAGACGCTCTGAACTATTGTCCGGCAGGACGCCGAGAACAGCGTTTTGTTAATCAATCCCATAGCGGACTCTACTTTCTCCGCTTGGATGGTTTTTTGCCTGTAGCATCCTCTCTAGCTGCCATCCATAAGCATTCCATCGTGTGTCGCAAATCAGCCACTTCCGCAGCGATAACTCTGGCCCATAC
>NHDO01000065.1 GCA_002171735.1 Proteobacteria bacterium TMED61 | reverse complement strand
GGCGCCTTCACTTTGAAGCCGCTCCAGCATCCCTTTCTTGGCGAAAACCGAATTAACCTTGATTCCTGTCTGCTCTGTAAACACCTCGAACATCGGATCGATCAATTTCGGTTTGCGATAACTATAGACATTGACTTCCCCTGCACTAGCCAGCAGCGGCGTCAANCCAATAAAGGCCGAAACCACAGCTGCCCCGACGAAGGTATACCTACTTTTCATCTTCATTTTCTCNAATAACTCCTTGGTTGATGGTCTTACGTTAACAATCTGGATGCGCGCCAGACNTATGGTGCCCGCAACATAGATCTCAATGACGACAACCCCNAAGTCGCCAAGCCTGTCGGAAGCTTTTGCTCCGCACTAAATATCCGTAGGTTTAATGATAATGCGAATACGAATGGTTCGCAATAGTAATATTAAATAAATCGAGAAGCGACGGGCGGAGCCGGTCGGGCGAATCTTGGAAGAGGTCGGACTGAGACTCTTTTTTTAGAGCTATATCCTGCGCACCAGGATNTGCCTAGCTTGAGCAAGGCTAAGGATTATCGACTGGGGATCTTCCTGAGTTCCCACTTCTATCCAGTATTGATTCCGACTCAGGATGCTGAGGCCCTGATGCTCCGAGATACCGTGACACAGGAACATTCTGAGTACCGGCTTAATGCTCACCGTACGGACACGAAATCGCTGGCCCACCTCAAGACAATCCAGTGACAGGGGCGGCAGCGGAAAAATCCGCTCGAATTTAACTTGAAAGAAATCGCGTAATCGAATCATTCATACAACTCCAACAGAGAACTTGCTTGGAGCACATCTGCTCCCTAACGCACTCAGCGCCAGGCAAGTCTGATCCGTCCGCCTTGAGTGAGATCTCCGACCTCCCGAATCTCCTTACGACGCCTCCNCATCCTTCGCAGGCGACTTCTGTCTCGGACTCATCAAACGGCGGANACATACCTATTCCTTCAGTCTTTNAGTCGCAACATNTCCTATCGCTACAGCACCTTTGATGATGCCTGCAGATACTGTGCNACTCCCGATGGCGTATTTGTCATACCCGNATCCCCGGACTGCCATCCAGCGGGGCATACCTGCCCGTGGCCCTCAAAAAACTGCAACGCCTGGATCATTCTGAGAAGTTCGTCCATGTCGCGGCCCAGAGGCTCATCATTCACGACCATGTGACGAACGATTCGGTTCCGATCGGTTAGAAAAGTCGCTCGNACCGAAACCCCTTTNGGGTANTAACTGCTCCCAGCNCCGGCAAGTACACCGTACGAAGAAGAAATCGACCTATCGAGGTCCGACACCAGCGGGAAGTTGATATCCCCAATTCCTCCCCGATCCACATCGGTATTTCGCCAAGCGTTATGGGTCCATTTGGAATCAATACTGATCCCGACCACCGAACAGTTCAATTCATCAAAAACACTGGCCCTGTTTGACAATGCCAGAATCTCTGAAGGACAGACGAACGTGAAATCCATCGGGTAGAAGAAAAGAACACCGTAACGCTGGTCGATGTGCTGATGGAGGTTAAAGCTATCTATAGCTTCTCCATCTGCTGTGCAGGCTTCGGCCGTGAAGTCCGGCGCCTCTTCTCCNATAAGTAATCCCATTTTCATCACTCCTTAAAAAATTTAAACAAACCCTGGGCGGGCAGTTGACGAGTTTCGATTTAGAGATAATAATACGAATCATTCTTATTCGCAATNTTATTAAAAGGGNTTTACCAANGCCTGGTGACCAGGGTCAAACCGACATGTATAAAAATCCCACCTCCCCTCAATCCCCAAGTCAGTCAATCGAAACGCTTTGCGCCGCATTGCTTTACATGATGTCGTATTACTCACATTCGAAAGACCCTCAANTGGCGTCAGAGATTGCCCGACATCTTTCATGGCTGAAGGACGCTGCCCGNTTGCAGGGCTACAAGGGACTNGATGAGACCGCTGGGCGTCTTCTTGCNCTGCATTGGAAGAACGGGGAGTCCGTACATTGACCACGTCGACTAATCGGTCGAATGAAGACAGAGGAGAGCAGATGGATTGCGGTTGCCAGTTCAAAGGGNCCGCGCCTCAGGGCATACCACTGGAATCGTCAAGTGTCTCCCCGGTTCCCTCTTTTGGCCCAAAACTTACNTCACCTCCCTTAGCGCCGGAAAGCCCACACCAAAATGTGAGTTCTTTGCATCTATGGGAGTTGCCATCCAAATATCTCTGCGCAATTGTGGGAACCTGCGCCACAATCCCGGAAATACGAAAGCTCGCAATCAAATCCCGAATCGATAATCCGNCCCAATATACGGACTATCAGCTGCATAATATTTTTGTGAATGCAGCACATGACGGCACCCGGCCAGGNCGATTNCTGGAGAAACTGTTTCAGCAAAAATTTCGNTCCACAATTACCCTCTACCGGCANAAAAATGCTTCCGAGTTCGAGGGACTTTGGGAAAAATCTCTTCATGGAGGTGACGTCGCTGGGTCCTACTATGTGCTCCTTACCAATACCAGGACGCCTCNAGCACTCCGAGATAAAGCCGTGGGTGAGATCCATATGCTCTCTCATATCTCNGGGATGTCCTGCCGGGTTGATCTAAAGAGCCTGCCAAACCTCAANAAAGAAAATCGAGATCTCTCTTCGCAGGTTGAGAANCTCAANGTCAAGTACTTGAGATTCGTTCAAACTTCGGAGAAAAAAGAAGCGCAGCTCGAAAAATCACTTTTAGNANTNAAGTNTCGNCTTCGGGGAAGGATTGCGGAGGACAATGAACTGGGCGATATAGAGCGCTCCGAGCTCAGAAGATTAAGGGAAAAAAATAAGGTCCTNAGCGGATTAATCAAAACATTGCGAAAAGAAAACGTCGAGTTACAGCAGGAGCTCTACGATATCCGCCGAGTACANCCCGGTAGTCAGCAACCAACTCCGACTACGGCGTGTGGAAATTTAGTTGGTGAAACTGTTGATGCTCAACTATCAGACCAAGATCANGTGTCCGGTGAAAATCTTTCAGGCTCAGCGCCAAGCACTGATCTTGGGGGGAAAAAGGTCCTATATGTAGGCGGGCGGTTCCGGCAGGCACCGCATTTTAGAGATCTGGTAGAAAAACTGAACGGTTNCCTGTTCTTTCATGACGGCGGCCGAGAGGACGGCGAAAGAAGGCTTGACGAACTCCTCCCCCGCGCCGACGTCGTTGTNTGNCCGATTGACTGTATTAGTCATGGCGCTACCGACAAGATCAAAAGAGAATGCCAGAAACTAAACATTCGTTTTCTGCCGGTCCGTCGTTCAAGCATCTCCTCCCTCGCTCGAGCGCTTGGAAATGCGTATCCCTGAGGATACGATTTTTCATGGAGTCTTGCCTGGCCCCACGGCGACGATAGGCCGTGAGAATCCTACTAGGGAATTTTCAGAGAGCGCATCGGGTCAACGGCGTGTCTCGATTGAAATACCGTCTGANAAACTCCTGCAACTCATCCAACAGCGCGTACTCGCCGCCTCCGACCTACGCTGCCTCGATCATGCAAGCAAAGCCATTTTGCGGGAACTTTGCTTNTCTGCCTGCCTTAAACAGNCNAGNTTTNCGCNACAAGATTAATCAGCCAGTCGAGTCCTCAGTAAACTTGCGATAGCTCGNGAATGGGCTATATCNCCCTNGTCGTGATACGACTCATGATTGGCTTCGATGTCTTTGAGNCGGTAGCGGTAATTGACCATGAGTCCGGCCGAATGGTCCTGGCCACGCCGGCTCACATCAGCCGGAAAGTTGATGCGCTCGATACTGGCCCCGTTGGAAAGATGGAAATTGGCCACACGNTCCCGNNCATCGTTNCCACGCTTTTCGCGCATCAGGTAATGCGCTGCTAGAACCGTGAGCGCCTGACGGGCTTGTGCGAGCGCTGCCTCGTCACGCAACCAACTGCGATCAACAAACATCCGATCCAAGGCATCGGCAGCCGCGAGTAACTGCAGGCCATTTTTCACACGTGGATGCTGTTCGTTACCAGCAATTTNGCACTGCTCATTCAGCCAACTCCGAAAGCCGGGCAACGGCGACAATGTAGCAAAGTGCTTGAGCTGCTTGTGGTCACGGCTCANTCGGTCAACCACCCGCTTGATCAGAAAACTGCCAAANCCCACACCATCCAAGCCCGGCTGGGTCGCCGAGATTGAATAAAAGACCGCGGTATCCGCCTTGTCCGGATTAAGTTCGCCGTGATCAATGCTCAGCACATCATTGATACGATCAGAGATGCCATCGGTGAGTGCCACCCAGACAAAGATCAACGGGTCGTTGGGCATCTGAGGATGGATAAAGGCAAAACAACGCCGGTCAGGGGCCGCCAGGCGGTGTTTGATATCCTGCCAAGATCGAATAGCGTGAACCGCCTCATGCTCGGCGAGGGTTTCCAGCAATGCCGCCGGTGCGTCCCAGGCGATCCGACGCAGTTTGAGGAAACCCACATCAAACCACGACGCCAGCAAGTCCTTGAATTCTCTATCAAACGCGCCAAGCCGTGGGTCATCTCTGCGGATCTTGCGTAACTGGGCCCGCATATCGGTAAGAAACTTTATGCCTTCAGGCAGGTCATTGAACTGTGTCAAAAGGCGTATCCGCGGAGACTTCAGCGTCCGCCGCAGTCCTGCTTCGGCATCAAGCCGAGCGGGTAAATCTTCGGACGAACCCTCAGCATCAAGCGCCAACCATTCACGAGCCGACTCACGCAGCACATCGTCTTTAACTCCGTATTCAAAAGCGAGCAGTTCCAGAAAATTATCACGGCCACCCGTATCAAGATCGAGATACACCCCGCCCAGGCGTGCCGCGCGCGCCCGGGCAGATGTTGCACCGCCAGTCTCCAGAAGACAGTCATCAATCTGTCGACGAATTAGATGGAGATCGTCTCGGGGTAATCCTGGGCGCACCTTGCCGGTAATGCGGCTGAGCGCCTCTTGCTCAACCTCTACCCAGGCACGGCGTAACTGCTTAAGGCCTTTAAGTCCGAAACTGGTTGACAGATCCATCTGCTACACCTTTACCATTGATTCAAAACAACGGGATTGCATCGTCATCGCAGAACGCGTCCTGTCATCACCACCAGGCTGCGGCATTGACCTGGATATCTTCCATGGTGATGCCAGCGGCCTCTTCCCGGCAGAGAAACGCAATCAGTGCGCCAATCTCGCTGGGCTGTACCAGCCGCTGCTGGGGAACCTGACGGACCAGGGCGTCAATTTCCTCTTCAAAGCTCGTGCCCTGCTCTTTTGCTTTGGCCTGGAAACTTTTGTTCATCATCTCCGTCTGCACCCAGGTTGGACTGACGACGGTTGCGGTAACACCATGCGTGGCGCCCTCGAGCGCCACTGCCCGATTGAGCCCAAGCAAGCCGGATTTAGACGCGCAGTACGCCGCATATTTCGGAACTGCAGTCCGCGCTGCCGTGGAGCCAACGCTCACGATACGGCCCCACTTACGCTCGATCATGCCCGGCATGCAGGCCTTGATCATCCGAAAACAGCCGTTCAGATTGGTGTCGATCACATCAAGCCACTTCTGTTCATCATGTTCGCTGACGGTCTGCTGGGTCCCGATGCCGGCGGAATTCACAAGGATATCGACGGGGCCGAGCTGGCGCTCTACTTCTAAGACGAAGGATCTGACGCTCTCGGTATCGCGCACATCGAGTTCCCCACCCCACACCGGTGACGAGAGTTCTGCCAACTGACTCAGTGATGCGTCAACCACGGTTCTTGCACCGACCGCCACGGAGACGCCCTGCCGCGCGAGTTCAGCGGCTGCCGACAATCCAATCCCGGCAAACCCGCCTGTCACTATGGCGACTCGGGTCTGCCTGCCAGACGGCTTTTCAGTCATACCCAATGCTCTTTTCTCAGCCTACAGACTGATCAAGGGCGTTCAGAATATCGGCAGAAAGATCCTCGACATTCTCAAGGCCGACTGAGATCCGCGCGAGTCCCAGACTGATGCCATGGGCTAGGCGCTCTTCTTCAGTGTAGTTGTTATGGGTCATGCTCGCCGGGTGCTGTACCAGCGTCTCAGCATCGCCAAGACTGACGGCGCGCTGAGCCACCTGAACGGCGTCCATGAACCGCACGCCTGCCTCGTATCCGCCCTGCAGTTCCAGAGCAATCATGCCGCCGAAGGCCTTCATCTGTTTACAGGCCAGATCGTATTGCGGATGCGAGGGTAAACCCGGGTAGTACACCTTTTCGACCTGTGGATGGGACTCAATCTGACGCGCTAGCACCAAGGCACTCTCGCAGTGACGCCCCATGCGCAGTTCCAAAGTCTTGATACCACGCAGTAAGAGAAAGGAGTCAAATGCCGACAACACTGCGCCGGTCATGTCCTTAAGGCCAACGGTGCGTACGGTCACCATGTCATCAGCGGGGCCAATGATCGCGCCGGCAATCAGATCGCCGTGGCCGCTGAGATACTTAGTCATTGAGTGCACCACAAAATCCGCCCCACACTCCAGAGGTCGCTGGAGATAAGGCGTGCCGTAGGTGTTGTCGACAATCACCCGAGCGCCATGGGCATGGGCCACCTTGGCAACCTCGCGAATATTGATGACCCGCATATTCGGATTAGTAGGCGTTTCGAAAAATACAAAGCGCGTTTGAGGCGTCACGGCACCGGCGAGCGCGTCAGTTTCTGTGAGATCAACAAAGTGCACCTTGATACCAAAGCGCGAAAGCCCATGCTCCATAAAGGCAAATGTGCAGCCGTACAGTGTCTTGTCGGCAACGATCTCGTCACCCGACTCAAGAAATGACCACAGTAGCGCCGTGATGGCGCCGATCCCAGACGCGACCGCAACCGCCGCCTCACCACCTTCCAGACTCGCGAGCCGCTTTTCAAGCACTGACTGGGTCGGATTGCCGACCCGGGCATAAACGTAGCCCGGTGCTTCACCGGAAAAGCGCTGCTGACCCTGCGCTATGGATTCGAAGGTATAGGTGGCATTGAGGTAGACGGGCGGATTGAGCGCACCGTGGTGGCTGGCGGGGTCGTAGCCGAAATGGATGGCGCGGGTGCTGAACCCTTGCGCGTCTTTGTCTTTATCCTTGCTCATACAGCGATTTTACGACTTTAAAGAGCGATACCGTATGGGGGCTTATTGGGAGAATTCCCAACTGATATACGGACCGTCTTCTGGCTTGCGTTTTGGCTTTAGCCCAGGGTCACTCCTACCCGCTTTGCAACCCATTGATGGAAGTGTGCGGTAGCCTTATCCATCACGGGAGTGAGGACGCCACCATCAAAGCCTGGAGAGGCGCGCCCGGCCTGCATGCCGGTCACCACACCGATATCCTCGGCGAACACTTCAGTCCAGAACCTGTGCTGGACTTGGCGCAGATCTTCAAAATCTTCAGCAACTGATTCGTCGCCCACACAGTAAAGACGGGTTTCCTCGAGAGTACGGTCATGTGTGAGGGGAATAATGACCATGACAAATAGGTGATCCGCCTGTAGGCCGAGCAGCGTATTGGGGAACAAGGCTGGGTATTGCGCCTCCTCGTATAACGCTTCTGGCCACGCCGGAAATACAGGAAGATGCCGAGCCGTACCTGCGCCCAACGTATAACAATGCGACAACTGTCCGGCAAAGTCTTCCCCCAGGTGGATCTCATGATCCGCCAGAGGGGAGAAACGATTAAGTGCCGGGTGCACCGTCGGCAAGTGGTAGGCCTCGAGGTAGTTTTCGACCGCAAGTTTCCAGTTGGCCGGCACTTCCAGCCGAATCGAGGAATGTGACGGGGCGCGCCTCAGGAGCGAGGAACCCCCAGCGCCCCAGAAAGGCTCCCAGCGCCGCTCCAACGGAGCAATAAATTCTTCAAAAGCAGGTGCGTCACCGGAAAGATTCACGAAAACCAGATCATGCCACTCGACGCTGGACACTTCGAAGAGCCCGAAGCCGGCTGGGTCAAAATCCGCAATGTCATTAACACCCACTCCACCGATATTCGGGGTCCGGGCCAGTTTGCCCTCCAGCGTATAGGTCCAGGAGTGATACGGACATCTCAGCGACTGCTTGACCGTGCCTCGCTCGCTGACAAGGACATGGCCTCGGTGTCGACAGACGTTATGAAATACCCGAAGGGTCTGATCACTGCCGCGAACCATCAGTAGCGGCATTTCCATGAATTCCAGAGGTTGCACGTCTCCAGGGTTTGGCGCATCACTCGCAAATCCGATACACGTCCACATGGGTGCAAAAACACGCTCACGTTCCTCGAGAAATTCCTCGCGGTCGGTATAAAAGCGATTCGGTAAGGCTTTCATCGTGCAGTCCAGACAGCCACTATAGTAGGTGAATACTACTCTCCTGCTTATTGCCTTTTCAGAAGCCAAAAGAAGCGTGTCGCCTGGGGGTATCTTGAGTGTCGCCTGCGGCAAGTTCCCACAACGCCGGTTAATGAATATTATCAATCCTGACTTCAGATGGAGTCTCAGATATGGAGGAGCGAGTGATGACATCCCCAGATTCGGAAACGCAGACGGCGCGGTACTGGCAGGACGGTTTTCTGAACGGCGTTAAGGTCGTGGACCCTGACGAAGCCAAAGCCCATCGCGAGCAGCTTGAGGCCGCAGAACGCCAGATAGGATATGGACTGCATTACCACAGCAAGGTACACACGGTTCTTCGATCCCCCTATGAACTTGCCACACACCCGACGCTGCTCGATCTTGTTGAGGAGATTCTAGGCCCGAACATACTCCTCT
>NHDO01000064.1 GCA_002171735.1 Proteobacteria bacterium TMED61 | reverse complement strand
GTGGCGCTTCGGGTTCCGGGAATCTATGGCGCAGGAAAGCTGCCCTTAAAACGTTTGCGGGAAGGTTTGCCGGTGCTGGCACCCGAGTTGGCGCCCTGGAGCAACCGGGTACATGTGGAAGACCTGATCAGCGTCTGTCTTGCCGCCGCCCGTATTGAGCATCCCCTGCCGGTCTATAACGTCAGCGATGGCCACCCGTCGACCATGACAGATTTTTTCTTTAGCGTTGCGGACATGACCGGTCTGCCCCGTCCGCCGGTTGTCGATAAGCAGGAAGCCACTGCTGCTCTGAGTACGGAGATGCGTTCCTATCTCGCTGAATCCAAGAGAATCGATAACACCCGGATGCGCGAACATCTCGGGGTAGACGTGCGTTACCCCGATCTGGCGTCAGGATTGTCCGTGCTCGTCGGGGGATGACGCCCGGACTGCAGGAATCCGCGCCAGAAGAGCCCAAACAGCAGTGGTGCGCTGATGGCGATCAGGATGAATCGCCAGGTATGCATCACGCTGATAAAGGCTGTATCGGCGTTTAACGAAACTGCGATCAGTCCCATTTCGACGAGACCCCCCGGCACCAGCGCCAGCAGCAGCGAAAGCGAGTCGATTTTGAGTACAGGTGCCATCAGTTCGGCAATGATCAGTGCACCCACCAGCATGACGACCGTGGATCCCAGCGATGTCACGACGGTACGCAGTACATGGCGTCCACGCAGGTTGGCAAACTGTGTGCCAATCGAAGTACCGATGACAATCTGGGCCGCAATGACCACAAATGGCGGTAGGACAACTGTGATCAGCCCAAAGATATAGGCGGCAGCACACAACAGCATAGGCCCAAGAATTTCACCAAACGGTATCCGGATAGCGCGGGCGCCGAAAAACCCGATAACGGCGCAGCCTCCCCAGATCAACCAGTCGCGCCAGTGCGGTACCGCAATGAACTCAGAAAGCACGATGGGCGGAGGTGTAAGGTCAACCCCTTGCACGAATGTGAGATAGATCGGCACCGAGGACACGACACAGAAGATCCGGATCACATGCGCAATCGGTATCAACTGGTTGTCCCCGCCGGCCTCTTCTCCGGCGATGGTCATCGGCCCTAGACCCCCGAGCATGCTTGAAAAGTAGGCGGTCGGGAGGTTCATCCGACCAAAGCGACGAAAGACGCCCAGGGAGACCCCGGTCATGAGGACGACATAGACACTGACCAACAGCATGGCTAGCGACCACAGGCCCAACTGGGAAAGCTTATCGGCAGTGAAACAGCTGCCCAGAATCAGACCCATGATGGCGATCATCGCTTTTCTGAGACGAATGGAGCGACGGAAGGGCAGTCCGCCCACGGCGCCCGCTGACACCACCAGCATGGATCCGAGCATCCACGGAAGCGGCAGCGAAAGCCAGAAGAACGCGGCTCCGCCAAGACCCCCAGCGATCAGTGACAGCACGACCCGGACACGGTGTACGGCGGTATTAAAGTACGGGGTGTCCATTACCCGAAAGTGGCCAGAAAACCCGTTCGACATGCGGTAGCTGTGCTATGCCGAATCCAGCAGGCAGTCACAATGGTGACCACACTTCAGCGTTCGTAGGACTCTCTTCGGGACGCCTCGGAAAGCGCAATCAGGTACTCAAGTGGATCTGGCAGGATGGCCATTCTTGCCTTCTCCAGAGATTCGCATCCGGCATAACTCACGGCCGACCGGAGGTGGCCGCGGATCCGGTGCAAAATGTCGACGACACTGCCGCGATAGGGTACCTGGATTTCCTGACCCTCGGGCGGAGTTGCCAGGGCAGCATCGACGGCGTCTGAGTCCTCTGAATCGTAAAGTGATTCCATCACCGCTTCCGGAGAGGTCATGCCGCGGTAGATCTTTTTCTTGGTATGTGTGGCCGGATCCTCAATCACCCGCCCGGGGGCTTCGTCCGTACCGGACAGCGCACTGCCGAGCATCACTGTGTCTGCGCCACAGGCAAGTGCCAGGAAGATATCCTTGTCGTATCGAACGCCCCCATCGGCCATGATGCTGATCTCACCGCCGACTTCACACCAGGCTTCCCGGATTGCCTGAAGTTGCGGTACTCCGGCGGCGGTTTCCAGCCGTGTTCGGCAACCCCGTCCCGGACCAACCCCGACTTTTACAGCATCTGCCCCCAGTTCACACATAAATCGCGCGCCGGCACCGGTCGCAACGTTGCCGCAGATGAGTGGCACCTGAGGGAACTCGGCGCGCAGACGCTCGATGCCCTGCTGCATGACCAGCGAGTGACCGTGGGCGATATCAACAAAGAGGGAGTCGGCTCCTGCATCAAGTAATGCCTGACCGCGTTCCATGAAGTCGCCGGCACAACCGACGGCAGCCCCGGTCAGCAGCCGACCCTTGGCATCCTTGCTTGCGAAGGGTCGCTCGCGCAGGAAGCGCACATCCTTGCGGGTAATCAGCCCCTGAATCCGGCCTTCGTTATCCACCAGGGGCAGTCGCTCTATTCTGCCTTCGAACATAATCTTTGCGGCGTCATCCGTGGCGACGTCAGGCCCGGCCGTTTTCAATTGCGCCATGGGCGTCATGAAATTCTCTACCGCCTCGTTATCATGTGAGCGGTCCCAGGGAATATCCCTACGGGTCAGTACACCCGCGAGAATCGCAGTGGCCGGCGCGGTCTCGATCAGGATCCCGTTGATNTTGTGTCGCCGGGCGAACACACGCGCTTCGCCGATGGTAGAACCCACTGGCAGCGTCCGCGGTTGCTCGATCACGGCACTGTGGCTGCGTTTAACCCCCGCTACGGTCTCGCACTGGCGTTCAATGCTCTGTCCCCTGTGGATGACACCCAACCCACCTTCGAGAGCCATCGTTTGGGCCATGTCGCCCCCGGTAACGCTGTCCATATTGGAAGAGACAATCGGCAGTTCCAGNGCCAGTGCGTCGGTCAGTTGCGAGCGCAGCGCAATGGCGGCGCGGGTCGACGTGATGCCTTTATGAGGTCGGAACAGAAAGTCATCAAAGGTCTTGCCGATCCAGGCAGGATCGAGAGAGGGGTTATTCATAGGCGCATCGATGGTGACGGCNTAAACGACCGGTCACAGCTTTGGATCAGGGTCAGATCATAAGACCCTGGCCCTTGNGGCTCAAGCGCGTTTTAGGCAGCCGCCGGATGCCAGCCAGCGTCCGCCCAGAGCTGGCCGCTGACGGCAGAGTTGCGGATCATGAAGCAGATCGCATCGGCGATTTCTTCGGGACGGATCAGGCGTCCCAGNTGAGTATCGGGAAGAATTTGTTGTTCAACATAGCCCTCGGGCATCCCCTGNAGCAGCGGCGTATCCACAAATCCCGGATGGATNACCCCGGTACGCACACCATGAAACATTGCTTCTTTCATCAGCGTGGAGGCGGCGCCTGCAAGACCGGCCTTGGTGCTCGCGTACGAGACTTGCCCACGGTTACCCTGAGAAGAAACTGAGCCGATGAAAATAATTGTGCCTTGTACTTTTTCGTCGGGATGCCATCTCTTAAGATTCTGGCGGTTCCGATCCACTGCAATGCGTGCNATCNTTTCCATCGCCCAGTAGACCGGGTGGATCAGATTGACCTCAAGCACCTGGCGAAANANATCANCNGGATAAATGTTGGCTTCGCCGGTATCGCGCTCGATTTTTACAGCAAGCCTGTCCCTGAAAATGCCTGCCGATGGGANCATGATCTGGACAATGCCATGATGATGAGAGGTTTCGTCGAACACCCGCGCACGAAACTCGGCATCCGTCACGTCACCAGCAAATGCGAGGGCCAGNTCCCGGCCCGCCGACTCGTTGATCTGCTGGGCAAGNTCAACTACCGCGGTTTCGCTGAGGTCGACCAGGGCAATGCCTTTGACNCCCTGGTTGANAAGCTCCAGAGTTGTAGCGCGGCCAATGCCGCTCGCGGCGCCTGTGACAATNCCGACTTTATCTTGAATCTGCATGCAGGCCTCCGGGGACCGTTGGCGCGACAAGCCAGATGNATGCCCACGCGTCATTTCAATCCATTATGTTGCATCGCATCATAGGNATTGTCAACTAAGGTNCTCCNGAGATAATCATACAAATANTTTNAAAAAATANCAAAATTCTTAAAAGAATNGATTNGTTTTGTAGANCCTGCGGCACCGCAACATGTAANCGGAGGNAAAAATTTTGACTAAAGTGCGACCCGGATGGCGAGCCCGATCAGGATCAGTCCGAACAGGCGATCAAGAAAGCGTGCCCGGGCCCGAAGGCGGTCGAGAATGGCGGAGTGGGACAGCAACAAAGCGACGATGATGTACCACAAGGCATCGATCCCCCCCGCGGTTAGAGCCATGATGACCTTTTCCCCGATCCCAGCTTCCGGGCGGACAAATTGGCTGAAGAGTGCCAGGAAAAAAAGCGCGATCTTGGGATTGAGGATGGCAATCAGAAATCCGTCCCGTGCGGCTGAGGCGCTTGGATTGTTGTTGGCGCTCTGCAGGGTTTCGGCTGCCCCTGCCGTACTGCGCAGGCTGCGGATACCGAGATAAACCAGTATGGCTGCGCCGGCGTAGCGCATTCCGTTAAAGAGGGCGGGTTGCTGGGTAATCAACAGGCCGATGCCCCCGGCGGTGAGGCCTGCCCAGATGACAATCCCGAAGCCGTGAGCAATTCCGGTAATGACGCCCTGGAGCCGCCCGCCCGAAAGCGTGTTCTGGACTACTACTGCAAGACTTGGACCGGGCGACATCGCTCCGAAAATACAGATCAGCGACATGGAGAGCCAGAGCGACAGCGGCATTAAGAATTACCCCGGGGGACGAGGACCTAGAATATCTGCTTCGTCCGAAGGCCGCCATGAGTTTTTCTTACAGTATGCCGACCGTCACGCTAATTCTTTATACGCGCAAAGACTGCCACCTTTGTGAAGATATGCATTATCAGTTGCAGGAACTGCAGCGTGATTATCGTTTTGAGATCGACCTGCGCGACGTTGATGCCCACCCGGACTGGACGTCAGCCTATAGCGATAAAGTGCCCTTGCTGCTGGCTGGCAGTGACGAGATCTGCCGATATTTTCTCGATCTTGAAGCGTTGAAAGAGCATGTTTTGTCTTAGCACCCCGCTGGAATCTCAGCAATAGAAAAAAATTAAAAGTCATATAAAACAATTAACTAGAATATAATTAGGGAAATTACATAAATAGTAATAGACTATTTTTCCTGCGGGTAAGCAGGGGCCTCCCTAATGATGTTTGCTGCGAATCCTAAGTTCTTTTTCGATACAGTCTGCCCGATCGGCATTTTGCGCCGCTCGGCAATGGCGGGACTGGTTCTGATCTGTCTAGGGTCCTGCTCTGACAGTGGACCATCGAGCTCAAGCGGTGCCGAGCAGCTGGGCGTCACCAAGGTGTCGTCGCCCGAGTCCCCCACACCCGAGCTTAAGGATCTAACTCCCAGCCAGGCAACCTCGGTGCTTCGTGCATGGGGGTTTGCGGGCAAGATCACCGTGGTGGATAACGGCAAGTGTGCCAGTGGTAATCGTCCCGGAAAAACCTATCGGCAGGAGCCCGCGGTTAATGAGATGACCCAAGATCTAGGGGAAGTGGTCATCTACGCGGGATGCTTTGATATCTCGTTTTCAGTATCGACTGGCGGCAGCATCAAAGTTATTACGGATGATCCAGCAGAACGCACCGATCTTGCCCACCAGTTTAATCTCAAAGCTTACAACAGTCTTGATTTCACCGTGGTGACCCAATCGAACTACAGCCTCGTCAGCGTTCTGGCCAACGGTGCCAAGATAACGCCCAGGGCCAACCAGCGGTATCTGCTGCCGGAACTTACCTCGGATCAGAATGTAAGTATTGTGTTCTCTGAGGATCCAGCACCGGCATCCGATCCAGCACCGGCACCCGATCCAGCACCGGCAGCTACCTACACGATTACGGCAACACTATTGGGGGGAGACTGTACGGTTTCACCCTCAGGTCCGGTGACGGTTAACGAGGGTGCGAATCAGGACTTTGATATCACGGTCAATTCAGGCGTGGTCCAGTTTCTTGAGGTGGACGGCGGGGTTGAAGCCTGTAATCAATTCGGCTGCACTTATTCCTTCAACAACGTTGTCGCAGACCACACGCTCGACGTGCTCTGTAACTGAGTTGGTCGGGACGCTCTTCAGCTAGCCTTGCGGGCGGCTGACTGAAGCCAGCAGACTTTAGGATGTAACAGGCGGCTACGCACGATAACCTCCATACCGAGGTAGCGGCGGAGTTTGTCCGGGTTAGGGTGTGTATCCAATTCAGCCCGCAGCACAGCGAGATGCGTGTCACTGATATAAAGAACATTTGGCCTGAAGTGGTGGGTCTGCTGGTAGCCCCGCCAAACCTGGTATATGAAACTTAACACAGCGTTCTCGGTAGTGCTGGCGGGTCAAAGGCTGGCGAGTCGCCTGCGTTTAAACTCTGCCAGTGCTATTCGCCGCTCATGAATCAGATCGTGATATTGATTGATGAGGCGTTTCTCGTAGGCGCTGTCTCCGTCAAACCCCATCTCTGCCAGCCGGGTTTCTAGAATCCCGATCTCCGAAAGCAGCCGTCCGTAACAGGGCGTGTCGTTATCCTGGGCGATGCAAGGTGTCTGGGTCATGTCGTTGGCATTGCTTTTCGGTACCGATTGGCCAGAATCTTAGGCAGATTCTGTTACAGGATCGTGACTACTAGGGTGTCCCCACAAGACAATAAGAGTCAAAGAAAAATGACAATTGCGAAAGCGGGAGCCAAGTCATAGCCGTCCTCTGGTCCCGCCGACACGCGGGCAGGCACTATGAGGTGCGTGGTGCCGGATCAAGTTTGCGTTTATATACCGACGGCGTTCTTCATAGTCAGTTCAGTCCCCGACGTTTGGTCACAGGGAGCATTTGGGATCTTTTGTGGCTGGGACTTTATTTTGATGCTCGTCCTGAACCTTCGCGGGTACTCCTATTGGGTCTTGGCGCGGGCACCGTCGTGCTGCAACTGCAGGCATTGTTTCCAAGTGCCCGGTTCACTGCCATCGAACAGGACCCGATCCATATCGAAGTGGCCAGAACTCATTTCGGTGTCGATAAGGCCAGAACCCAGATCCATTGTCAGGATGCCGTCGAGTTTGTTGCGCGCTACCGGGGCCCACGATTTGATCTCGTGATCGACGATCTTTTTATCGGGAACGCGGGAATTCCAAGACGCGCGGTGTCCTGTGATCATAGATGGCTGCAACAACTAAAGCACTGCCTGGATCCAAACGGTATCTTGAGCATCAACTTTGCAGATTACGCGGAACTCAGATGTTCAGCGCTGGTGGATTGCCTGAAGATCTCGAGCGGTTTTAAAAGCGGCTTTGGCTTGAGAAGCCCCGCAACAGAAAATGTGATCGCCACATTGTTGCCATTTGAAGCGCAAAGCGCGGATCTGCGCGCCCACCTGGCGGCAACCCCCGAGCTGGGATCGTTTCTGAAAAACAAACAGCTTCGTTTCCAGATTCGCCGTATTGATCACGGTTCCTAGCGGTTTTTCAGTTAGCATAGCCCCAGTCTGGAGGTACGGTTAGACTTCACTGTCGCACGGAAGTGCGCTTTCTCAGCATCTCTCCCCAACCACTATTTTGGAACCCGCCGTATGAGTAACGATAACTCCCCACAGAACATAGCGATCTTCTGTGACTTTGAGAACATCGCGCTTGGCGTGCGTGATTTCAGTGATAAACCCTTCAACATGAAACTGGTGCTGGAAAGGTTACTGCTGAAGGGCAATATCGTGGTCAAAAAAGCTTATTCAGACTGGGATCGTTACCAGAGCTTCAAGGCCTCGATGCATGAAGCGGCATTCGAATTGATTGAAATCCCCCATGTCCGCCAGTCAGGCAAGAACTCCGCGGACATCCGTATGGTCGTTGACGCTTTGGATCTTTGTTACACCAAGTCTCACGTGAACACCTTCGTAATTCTGAGTGGCGACTCGGATTTTTCACCCCTGGTCAGCAAGCTTCGGGAAAACAACAAATATGTGGTGGGAGTCGGTGTCAAGAGTTCCACATCTGATCTCCTGACATCCAATTGCGATGAATTTATCTTCTACGATGATCTTGCCGGACGTGTCGGCCCCACGCGCAAAAAAAAGGCCAAGGCGCCAAGCAAGAAGAAAAAGTCGGCAATGAGCGAGGATGAAAAGCGCCGTCAGGACGCGATTGATATGGTGATGGCGACGCTGGATGATATTTTCGAAGAGCGCGGTGATGGCACGCAGGTTTGGGGCTCGATGATCAAGCAGACATTGAAACGCCGCCAGCCGGGGTTCAGTGAGCGCTATCATGGGTTCCCCTCGTTTGGAGCGCTACTCGAAGAAGCCGCCAGCCGGGGACTCTTGGCATTGCAGCACGATGAAAAGTCCGGGGGTTACATCGTAACGGGTACATCCTCAGAGAGATAAACTCGCGTTGCGGTCGATCGCGAACTTGCCGGACCAGGCTTGAAAAAAAGATGCAGGGTTTTATCCCACCCGATCCCGAGACAGATGTCTCGCAGGAACACTGGGCCGTAATTTATATGCCGGGGCGCAACCGTCAGCGCTATCCCGCGAACTGTGTGCGGCTCGTGGAATCGGAAGAGGAGGCGCGTGTCCGGGGCCGACCCGCACAGCGCCTTTTTCCCGCCAGAGTGCTTGGCCCCTCGAAGTCTTCTGAAGGGCAGGAGGTGTACTACCTCGTGGAGTGGTTGGCACCACAATAAATCAGCAAGCGCGCGACTTCAGTGTTGCTAGTGCAGCAAGGGCCTGCTTGCGGCCAACATCGGGTTCAACCAACGGCTTCGGATAGTTATCGCCGAGTTTGATGCCGGCGTCGGTCAGCACCTCCACGGGCGCAAGCCAGGGCGCATGAAGGTAGCGGTCGGGTAGTTTCGCAAGTTCCGGCACCCATTGGCGGACGTATCCGCCTTGCGCATCAAACTTCTGTCCCTGCAGGATCGGGTTGAAGATTCTGAAATAGGGCGCGGCGTCAGCGCCGCAACCCGCTACCCACTGCCACCCTGCTGCATTGTTGCCAAGATCAGCGTCCACCAGGGTATCCCAGAACCAGGCTTCGCCATGATGCCAGTGAACCAGCAGGTGTTTGACGAGTACCGAGGCGGCGACCATGCGTACCCGGTTATGCATCCAGCCGGTG
This sequence comes from Proteobacteria bacterium TMED61, assembly GCA_002171735.1. Taxonomy (GTDB): domain Bacteria; phylum Pseudomonadota; class Gammaproteobacteria; order Arenicellales; family UBA868; genus UBA868. Next base: position 15,055 of record NHDO01000064.1, on the reverse strand, counting down.
TGCCAAAGCTGACGCATCCCAGCATCTACGATAGGAAATCCGGTCTGGCCAGTCTGCCAGGCTTTCAAGAGTTGTGGTGCATCCCGCCATGGGAAGTCTGCAAATTCAGGACGGAAGGGTTTCTCAGGCAGGCTGGGAAAATGCACCAGCAGGTGCGCGCTGAATTCGCGCCAGCCGACTTCCCGCTGGAAAGCCGCCACCCCTTGATCGGGTTCGCGTCCCGAAGCAGAGAAAGCTGCGTAGGCCTGCGCTGCGCTGATGTTGCCAAAATGCAGATAGGGCGACAGTCGCGAGGTCGCATCTTCAGCGGGGAAGTTGCGATGGGTGTTGTAACGAGGCGCTTTCTCCACAAATTTGTGGAGCAGAGCCTGCCCGGCGGCCTCTCCGGGTTGCCAGGTTTCCTTCAGTCCTGCCGCCCAGTTGGAATGGGTCGGCAGTAGACCCCAGTCATCAAGGACATCGCCGTCCGGAAGGTCAGTCGAGAACTCGGGCGATACTGGGCCGGTGGGCGCGCGCATTTTGGAACCGTTGGCCAGACAGTGTTTCCAGAATGGCGTAAAGACACGAAAGGGCGCGCCGCTGCGATTTTGGATCATCTCAGGCGCAAAGAGTAAATTGCCCGCAAAACCTTCTGAGCCAATCCCATGCGCCTCAAGAGTAGATGCCAGGGCCGTCTCATCGCGGCGGCAGTGAGGCTCGACGGCACGGCTCCAGTAAACAGCACTCGCCCCGACTTCTAGGGCAAGCTCTGTGATGATGCTGACCGGATCACCGTGCTTGAGCAACAGGTCCCCACCCTGTTCGCGGATGCGCTGACCGATTTCTGACAGGCTATGGTAGAGCCACCAGCGGCTCGCACCGCCGGGTCGCCACGGACGCGTATCGCGGGTGTCCAGCACATAACAGGGGATCACCTCTCTGTTGCTTGCCTCGGCAGCCGCGAGGGCTGGGTGGTCGCTAAGTCGTTGATCCTGGCGTAGCCAAATAATAATGGGATGTTTCAAGGGCGCTGTTATCCAAATTCTGTAGTTTCAATCTCGCTTTGCCAACTACTCCCAAACTACCACAGCATGGAGCATTCACAGTGGAGATGAGAGACTACGAGTCTAAAGACCATACGCGAAAGAAATGTTAAGTAACCCCTTCATACAGGCTGCCCTCTGGTGCGCACTGTTGTCGCTGCTGGCTTGGGCCATCAGTCTTGCGAAGCAGGATGCCAGTGTTGCCGATGTTTTCTGGCCATGGATGAGTGTCGGCAGTGGCGCCCTATACCTACTCAATGCCTCGCCGCCGTCGCCCATTGCCTGGGTAACACTCGCCGGGATCACGGTAGCCGCCCTTCGGCTGTCGGTTATGGTGAAATCACGGATCGCCCGAGGCGGTGAAGACAGGCGCTATACCGAGATCCGTTCGAGTTGGGGCAGGGGCTTCGGACTGAAAAGCCTGCCGGGAATCTTTATGCTTCAGGGTGCAATGGGGTTTGTTACCGCGGTGCCGCTNNCGGTGGTGATGGCTAGGCCGGACGCATTTGGATTCGTTGATGTCTTGATGATGGGCCTGTGGCTCGTCGGGTTTGTGATCCAGACGGCCGCCGACCGACAACTTGCTAAATTTAGCCGTGTGGATGATGGCACCGGGGTACTCAGGATGGGGCTTTGGCGATACAGTCGGCACCCGAACTATTTTGGGGAGTTGTGCATGGCTTGGTCAGTTTTTGGACTTGCTCTTGTCGGCGGCGGTGGCTGGTCCCTGTTTGCGCCTTTGATACTGACGTGGTCGATACTNCGCTTCACGGGAGTGACCCGGATGGAACGTGAGATGCCGTCCCGCCGTCCGGAATATGCCGGCTATGCGAGNGTCACCAGCGCGCTGTTTCCCTGGCCCCCGCGAGGCTGAAAGGNCTGATTCACGTAGATATCACGGTTGAAGCCCAGAATTCNGACTCGAATTAAGAGGATACTTAAATTATGGAACTCCAAAGTAAAGGCAGCGTGTTGCTGGTCGAGGACCATCAGGACATNGCTGAGCTGGTCTACGACTACATGGAAGATGTGGGATACGAGTTAGATTATGCTCCGGATGGAGAGGTTGGCATCAACCTGGTTGCTCAAAATGAATACGATGCCATCATTCTCGACCTTATGCTTCCCCGGCGTGATGGCCTGTCGATGTGTCGGGAGTTACGGGAGAAAATGGGGAAAACCACCCCGGTGCTGATGCTCACCGCCCGGGACACGCTCGAGGACAAACTGAAGGGTTTTGAATTCGGGGCCGATGATTACCTGGTTAAGCCCTTTGAAATAGANGAACTCGAGGCGAGAGTGCGCGCACTCATCCGCAGAGGCCACGCGGCACCCTCTGCGGAAGATACCCTTTGCGTCGGGCGGATCGAATTCGATCAGAAGTCGCTCGTGGTCAAAAGGGACGATCAGGANCTCATTCTTTCTCCAATCGGTTACAAGTTGCTTAAAATCCTGATGGAACGCTCCCCGGNCGTAGTTTCGCGTCAGGACGTGGAGCGGGAAATCTGGGGAGATATGCTGCCGGATAGCGATACATTGCGTAGNCACATGTACAACCTGCGCAAAGTGATTGATAAGCCCTTCGAAAAGACCTACCTGCAGACGCTGCCGGGGATCGGCTACCGGCTGTGTGATCCGGATGCNGCCCATTAGTACTGGTGGCGTCCGGCGGTTTTTNCGGACGATTACCTTTCATNTTGTTCTGGTGGCCTTCGCAGCCNTCCTCGGTACTTGGGGCGCAGGCTGGGTCATGGAAGAACTGCTGGTCCGCCAGGCGCTGGATCTCGAGGCAGAATATTTCTGGAAGCAGCGACAGGAGAACTCCCAGTTTCCGCTGCCCGATACCCGTAACCTCACGGCGTTTTTTCANGACGATCCGAAAATGCCCGAGGAACTGCNTAACCTTGGCCCAGGATTTCATGATCTGAAGGGNCATNACCATTCCTACAATGNACTGGTCTCAGAGCGCCAAAGTGACCGACTGATTCTTATTTTTGAAGGCGAGCAGGTTCGGGCGCTGTCCTTATGGTTTGGTTTGGTGCCGTTGGCACTTTTCCTGATTTTCGTCTATGCCTCCCTGTTTTTGGTCTACCGCTTTTATCGAAGTTCTGTTTCTCCGGTCGCTAGGCTCGCAGACCAGGTTGAGTCGCTGCAGTTGGAGTCATCACAAAGCCCTGATTTCGACGTCAGTGATCTTCCCCAAGGGACAGATCGGGAGATCGTGGTTCTGGGGGACGCGCTCAAACATCTTGTGCAGCGAGTCAACGACTTTGTCTCGCGCGAACGTGAGTTCACCCGCGATGTGAGTCATGAACTGCGCAGCCCCCTGACGGTGATGCGGGTTGCCTGTGATCTCGTGCTGAAAGACGATGCACTGGCGGAACGAGTTCGAAAACCGGTGACCAAGATTCAGCGTGCGGCGGTGCAGATGACCAACCTCGTAGAGGCATTTCTGCTGCTGGCGCGCGAGCCCGACCGAGATATCGAAGCCAGCATGGTCTGCGTTAACGACCTTATTGCAGAAGAGGTTGACCGGGCATCGATACTTCTGGAGGATCGGTCAGTCATTGTGAAGACTGATTTCTTTAACCGCTTGCTGATTAGGGCTCCGGAGCGCGTAGTGTCGGTAGTGCTAAATAACCTGCTGCGCAATGCCTGCACCTACACCGACGAAGGTTCCGTCATGGTTTCTATTCAGGGCACTGAAGTGACCATCACCGATACCGGTATCGGTATGTCTGAACAGGACCAGGATCTTGCCTTCCATGCCTTCAGCCGCGGCAGCCAGGCCCGCCCCGGGGGACATGGTGTCGGGCTTAACATCGTGGGCAAACTCTCAGACCGATTTGGCTGGCCAGTAACACTGCGCAGCGCTCCGGGGGAGGGAACGACCGCGCTGGTGGCGTTTCCTGACGCCGTTACCGAAGACCTGTAGGACTCTGCACTTTGAAACCACAGTTGGAAGATGGGTTACCACGACCTTCGCGCTGGCAGACTTTTATCTACTGGCTGAGCAATGATGACCGGTACCTTGGGCGCAACCCCTTGCGTTCACCGCGCTGCATGGATCCGTGGCGGGTGGTGCCGTTTGTCGGAGTGCATCTTGGTTGCCTGGGCGTCTTTTGGACAGGGACCAGCGGGTTTGCGGTGCTGCTGGCCGTCACAATGTACATCACCCGAATGTTTTTCATAACGGCTTTTTATCACCGTTACTTTGCGCATCGAGCCTTTGAGAGCAGCCGGCCATTGAGATTTGTGTTCGCGGTGCTTGGGTGTACGGCGGGTCAGCGTGGGCCGTTATGGTGGGCGAGTCATCATCGTCAGCATCATATTCATTCTGACACAGAGCTAGATCCGCACTCCCCGCAGACCGACAGTTTCTGGTTCAGCCACCTTTTGTGGTTCCTGACCCGTGATGCGTTTTCAGTACGGTGGGCTCAGATCGGCGATCTGCGAAAGGTCCGAGAGTTGGTTTGGCTCGAGCGTATCGACTGGTTGCCACTCGCCGCCGCCGCGGGACTTTGTTATTACGTAGGTGATTGGGCGGCGGTCGCACACCCGGAGTGGCAGACCCATGGATGGCAGACGCTGGTCTGGGGGTTTTTCGTATCGACGACCTTGCTTTACCACGCGACCTACACCATCAACTCTCTTGCCCATCGTTTCGGCGGGAGACGCTTTGACACGCCGGATCACAGCCGCAACAACGCCGCGCTGGCGTTGCTGACGCTGGGCGAGGGGTGGCATAACAACCACCATCGCTACCCCGGCGCGGCGAGGCAGGGTTTCTACTGGTGGGAACTTGACCTTTCCTATCTGGGGCTGAGAATGCTTCAGATGCTGGGGTTGGTCTGGAACCTTCGGCCCGTGCCGAGCAAAATTATCGAGGCGGGTCGGAGCCGGCGTTGAATATTGCGGTTGTAGGGGCCGGGGTATCCGGCCTGACGTGCGCGTTGGGTCTCAGCCGTCAGCACCAAGTGACCGTGTTTGAGGCGGCGGGGCGTCCCGGGGGGCATGCCCATACCGTCGACGTACGTGACGGCAGTTCCACTATTGCCATAGACACCGGCTTCATTGTTTTTAACTTTGTGCATTATCCGTTACTGAGTGCGCTCTTTGATGCGCTCGATGTCAAGTCACAGTCATCTGACATGAGTTTCGGTGTCCGCTGCGATGTGACCGGTTTTGAATTCAGCGGATCCAACCTCAATACCTTTTTTGCTCAACGCAGTAATCTGATGCGTCCTGACGCATGGCGTCTGTTCAAAGACATTGTGCGTTTCAACCGCGATGGAAAACAGAGTCTCGAAGCGGGACTTGAGAATCACATCACGGTGGGCGATTTTGCGAAGCAGCACGGTTACAGTGATGTTTTTCTTGATCGGTATCTGCTGTCGCTGGGAGGCGCGCTTTGGTCGTGCGATACGCGCACGTTCCGAAATTTCCCGATGCGCTTTGTGCTGGAATTCTTGCGTAATCACGCGATGCTGCAGATCGGCAAGCGCCCGGTTTGGCGCACCGTTACAGGCGGTTCGCGTCACTATGTTGAGCGGATCGCGCAAACCCTCGGATCACAACTATGCCTGAATCGACCCGTGACGCAGATTCTGCGTGCGGGTCGAGGCGTTAAGGTCTGCTTCGATGGGGGAGACAGCCAGACTTTTGATGAGGTAGTGCTAGCCACCCATGCCGATACCAGTCTCGCCCTGGTAGCAGAAGTTGAAGAGGAGGAAAGAGAACTGCTCGGTACCTTCCCGTATCAGGACAACGAGGTTTGCCTGCATACGGATACTAGCGTTTTGCCGCGAACCCGCCGTGCGTGGGCAAGCTGGAATTACCGAATTAAAGAAGATGCGCACTTAGGCACCTGTGTGACCTACAACATGAACAAATTGCAGGCGCTTGAAAGTCGCCAGACTTTTTGTGTGTCGCTTAATCAGCAGGAAGACCTTCGCTCCGATGCGATTTTGCATAAAGAGACTGTTCGCCATCCGCTGTTTGGTCCGGGGCGCGACGAAGCCCAGGCTCGTCATGCCCAAATGATTCGCCGCCGCGGGCTCAGTTATTGCGGTGCCTACTGGGGTTTTGGTTTTCACGAAGACGGAGTACGCAGTGGCGCACTGGTCTGTGATGCCTTCGGTGTGGAGCGACCTTTTTGAACAGTCGGCTTTATATCGGCAGGATATGGCATCAGCGAAAGCATCCCCAGCCGCATGGATTCTGTTATCGCCTCTTTATGGTGTACCTGGACCTTGATGAACTGCCCAATCTCTTCGATCGGTACTGGCTGTGGTCGGCAACGCGACCCGCATTGGCGTGGTTTCGTCGGGGGGATCACCTGGGTGATCCGAAGCAGTCGCTCAAAGCCTCGGTAGCGACACTGATCGAACGCGAAGGGGGTCGCCCGCCCCAGGGGTCGATTACTTTGCTCACGCATCTTCGATACTTTGGCTACTGCATGAATCCGGTCAGTTTTTATTTTTGCTGGGATAAGTCCGGCAGGCGAGTTGAGTATGTTGTTGCCGAGGTCAACAATACGCCCTGGGGAGAGCAGCACTGTTATGTGATGCATTACCCTGATGGTGTTGATCCAACGGACAAAGTCTTTGAATTTGACAAAGCCTTCCATGTGTCGCCTTTCATGCGGATGGAGCAACGATACCGCTGGCAGTTTTCACAACCTGATGACCGGCTTCGAGTCAAAATGCAGTCTTTCGAGAGTGGTAAAGAGATGTTCTCCGCGGTTCTTGACCTGCAATCGAGCGCGCTCAGCGCCCGGACGCTGAGGCAGGCACTGTTGCGTTTTCCATTGATGACCTTGCGGGTCGTTACCGCTATTTATTGGCAGGCCCTGCGCCTTTGGTTGAAGCGCGTGCCGTTTGTGCCGCACCCCGATGCCACGTAGGTGCGGGGCAGTCCGATCAGCCCAACGCCAATACCCACCAAGATGACGAGAATGAGGAGAAAGGATTGAACGAAAACGCAGCCGTTTACCCGGTGCCCGGTCAGAGATCACACGCAACCTGGTTTGAAAGGAAATGCCGTGCGGTGCTGATCGACCGACTGGCTGGGCTCACAGGGAACCTGGTAATGACCGACGGCCAGGAAACACTGACGCTGGGCAGTGGCGAAGGCGTGCCGGCCCATCTGGTGGTCCGCAGTCCTGACTTTTATACCGACCTCGCTCTTCGCGGGAGCTTGGGAGCTGCTCAAGGTTGGATGGCAGGTAACTGGGACAGCGATGACCTTACCCGGCTAATCGCGTTGTTCGCCCGGAATCCCGATTTGACTGACGGATTTGATCAGGGCTGGGCACGGCTCGCCGCCCGCGCCGCCTCGCTTTTCCATCAGCGACGCCGTAATTCACACACGGGCAGCCGTCGGAATATCGCTGAGCACTATGACCTTGGCAACGATCTTTTTTCGCTGTTTCTTGACCCGGCCATGAATTACTCGAGCGCCATATTTCGTAACGCTGACGATCCGTTGGAGCAGGCAGCCCGTAATAAGTTGGAGCGTATTTGCGCCAAGTTGTCGTTGTCGGGCGAGACGCATGTGCTTGAGGTGGGCTGCGGCTGGGGCGGCTTTGCCATCCATGCCGCACGTGAATATGGCTGCCGGGTCACCGGTATTACTATCTCTCAAGAGCAGCACGACTTCGCCCGGGCTGCAGTCGCGAAGGCCGGGTTGAGCGATCGGGTCGAGATTCTCCTAAGCGATTACCGCGATCATCAGGACACTTACGATCGGGTGGTGTCGATTGAGATGATCGAGGCGGTGGGGCATGAGTTTCTGGGTGACTTTTTCGCCAGGATTTCGTCGCTACTGCATCCTGATGGCATCGCCTTGATCCAGGCGATCACGATGCCTGACCAGCGTTATGAGCAGTATTTGAAAGGTTGCGATTTCATCCAGCGCTACATTTTCCCCGGAAGTTGTGTTCCGTCACTGGGTGCGATGAGCCGTGCCTTTGCGAACCGGACAGACTGCAAACTGGTGCATCTGGAAGATATCGGGCCACACTACGCCAAGACGCTGCGGCTGTGGCACGACCGCTTCAATGCCCGGCGTGCTGACATTCTGGCCTTAGGGTATCCGGACCAATTTATACGGCTATGGCAGTACTATTTTTCCTATTGTGAAGCCGGCTTTGCAGAGCGTTACCTGTCAGATGTGCAGATGGTGCTGGCGCGGCCCGACTGGCGTGGCAGTGTCTCCTGTGAGGCGTTGCCGCAATGGTGACCCTGCGTACCCATCAATGGGTTAATTTCGCTGCGTTTCAGTTCGCCTGGCTTGTCGGCGTGTGGGGTGCCTCTGCAGGACTATCGTGGTTAGGCCCCATCATGGTGGCGGCTTGGGTCGGGGCCTACGCGCTTTGGCAGAACTGCGCCCGGGATGACTTTCCACTTTGGCTGGGCGCGGCCGTGCTCGGCGGGGTGACTGATTCCATATTGGTATGGTCTGGCGCCATGGTCTTCCCCGAGTCCGCAGGACCCGGATTCCCGACTACCCTCTGGATGCTGGCATTGTGGATAAATTTTGCGGCAGCGCTCAGGCACTGCATGGGCTGGCTTTGTGGGCGCTTCGTGTTGGCGACCCTGTGCGGCGCTATCGGCGGTCCCTTGGCCTATCTGGCAGGAGATAAACTCGGCGCGCTTGAAATTCATCTGTTGCCGGCTGTGGTGATTGCGTGGATTCTGGTGATGCCCTGTTTGCTGATGATCGAAATGAAGACCCGTCCGAGGCGCCGGGCGGCATCAGAAGAAATGGAAGGGACAAACACCCCAGGGGAAATAACATGAGCACTTTTATCTCCGGAACTGCATTAAAGGCAGTAGAGCGAGGGTGGGTTCCGGATTCGATTGTCCGCAACGGGATCCGTTCGCTCTGTCGGCAGCGGATGCGCGAGATCCAGATCCCCAAAGCGCAGCAAAGCCAACATCTGGATGAATTCGTTCATAGCATGGGGGAGGCGCCGGTTGCCCCGCTTGTGCACAAGGCGAACGAGCAGCACTACGAAGTGCCCGCAGAGTTCTTTCAGCAGGTGCTGGGCGCCCACCTGAAATACAGCTCCGGCTACTGGGGAGGAGTCGATTCGCTCGACGCGGCCGAGGCGCAGGCGCTTGCCTTAAGTGGTGCACATGCAGACCTGCAGGATGGCCAGCAGATTCTGGAGCTGGGTTGCGGCTGGGGTTCGCTGACGTTGTGGATGGCAAAAACGTATCCCGGATCGACTGTCACGGCTGTTTCCAACTCCCATTCGCAGCGATGGTTTATCGAGCAGCGCGCCATCGAGGCGGGTCTTGGCAACGTGCGGATCATTACCGCAGACGTCAACCATTTTTCGGTAGACCAGCATTTTGACCGCATCGTGTCGGTCGAGATGTTTGAGCACCTGCGTAACTATGCCAGCATTTTCGATAGGGTAGCTGGGTGGCTGAAACCGGACGGGCGTTTTTTCATGCACATTTTTTGCCACCACAGCACGCCGTATCTTTTCGAGGATCGGGACAACACAGACTGGATGAGCCGCTATTTTTTTTCCGGAGGCATGATGCCGAGTATTGATCTTCCCTTGCGTTTCTCCCGCTCCCTGGAATGTACTGATCGCTGGAACTGGAGTGGGGTGGAATACCAGAAAACCGCAGAAGCCTGGCTTGAAAACCTCGATCGTAAAAAGCCGCAGGTCCTAGAGATTTTCGAAAAGACCTATGGGTCAGGTCAGGCGCAGATCTGGGTTAACCGATGGCGCGTTTTCTTCATGGCTTGTGCGGAGCTGTTCGGTACGCGCAACGGGCAGGAATGGCAGGTATGCCATTATCTGTTTGACCGCAGGTGAGGGGCACTTGTGCGAGCTCCTGCCGTCAGCGTGCACAGCAGCGCTTGGGACCGATGCTGGCTCTTGCCGCCTTACTCTGGCCAATTGGACTGATGGCGCTCGAACCCTTAAAGCCGGTCCCTTCCGTTGATCTTGAGCGTTTCATGGGCGCTTGGTATGTCATTGCCTCCACGCCCACCTTTATCGACCGGGAGAGTGTTAACGCCATCGAGCACTATGAGCTCGAAGAAGACGGCACCATCAGCACCACTTTTACCTTTCGTAAAGGAAGTATCGACGGCCCAGAGCGCACTTACCGGCCGAGGGGCTTTATACAGCCGGACGGTTCCAACGCGGTCTGGGGAATGCAGTTCATCTGGCCGATCAAGGCGGACTATCAGATCGTGTATCTGGATGAGGACTACAGTCGCGTCATTATCGCTCGGGAAAAGCGTGATTTGGTCTGGCTGATGGCAAGAGAGCCGAACATTCCTGATGAAGAGTATCAGACGCTTTTAGGGCGCATCATCGCGATGGGTTATGACGCGGCAGATCTGCGCCTCACGCCGCAGCAGTGGGACTGACGGAATAAAGCTGCGTAGCGTGGCTGCGCAGTACTGTCTCGGTTGAATCTGCTTTCACCCATGTCACCCTCGGCAGAACACCCCACTCGTGGTCTTTTTCTAGTCCTGCCGGGTCAGTGCTTTCCTGTGCGGTTCGTCAATCCCTGGCTTCAATGTGACTTTTTGCTTTCGGAATGGGCGCCAAACCTGATAGATGACCGTCATCACCAACTGAAACTGGTGATGTTGATCCGCTCATTGCGCTCTTATGCAGACGAGTTGCGCAAGGTCGGTGCCAAGGTGATCTACCACTCTCTTGAGGATGAACGTTTTGGGACGTTTTCCGATCAGGTCAGGCATGCTGCGAAAAACGCCTCTTTTTCAGAACTGCTGCATTTTGAAATTGAGGATCGAGCCTGCGCCGCTGTGGTCTCTGATCTCGCAAAATCGATGGGCCTGAACCAGAAGGCTCTTTCAAGCCCGATGTTTTTGTGCTCACGGGACAGGTTTGCCGACTACCTTCAACAGGAGTCTCGGCCGCGGATGGCAAGTTTCTACAGACAACAAAGACGAGATCTTGGCCTCCTGGTGAATGCGGACGGCAAGCCTCTGGGCGGCAAATGGAGCCTGGATGCGGAAAATCGCAAGGCCTTGCCCAAGTCACTCACGCCGCCTGCTCCGAGATTCTCGCGCCCTGACAAGACAACGCGCGAGGTGATGACGTTTGTAAGGTCGCACTTTTCGGTAGCGCCCGGGGATGCCGATGATTTCTGTTATCCCGCAACGCGTCGGCAGGCGGAGCGTTGGCTGACCGAATTCATTGATGACCGCCTGTTGTCGTTCGGTGACTATGAGGACGCTCTCACGACCCGATCGGATGTGGTGTACCACTCGTTGATCTCACCCCTGTTGAACGTTGGCCTGTTGACGCCGGCAGATGTGATCCGCAGGGTGATGCGGGCTCACCAGCGCAGTCCGGTTCCGCTGAATTCCCTGGAAGGGTTTGTTCGGCAGGTAATTGGATGGCGTGAGTTCATCCGGGGGATCTATCATCATTTTGGTACCGAGCAATCCTCTGCTAACTTTTTCGGTCACCGTTCGGAACTGACCAGTCACTGGTACGAGGGTACTACCGGTATCGCGCCGCTGGATCATGTGATCCGCAAGACGCGGCGATGGGGATGGGCGCACCATATCGAGCGGCTGATGGTCGTGGCCAACCTGATGAACCTCTGCCGTGTCCAGCCACAGTCCGCGTATCGCTGGTTCATGGAAATGTATATCGATTCTGCACACTGGGTGATGGGTCCGAACGTGTTCGGGATGGGTTTGTTCAGTGATGGCGGGATCTTCGCCACGAAGCCCTATATCTGTGGTTCAAGCTACCTGCTTAAGATGGGGGACTTCGGCCGAGGCGACTGGTGCGATACGGTCGATGGCCTGTACTGGAGATTTGTTCAGGATCACGCCGATGTATTAGCGCGCAATCACCGAACCGCGATGATGCCCCGCAATCTGGCTCGCCTCTCCAGCGCACGCCGCGAGAGGATCTTTCCCGCGGCCGAGGCCTTTCTCGCTGAGAAGACCCGCTCTCCGGCGTCATGAACCGGACTGCCGTGGCTTCACGCGGTCCTCACATTTACGCGACGGGCCGGTCACGTTCTCATGCGTACAGTACGCCGTGTTAATTCACCTAAAAGAAGGCTCACATGGATATTCTTATTTTTGCGGTAGGGACAGTATGCGCAGGTACTTTCATTCATACCTTTCTCACCCTCGAAGCGCACTCGAAACAGCCAGCGCGCGTTTTGGCCCGTATTGGCCGCGACAGATGAGCTCGAGCCGCGCTTACAGACCATAGGCGGTCGTCAGGGTCTTCGGTCTATCGAGTAGACTATCGCTATCTTTTTGATCAGCCTTCAAGAGCGTCGTCTCATGACTTCTCGTACCCTTCTTTTCATTGCGCTTTCTTTTTTTGCCGGCATCACGCTTGCACAGAGTGTCCCACAGGTCGTGCAGGATAAAGCTGCTGCCCTCATTCCCGACCGGCTGCCGGACTCGGTTGTGGCGACCCCCGCGGCGGGCCTATATGAAGTCACTTTCGGGACACAGGTCGTCTACCTTTTTGAAGATGGCCGGCACCTGTTGAGCGGTGATCTGATTGATCTCGACCAGGGTACAAATCTGACCGAAGACGCCAGAAAGTCAGGCCGCAAGTCGGTAATCGGCGGGTTGGACGAAGCCGGGATGGTGGTTTTCTCTCCGTCCGAAACCATCAGCTCCATAACGGTGTTTACCGATACGGAGTGTGGATACTGTGTGCGCCTGCACGACGAAATAGATCAGTTGCTGGCTGCCGGGGTCGAGGTGCGTTACCTCGGTTACCCCCGTGCTGGCGTGCAGTCGTCTTCTTTCGATACGCTGGTCTCGGTGTGGTGTTCGGATGATCCCCAGCAGGCAATGACTGATGCAAAATCAGGCAAAGCCGTAGAGTCGCGAAGTTGTAAAACCGATATCGCAAGACACATGGAAGCGGCAGAGGGCGTAGGGGTTCGTGGTACGCCGACCATTGTGCTGCAGGACGGTAAAACCATTCCCGGTTACGTGCCCGCCGGGGAACTNATTCCCATGGCCCACGCGGCAGCGTCTGCCATTAACTGATCCGTTGGTGTGAGGTACCGCACAGTGTTCCGGCCTGCGGTAATCGTCTTACTGACCGCGGTGTTTTCGGCTGGGGCCTATGCGGCCGGTACGAATTCGCCACCGCTGTCGCCCGTGCCTACCGAACATGTCTCGCCGCCTGTGCTCGTTCTGAACAATCTCAACGGTGACCAGCGATCGCTCGATGATTTTTCCGGGAAAGTACTGTTGGTCAACTTCTGGGCAACCTGGTGCCCACCCTGCGTTAAGGAACTGGCTTCGATGCAGGCGGTTCGAAACCGTCTTGCAGACGAGCCCTTTGAAGTGATCGCGGTTAACGTGGGTGAAGATTTAGAGCAGGTGAAAAGTTTTCTTAACCGACTCGATGCGGGTTTGGATTACCCGGTACTGCTAGATGAAAATTTGGTTACGACCAAAAACTGGAAAGTGCGGGCGNTGCCCACGACTTACATCATCGATGGGCAGGGTCGGGCCCGATATATCGCCACCGGCGAGCGCGATTTCGATGCTCCTGAAGTGATCTCCATGATCAGAGCGCTCGTCGATTCAGAGCCATCGGATGGNTAAGGATCTGCCGGTAATCCGGGTTCAGACCCTTATACGTATCGTGACAAAAAGGTCCGTTGGAGCCCTCGCGTGAAATCCGTGCGTTTTCTAGCGCCGCTGCTGATTTTTGTCGTGGTCGCCGTTTTCCTTGCGCTCGGGCTGAAGCTCGATCCACGAGAGGTGCCTTCGCCGCTGATCGATAAGTCCGCGCCGGAGTTTGAACTGCCCCGACTGCTGCAGATGGAGGGGGTGGTCGGCACTGCCGAGATGCGCGGCGAGGTCTGGTTGCTGAATGTCTGGGCATCTTGGTGCAGTGCCTGTCGTGTGGAGCATCCGCTGCTGAACGATCTTGCCGGACGGCAGATCGTCAGGATCGTGGGACTCAATTACAAGGATGCTCCTGCCGATGCCCGNAGCTGGCTGCGCGAGTTTGGAAATCCCTACGACATAATCGCCGTAGACCGTGAGGGAGACGTCGGCATCGATTGGGGCGTCTATGGTGTGCCTGAGACCTTTGTCATCGACCGCGAAGGGGTGATCCGTTACAAACACATCGGTCCCGTAGATGCCAAGGTACTGAGCGAGACCATATTGCCCTTGATCTCGCAACTGACTGGTTAGGAAAACCCGCCAGACCTCGAATCGATCACGAGGATTCCTATGTGATCATTTGCGCCGGGTAACCCGATTTCTTTGGAAATATTTAATGGACGCGCAGGCCTAGGCCGCTAACGGAGCAGAGAATGTATATCGATTTTGACGACATGACACCTCAGCAGGTGTACATCACCATGACCCAGACAGTAATTCCCCGGCCGATTGCCTGGGTGTTATCGGAGAATCCGGATAGTTCGCTCAATCTTGCGCCGTATTCCTATTTCAATGCGGTTTCGAGTGAGCCTGCGCTGGTGATGATCTCGGCCGGCGTCAAGCCAGACGGCGGAATCAAGGACACCCGCGACAATATTCGCGACCGACGGGATTTCGTCATCCATATCACGAGCCTCGATCAACTGGATAACATGAATGCCTCCTCGGCAAGCCTTGATCCCGGTGTTTCGGAGGTCGATCAGCTGGGACTGGCGACGGTGCCGATTGAGGGATCCCGCNTGCCGCGNCTGGCGGATGCCCGGGTAGCTTTTGCCTGCAGNCTGTACGATATCCACTATATCGGGGAGGGACCCCAGTCACTCATTCTGGGCGAGGTTCACGGGGTTTTCATAGACGATNGTGCNNTTGGAGAAGATGCCAAAGGCCGGCGNAAAATCCTNGCGGAAAAGATCAACCCGGTTGGNCGACTGGGTGCCAGTGAATACGTCAGTTTTGGTGAGCNGCTGACCCGTCAACGTCCCGACTGATTTTGCCTGGCCGGCAGGTGCGCAACNAGCTGCGTCGAANTCGGTTCTCTTCCCCGCGGCTTTTCAGCTTGCTGCGCAAGCTTGATT